>NC_015164.1:1961250-2288125 GCF_000190575.1 Phocaeicola salanitronis DSM 18170 | reverse complement strand
CCCCGAAACTCTTGACAACCGCCTTCCCAGATAGTATCTTTGTAAGACGCAGCCGGTTGCGGAAGCCCGTGGATATAGGTGCGCCGCCAAACGCATATAGGTGCATCCGCTGTAAGATTATTAATCTTCAGGCTGCAAGATTATTAATCTTACAAGCGGAAGATTATTAATCTTACACCCGATGAGGCTATCTGCGTTGAGAGAAGAAGATAATAACAACAACCTTTTAAATAATCTGAATATGATAAAGTACAGCTTAGTAATGCGCGGCGAACCCCGCCACCCGGAACGTCCGAAGCGGGCTTTCGCTTCGGCACAGTGTATCAAAACCCTCTCGCTGGAAGAAGTGGCACGGCACATCAGAGCCCACGGGTGCGCTTACAGCACGGGAGACTTCATCGCCATTACGAAGATGCTGGCGGAAGCTACCGCAAAGTTGCTGAAGGAAGGCTATCAGGTGGAACTGGATGACCTGGGCAAGTTTTACATCACCTTGGGATGCGAAGGAGCCGAAAGCATGGAAGCGTTCCAGCCCGACCGGCACATCAAAGAGGTGCGGGTAAACTGGGCGCCGGGAGAAGCCTTCGGCAACATGCGCGAAGGAGTAAACTTCGAAGAAAGCCTGAAACGGCATACAGAACGGAAGCTGCTGCGTGCCGAGCGGAACGGCGACAGCATACTGGAACTGTAATAGAAACTGTTTATACCCATCAGGAGTAAAAAGCTCAAAATGTCAGCAGATAAAAGGAGTTATGCCTCCGGCAGGAGTTAAATGCCGATAGCAAAGAAGCATTGGCTTTTAACTCCTTGCCGGCTTGTCTGATAGCAGCTTGTAGCAGGGAAGCGGCATTTTACAGTTTTATCTGTGTCCGATATTCAGACGGTGTGCGCCTGATGATTTTCTCAAATTGGGCAATGAAATGGGTGACGCTGTTATATCCTGATTCGTAGGCTATTTGCGAAACGTTCATAGTTGAATAAGCCAGCAATTTGCATGCGTGTTCAATCCGTATCTCTGCCAGACATCGGAAAATGCTCTTGTCCGTGCGTTGTTTGAAATACCGGCACAATGCCGTAGGGTTCTGGTTGACATACTCCGCTATTTCCTCCAAAGTCACTTTTTCCTTGAAGTGGTTATACAGATAGGCATATACCTTATTGACGGGTTCTTTCATGTCGGGGACAGGATTCGCCTGATTGTATGCTGTACTGGAGAGCAATTTGAAATGCTGGCAATCATGCAGCTTTTCGAGCATGCGCAACAGGCAGACCATACGCGAGGTGTATTCGGAAGAATCGAAAGCCCGTACCATCTCCATCATTTCATCAAACAGGCTTTCATCGTAGAAGCGGATTCCATATTGGCTTTTCTGCAGCAAATCGTAGATGAGGCGGTAATCCGGAATGTCTTTCATATTGTCGGGAAACATATCCGGCCTGAACTGTATGGCTTCTCCGGCGCTCCATTCATCTTCCGGATGACTTGCTGATGTGGAATGCAGCTTGGTATGGCATAAGTGGAGATGAGGCACATTGCTTCCGATGAGGGCGATGTCTCCGGCTTTGTATTCGGATACACCTTCACCGACAAACTGTTTCCCGCTGCCTTGGGTGAACAGCATGATTTCGTACTCCACATGTTTGTGCAAGGGAAGCACAAAACGGGGGTAGGAAATATGGCTGCATACCGTCGCCATGTTATGTACAATCTTACGTTCTAATACGGGCATACTTTCATTTTTATCCGGATGCAAATATAATGGATAATACTGCAAATATAATGGAATCCCGTCTTCTTTATTGCTGTTATTTTTGCAATGTCAAATGAAAGGAAGATGCACAACAAAAAACATTACTGATTATGGAATATCGCAGACTGAACGGTTCGGGACTTTTTGTCCCGGCATTGACTTTGGGAACAGGAACCTTCGGCGGCTCTCATGGCTTCGAGGGCTGGGGACATACGGGAGTAGCGGAAGCCACCCGCATGGTGGATATGTGTCTGGAAGCCGGACTGAACATGTTTGATACGGCAGATATGTATTCGCGCGGACTTGCCGAGGAAATATTGGGGAAGGCCATTGCCGGAAAGCGGAACAGGCTGCTCATCGCTACCAAGGGGACATTTCCCATGGGCGAAAGCCGCAATGAGGAAGGGGCTTCGCGTTTCCATCTGATAGAGGCGTGTGAGGCGAGCCTGCGCCGTCTGGGTACCGACCATATCGACCTGTACTACATCCACGGCTTCGATGCCAATACACCTGTAGAGGAGACGCTCCGGGCTTTGGATGACTTGGTGACGAGCGGCAAGATACGCTACATAGGCTGTTCCAACTTCTCCGGCTGGCAACTGATGAAATCGCTTTCGGTATCCGAGCGGCGCGGATGGAGCCGGTATGTGGCGCATCAGGTATATTACTCGCTGCTGAACCGTGATTTTGAATGGGAACTGATGCCGCTCGGCATAGACCAGCAGGTGGGCAGCATCATCTGGAGTCCGTTGGCTGCCGGACGTCTGGGAGGGCGCTACCGCCGGAACAATCCCATGCCGCAAGACGGAAGAGTGGCACGCGGAGGCGCACCCGTAAGGGATAACGTAGTGGCTTACGACCGTCTGTATAATATAATAGATGTGTTGGATGAAGTGGCTGCGGAAACGGGAAAGGCTGTGGCACAAGTGGCATTGAACTGGTTGCTGCAACGTCCTACGGTGTGCAGCCTTGTCATCGGAGCCAGTTCAGAAGAACAACTCCGGCAGAACTTGGGGGCGGTAGACTGGAAGCTTACGGCAGAACAGATGCAACGCCTCGATGCCGCCAGCAAGACGGAGAAGCCTTATCCTTACTGGCACCAAGACGAACGGCCTGAACTTTCCTCCCAACTGTTTTAACACGGACTGTCATGAAATTAAAACTCATATTCACTCTGCTGCTTTGCGGATGGCTGTTCATTCCGGCAAGCGCACAAAATCCACAAGATATGTATACTTATAAGCAAATAGGCAACAAATATGTTGTCAGTATCCAAAATCGTGCGGAAATCGTCAAAGCCCTGAACGCTTTCTGCGAAGAACGGGGCATCCAGTCGGGAACCATTTACGGGATAGGGGCGATAGATGAATTAATCCTTCGCTTTTTCAATCCCCAGACCAAACAATACGTGGACAAGACCTATCAAGAGCAGATGGAGATTGCCAACCTGACAGGAAACATCTCTCAAATGGACGGGAAGACCTATCTCCATTTGCACATCACCGTGGGACGCAGCGATTATTCCGCTTTGGCAGGACATCTGCTTTCCGCTACGCTGAACGGAGCCGGAGAGTTTGTGGTGGAAGATTTCGGAACCCCCGTCACCCGCGTTTATGTCCCGGAAATAGGATTGAACTGCTATAAATTGGACGAATAAAGCCTATGAAAACAAGATTGTTTTATGCTATTCTGGTCGCGGTCGGCATCTGCCTGCAAGGTTGCACCACCTCGTATGCGAAAGACAGAGAAGATGCGAAAGAAACTCCCGCAGGAGAACGGTTGGAGATTTCTTTCCGCTTCCAGCGTGGCGGCATTGCTTCCAGCCAATATGCCATTTGGATAGAAGACGAAACGGGTAAGTTGGTACGTACCTTGTATGTTACGTCTTTTACAGCAAAAGGAGGATATGAATACCGGAAAGATGCCGTTCCTGTCTGGACGAGCAAGGCAAAACCTCAAACCCTGTCTTCCGCACAAGTCGATGCCATAACGGGGGCAACGCCACGGAACGGCGTTTTGACCTACCAGTGGGATGGGACGGACAATAACGGCAACCGTGTACCTGCAGGGAAATATACGTTTTTCGTAGAGGGCACGTTGTATTGGAAAAGCAGGGTTATCTATTCCGGAGAATTGGATTGGGGAGGCAAGGGACAGGATTCCATACCAGTGGAAGCCCGATGCTTCAACCTATCCAAGACCAACGAGAACATGATTGCCGGACTAAAAGCACGCCATCTCAAAAAATAGCCTGCTTATTCTTTCGCCTATTCCCGGATGGCAATCTTATTCCTTTCCTTCGCTGTTTTTCTCCAACCATTGCAGCCGGCGCAGGTCAGGCAGGTGCTTGATGGAAAAGCCTTCAAACCGTGCCTTGAAGCCATTTCCGTCCGGGCAGGCTCCCATAATGCCTACCATGACCGGACAGTTGTCCTGCAACCAGGCATTGCGCATCATCGTGTATTCCTTGTCGTCGAAGGAATAGAATATCTCTACGGCATCCAGCCGGCGCACGGCCTTTATCCATACGAACGGCACAGGCTTGTCCAGAGGGATGATGCTCCAGTCGCTTGTATGGTGGGTGACGACGGTACTGAGGTTGTACTTGCCGTCCACAAACTCGATGCCGGCCTTGATGTAATTCTCGTGGTCGATGCGCAACATCAGCCCCGACTGGTCGAAACGTGTCTGGTAGTCGCCCGAAATCTTCACCTTGACTTCAAACTCGCCTCCGCGCAGGGTGTACAGGAAAGGGGCATCGTCCACGGTAAAACCATAGTGGGATATGCGCCAGTAATCGGTCTGCGGCGTAACGTCCATGAGGAGCGTGTTGCCGTCGATTTCCCACTGTGCAGGTTCGTTGAACCACTGCATTTTCTCCAATGACTGCGCCATGCCGGTGAGTGAAGCCGTGGCCATCAGTCCGCAAAATCCTAACCTTTTCAAATCTTTCATGTTCATAATAACCATTCTTTTTATATACCTTTGCAAAGGTAACGCCTTATGACGGGTTGCACAATGACTATAAATAACCATTTTGTCCGCTGATATGAAGACGATAAACAGGTTGAACAGGGAATTTTTCTCGCAGGATTTCTCCGAAGAAGGGCCTTATGCCGAATGGCTGGAGCGATATAAAGCCATAGCCTGCAACTATGCACGGATGGAAAATGCCATTGCCGTATTGAGCGATATGCGGGACAATGCCAGCTACATTTACTATGGAGGGTTTTCGCAAATGCTGGGGATGGGCAGAAACCGCAAGGAGGGCAGGCTTCCTTCCATCTGGGAAGAAGAAATCTTCCGGCTCATTCATCCGGATGATTTGTCGGGCAAACATTTACAGGAACTCCGGTTTTTCCATTTCATGAAGCACCGGCCTAAAAAGGAACGCTCCGATTATTACCTGGCAAGCCGGCTCCGCATGCGGAACGCCACCGGCGACTATGTGCCTGTATTGCACCGGATGTTCTATATTCCGGGACCTTGTGACGACACCTTGCGGTTGGCATTGTGCCTTTACGGTCCTCTGCTACTGGACATTCCCGGGCAATGTGTAATCATCCATTCTGCCAGCGGACATATCGTGGAGCTGGAAAAACAGGACAACACCCGCATCCTGTCTGCCAGGGAGAGGCAGGTATTAAGTCTGATAGACAAGGGACTGACCAGCAAAGGCATAGCTGAAACGCTTTCAATCAGCATTCATACCGTCAACCGGCACAGGCAGGAAATCTTAGGCAAGCTGCAGGTCGGGAACGCCATCGCAGCTTGCCGGGTAGCCAAAGAATTGGAACTAATCTGATTCGTCAATCCTTTCCGAAGTTAGCCAGCCACTTTACCGTCTCGGGAGCATAGTGTGAGAAGAACAGGCTTTCGCCCTTGTCCAGCTTGCCGATGGTCTCCATGTCTTCGGCGGAAAGGGAGAAGTCGAATACATCGAGGTTCTGCTCCATGCGCTCCTTGTGCGTGGACTTCGGGATGACTACCACGTCGCGCTGAATGAGGAAGCGCAGGGCGGTTTGTGCCACAGACTTACCGTATTTTTCGCCAATGGCTTTCAGCACGGGGTTAGTGAAGAAGTCGTTACGTCCTTCGGCGAACGGCCCCCACGACATGATTTGCGTGCCGTACTCCTTCATGATTTCCTGCGGCTGGCGTTGCTGGTTGAACACATGCGTTTCCACTTGGTTCACCATCGGCTTGATGTCGCAGAACTCTGCTAAATCAATGAAACGGTCGGGATAGAAGTTCGATACGCCGATGGCACGGAGCTTGCCTGCCTTGTATGCTTCTTCCATAGCACGGTAGGTGCCGTAGTAGTCGTTGAAAGGCTGATGGATGAGTAACAGGTCGATGTAGTCAGTTTGCAGCTTGCGGAGGGATTCGTCGATAGAAGCCTTTGCCTTCTCATACCCGGCGTTGGATATCCACACCTTTGTCACAAGAAACAGTTCCTCGCGCGGGATGCCGCTCTTCTTTACCGCACGGCCCACGCCTTCCTCGTTGTAGTAAGCCTGCGCCGTGTCTATCATACGGTAGCCCACGCTCAGGGCATCCGATACGCAGCGTTCACACTCTTCAGGAGTTACCTGATATACACCATAACCTAAAATCGGCATTTCTACGCCGTTTGATAATTTGACTGTTTGCATAATTCGTTGTTTTTATGGGGTTATTATTATTTGATATCTTCGTGAATATCATTGAGCCTTTTTACTGCTTTTAATTACGATGCAAAGTTACGCCGCTTTTACACTCTCCATGTTTCACAAAAGGTATCTAATGTTTCACCAAAAGCACAAATCGTTTGGCGCTCTCCGGATAATGCCCTAATTTTGCGGCATGGCAAAGGATAAAGAACTGAAAATCGTATATTCCACCCTGTTCCAACTGATAGGTTCGGTGAAACTGAAAGGCTGGTGCGTCCACATGGTGTGCCTGCAAGGGGAAGGCTTTTTTACTTACGATGGTCGTCCGTTTCACGTGAAGAAGCATGACGCTGTGGTCATCAATGCGCCCCAGCAAGTGCATGTAGTCGGTCAGAGTGAAGACATGAAAGTGGAAGTCTTGGCAGCCCCGCATGATTTCCTCTCCAACCAGCTTCCGGCGAATAATTATGGTATAGGAGGCAGTATCAGCCTGTACGACAACCCTGTCATCCCCTTGTCGGAAGAGGATGCGGAGACGTTGGTGCGCGACATACACCATATCCGCGACCGCATCGCCGATACCGGCCATCTGTTTTACCGCGAGCTGATAGGCGGGCTGGCCCTTCCGCTGATTTATGACCTGTTTTATTTCCACGCCAAGAACCGTACCCCGATATTCGCCACGGACAGGAGCATGTATGTCGTAAAGGAACTAATGGCGTTGCTGGAAAGCGGACGCAGCAAGAAATACCGGGAAGTCGCTTATTATGCCGAACAACTGAACGTGACCGTCAAGTACCTCTCCAATACCGTAAAGCGGCAGACGGGCAAGAGCGTCACCTATTACATCGACCGCTACACCGTCCCGATGATAAAGGAATATCTCAACAATCCCGACCTTTCCATCGTGCAGATAGCGGAGGAAATGAACTTCACGACGCTCTCTTATTTCAGCCGGTACGTGACCAAACACCTGGGCATGTCGCCGAAGGCTTACCGGGAATCATTGATGCCGCGGTAAACATGGATGGGATATAGCCGGGTTTATCAAGCCTTAGATTCGTATTTTCTATAATTTGTCCTACGAAAAAGTTATCTTTGCAACAAAAAATGTATACCACGATTCATATATGGCACAACAGTTTGGCAATACATGGTGGGGCAACGAATGGTTGCGTTCGCTGACCCACATTGATTATGAGAACCGCATCCCCCGCGGCGCACGATATGCCCGCAATGGCTCCGTCCGTGAAATACAGTTGCAAGATAATGTTATCAGCGCCAAGGTGCAAGGCAGCCGTCCGCGGCCTTACCGCGTTAAAATCACCGTCCCGAAGTTTTCCGCCGGACAGGTGGACAAGCTGATGAACCGGCTGATAGCCCGACCGGGCATCATCTCCGGTCTCCTCAACCGGGAATTGGACCCGGAGGTGCTGGACATCGCCCGCTCCTGCGGCTTGAAGATATTCCCCGAACGATGGGATGACTTGGAGATGGATTGCAGTTGTCCCGATTGGGCGGTGCCTTGCAAACATCTGGCAGCCGTGGTCTATATGTTCAGCCGGGAGATTGACAACAATCCTTTCATTGTGTTCCAAATGCACGGGTTCGACCTTCTGAAAGAATTGAAGAAACGGGGCATTGAAGTGGACAACGTGCGGCAGGAGGTGGAAGTGCCCGCCTTGAAAGACCTCGTGACGACCCTGCCTGCTAAAGATGCAGGAACGGAAGTCCCGGCATTCCGCCGCATCGACTTCTCCAAGCTGGCCGACCGGTCTGATGCCCTGCTGATGCTTCTGCCGGACAAGCCTCCTTTTGCACCCCAAGGCAATTTCAAGGAAGGATATGTGGCGGAATTGCGCCGTGTGAGAAAGAACGTGCAGCGTTTCTTCACCGGGAAGCTGGGGAGGGAAGAATTGTTTCCTATCGCATTTTCCAAACTGCCGGAAAGTATCGGTGTAGACGATGCGATAAGCCTTTGCTTTGATTACCGGTATGATTGGACGATAGAAGGAAAGGTTGCCTACAACGAGCGCACGTTGCCTCATGCCTTGCTGCACATCCATCCCGATTTCCTGCCCGACTACCATCCGACGGTCATTGCCCTGTACCAAACTCTTTTCTGTGCGCTGCACCTGTTGGACAAGGGGGCGGTGGCTCCACAGTTGCTCCAGTTGTCGGACAAGAATTACCTGGTGCGTTGGATGCCCGCCTACATCGATGCACAAGCCAAGGAACTGGTGGAGGCACTCGAAGGACTCGTTCCGGCTTCGCTCGTCAAGGTGAAACCTACGGCACGTTCCGCAGCAAAACCCGTGGAGCATCCGGCGGAGTGGCTGGTATCGTATTTCCTCGGGACGTTGGTCAAATACTTGTCGGGCAGTTGCGACCGTATGCCGCTCCTCCCGTTCTTCTTCAAGGGAGAACGCATGCCCTTCGACGGAGTGGGCGAAAAAGAGACACCAGGAGGCATCCGCTCGTGGACGGCTTCCTATACCCTGACGGCATCGGACTACCGCCCGGTGTTCAGCGTGGAAGAGAGCCGCAAGGGAGGTTTCAACCTGCACATCGGCGTGGAGGACAAGCGAAAGCCGGAGCCGCAGACCGTACCCCTATGCGAAGTGCTGGATTCGCCGGAATACGACCGTGAGCGACTGCGCATCCTGCGGAGCTTCACGCTTATCTCCGGGTTGGTGAAGGAAGTGGGGAGCTATATCAACGCCGGTGCGAAAAAGCCTGTCCATTATACTGCTGCATCGTTTGTGCCTTTCCTGCTGCAAGTCATCCCTGCCGTACGGATGCTCGACATCAAGGTATTCATGCCTAAATCATTGGGACAACTTATCCGTCCCAAGGCATCGCTGTCCATCAAACGGAAAGCCGGTTCGGACAAAGGCTTCCTCAGCCTGGCAGACCTCTTTGCCTTCGATTGGGAAGTCGCATTGGGCAAGGAACTTGTCCCCTTGGAAGAATTTATGAAACTGATGGAGAAGGCCGACGGGCTTATCAAGTTTAAGCAACGCTACATCTATGCCGATGCGGAAACCCTGCAAAAGCTGCAAGCCGCCATGGCGCAGGGCGAAAAGCTGACTCCCGCCCAAATCCTGCAAGCTGCCCTGACGGGAGAATACGAATCGGCACCGGTGCATCTGACCGACGAGGTCCGCCAATTGATGGACGAACTGACACGGCAGGAGCATATCCCGCTCCCCACCGGATTGAACGCTACGCTGCGTCCTTATCAGGAACGCGGCTTCTCGTGGATGTACCGCAACAGCCGCATCGGTTTCGGCTCTATCCTGGCGGACGACATGGGATTGGGAAAGACCTTGCAGGCCATCACCCTGATGCTGAAATTGAAAGAGGAAGGCGCATTGGAGCAGGGGCGTATATTGGTAGTGGTACCCACCGGCTTGCTCACCAACTGGCAGGCGGAAATCAGCCGTTTCGCCCCGTCGCTTACCTTCTTTGTCTATCACGGGACAGGACGAAGCCTGAAGCAGTTTGATGCCGACATCCTGCTCACCACCTACGGCGTGTTGCGCTCGGACAATGCCAAGCTGAAGAAATTGCCGTGGACGCTGATGTTCATTGACGAAGCGCAAAACATCAAGAACCAGGACACCGCACAGAGCAAGGCCGTGCGCGGCATTCCCGCCACGACACATATCGCCCTCAGCGGTACCCCCGTAGAGAACCGCCTCACCGAGTTCTGGAGCATCATGGAGTATGCCAACAAAGGCTACTTGGATACGCCGAAAGCCTTCAGGGAGAAGTTTGTCAACCCCATCCAACTCTACAACGACGGCGATTGCGCTGCCCGCTTCCGCAAGGTGACCGCTCCCTTCATGATGCGCCGTATGAAGACCGACAAGAGCATCATCTCCGACCTGCCGGACAAGATAGAACTGGACGATTATGCCGCACTCACTTCGGAGCAGGCCGCCCTCTACCACCGCACGCTCGAAGCAGCCATGGCGGAAATCAAGGGGATTGATACCACCGATCACGAATCCCTTTTCAAGCGTCAGGGACTTATCCTGCAAATGATTCTTGCCTTGAAGCAAATCTGCAACCACCCGGCACAGTTCCTCAAGAACGGCAATGCCCGCATAGAGTTGTTCGGCAAGGCGGAGATGCTATTGGACCGCTTGGAAGGCATTGTGGCGAATGGCGAAAAAGTGCTTGTGTTCACCCAGTTCCGCGAGATGGGCGACTTGCTGGTGCGCTTCATCGAAGAACGGTTGGGACAACACCCCTTGTTCTACCACGGCGGATGCTGCGTAAAGCAACGTCAGGAAATGGTGGAGCGTTTCCAGAACCTTCGGAGCGACAAGATCTTCATCCTCTCGCTCAAGGCTGCCGGAACGGGGCTGAACCTCACAGCCGCCTCGCACGTCATCCACTACGACCTGTGGTGGAATCCGGCCGTGGAAGCCCAAGCTACCGACCGCGCCTACCGCATCGGGCAGCAACGGAACGTCATGGTGCACCGTTTCATTACCAAAGACACCTTTGAAGAACGCATCAACGACATGATCCAGCAGAAGAAACACTTGGCGGACATGACCGTGGCAAGCGGCGAAAGCTGGATAGGTAAGCTGAGCAACAAGGAATTACGGGACATCTTCGGGTAAGTGTGATAATGAACGGAGTTGGCAAGAGCCGCAGCATGTAAGGATGTACACTTACATACCGCGGCTCTTTTGTGTATCACAACAATAAATACAAATCCTTATTTCAATAGCGGAAGCTGCTCCAGCATGTTCTTAATGCGGATGGCTGTGCGGGGCATAGGTTCGGCTACGGTCAGCCCGACAATATCCTTTTCCTGCCCGATATCGTTTATCACACGCACCACTTCTGCGATTTTCATTCCATCCGGGACCACACCGACCGCCGCGATGATTTCCGCCGGGTCGAGTACATCCATATCAAAGTGTATGACAACCTTGGATGCTCCGCACGATTGTAACCATTGCCGTACCGCATCACTGTTCTCGCGGACATCTTTCGGTGTCAGGTGTTGGATGCCGTATTGTTCCTGCCTTGCCTTGATTTCGTCACGCTCCCAATCGCGCAATCCGACAAAAAGGATTTTGGAAGGGTCTATCTTCATCGGCAGTTCAGAAACAAGCTGTTTGTCGCCCAAGCCCATGCAGGCTGTTACCGCCATAGCATGATAGCCCGCATAGGCATCGCCGGGCAAGGTAATGTCCGGATGTGCGTCAATCCAGACCATTGCAAGGTCATCCTTGTATTTGTCCGCAAGGTAGGTAAATGGAACGACGCTTACCGAACATTCTCCGCCCAGTGTTACGATTTTATCAGGATGGGTTATTTTCAGAATATCCAAAGCTGCTCGAGTCTGTGCGATGAGTGCCTCTTTGTCCAAAACGCCGTCGGTTA
This sequence comes from Phocaeicola salanitronis DSM 18170, assembly GCF_000190575.1. Classification (NCBI taxonomy): domain Bacteria; kingdom Pseudomonadati; phylum Bacteroidota; class Bacteroidia; order Bacteroidales; family Bacteroidaceae; genus Phocaeicola; species Phocaeicola salanitronis. The sequence continues at coordinate 2,276,313 of NC_015164.1, read as the reverse complement.
CTTTACGTCCTATCTTGTCGGTTGCCACAGGAACCGTATAGGTTTCTTGCCCGTTGTCCGGTGCAAGGAAATTCAGCAACTGCGCCCCAAGGTAATATCCCCTCGAAGCCTGCTCCGGGTCTTTCACTTCCGTTATCCAGTGGGCGATGTCTCCACCTTGCCACTGCGGATAAACCAGCCGGATGGTTTTTGTACGTTGATTATTATCCATGGTGATTTCGTTATTTTGTGCCTTGGCAGGAAACGATGTCCCATACAACAAGGCGGTGAATAATAGCATTTGCTTCAGGAATCTGTGTCTGTCCATTTTTCCTTTTTGGGTGCGAAGATAGCATTCTATAAGCACGGACGCAAGTACGGACAAATTATTCATATACAGATAAATTTGTCCCTATATCCGTTTCCAGTCATAAAATGTGTACTTTTGTCCTGCGAATTGACAATATCAAATATATGTATAAGAAGAAAATACCCTTAGACCTGGATTGCGGTGTGGCCATAGCCATGGAAGTCATGGGCGGCAAGTGGAAATCGTGCATCCTCTACGAACTGGAGAAAGGCTGCAAACGTCCCAGTGAACTGCACCGGCATTTTGAGGATACCAGCCCCCGCGTCATCAACCAGCAGTTGAAAGAACTGGAAATGCACGGCATGATTGAGAAAACAATCTATCCCGAACTTCCGCCCCATGTGGAATATTCCATCACGGACGACGGGCGGAGCCTTATCCCCATTATCCGGATGCTGGAACAATGGGGAAATGATTTCCGCCCGAAGATGGTGCGGATATTGGAAAAAACGGGAATGGCAGAATAGTTTTTATATACAATTGTAACACGAAAAAGTTATCTTTGCCCCGGATATAAACCAAGCAAACATGGAAACAGAAAAAATGAAAATGAAAGCCGGCAAGTTGTACGATGCCAACTATGACAAAGAACTGTTGGCGGAACGTGCGGCATGTGCCGATCTGACTTACGAACTGAATCAGCTACGCCCCTCCAAAGCGGAAGAACGGGATGCGTTGGTAAGACGCATATTGGGTAAAGTGAAGGGCAACTGCACGATTGTCTCTCCTTTCTTCTGCGATTACGGCTATCACATCGAAGTGGGTGAGAATTTCTTTGCCAACATGAACTGTGTCATCCTCGACGAATCCCCGGTGAAGTTCGGCGACAATGTGTTCGTGGCTCCGAACTGCGGCTTTTATACGGCAGGGCATCCGCTGGATGCAGAACGCAGGAACCAGGGACTGGAATATGCACGCCCCATCACGGTAGGCGATGACGTATGGATAGGGGCCGGTGTCAGTGTGCTGCCGGGCGTGACGATAGGCCAAGGTGCGGTTATCGGTGCGGGCAGCGTGGTGAACCGGGATATCCCGCCACGGGTACTGGCCGCGGGAAATCCCTGCCGGGTGATTCGTGAGATTACAGAAGAAGACAAGAAGCGATATACAGAAAACGTCTGAATAACATCAGTCCAGTCCTTTCGCGCACAACCATTCGTAGGGAGTAATTGTGCACAAAAAATCCCGCAACGCGGGGACACATCGTTGCGGGAAATCTCATGCACGAGACCAGACATTATCCGAAGGTTCCTTCTCCGTCCTCTTCCGTATCTTCCTCCGGCACCTGCGTCTCGTCGCTTTCCTTGCCCAGCCATTCCATAAAGGTGATGCCTTCGTCGGCTATCAAGGCGCGGGTGTAGCCGCCGCTCATGTTGCGGGTACGGTCGGGAGTGAACTGCACACGCAGGCCAGTAATCTGGTCGCTGCTCACTTCCTCTTTCGTAGCAACGCCGTTGCCTGCCGAAACGGTGGTGTAGCGGAACCAGCCCAGTCCTTCAAAATGCACGGCACGGCTTTCTTTCATGAAGTCCGCCATGATGTTGGGCAGGGCACGGAGCACGGCATGGGTGTCGGCGGGCGATACGGTCGATTCACGTGCGATGCGGTTGGCAAGTTCCTGCGTCTCGACAGGCTTGCCCACGGTGACGCTGCGGGGATACCACAGGTCGTTGATTGCTTGCTTTACTCGTTTCCAGAATATCATACAAACCTCCTTTTTTGTGTCTTTCGTCCTTCCTTATCAAACGCCTTTGCAATCGACTGACTGATAAGCAGTTGTCTTTTGTCCCCGACGAGCCTCTCGTTTGTCCCCCACGAGGGTCTCGTTTGTCCCCGACGAGGATGTCGTGTGTCCCACAAGGGAAAACGGGGTGTCTTTGACGGCTTTTGCATTTGACTAATTCTTAACAGAAAGACGGGTTGAACATAAAATATACCAATTCTGATTCATTCCGTTTCTCACCACTTCACCAGCTCATTCAGAATCACGCCGTCGGTAGCGTCTTCCGCCGTAAACGTATTGCCCCGATACTGTACACAGAGCATGACGAGCGGAGCTGTCCCGTTGTTGCGTACGCTGCGCTTCCCGTTGGGCGATATGCGCACCACGCTTCCTTCTTCAACGGGGAACACCTGTCCGTCCACCTGAAACTCACCTTTTCCCGCAAGGAAGAAATAAAGTTCCTCATGATTCTTGTGGGTGTGGAGGAATCCTGTTTCCGTGCCCGGCTGGAACATCTGGAAGGAGAACTCGCTGCCCGTTGCCTGGAGCGCGGCTCCTCCGAACACTTTCCCCGGAATCTTCACTTCGGGCGAAAGCTCTATCACATAGTCACTCAGTTCATTCAGTTTGCCAACGCTTATTGCGCTGAAATTTTCGGCTGCTGCCACATCCTTAATTTCTTTCATTTCTATATTTTTTTAGAGTTTATAAGTTGATGCTTTCTCCGTCTTCTGGGATAATCAGGCGGTTCATGTCGACCTTTTGATGTTCCAGTTCATTACGCAAAATTGAGCGGGTCGTTTGGCAATGGTCGATGGCATCCATGTGCACAGCAATGAATTTCTTCACACCTGTGCATTTTGTCACAATCTCAACCATGTCGTCCTCATTGGTAATTATGGAACCAAAATAACCCGAATAAACAGGGATGATGGCTCCTCCACTATTCACAACCATATAATCAGGAGAGTAACGTTTGACGGCATCATATATAGCATCGTCCCAACAACAATCCCCCATCAAATACAATGTGGGCAATCCTTCATGGCTGAAAACAAATCCCGATACCGGTCCCATCATATCCCCTAACATTCCTCTTCCATGTTTTCCCGGAATCCGTGTTATACAAATTCCATCCAACCAGAAAGTATCATTTATTGGCACAACATTAGTAAATCCATCGTTCATTATAATCTTACAGTCTTCCGGTTGAGTGAGAAACAAAATGTCCGACGGTAAATGTTTTTTGACACTTGAATCATAATGATCAGGGTGATTGTGTGTTAACAAAACGCAATCAACATCTTCGACAATTTCATTTATTGGCATTGTCAGATGCACTCTGGGACTTACGTTTACTCCAAGTGCAGAGATTAATGATGCTTTTTCAGCCAATAAAGGGTCAACCAAAATCGTATGTCCTGCATAATTGATTCTCAAGGTGGCATTGCGCACCAAGCGGATAGTCGTTGTTGTTTCCATTATTCTATGATTTAATTGTTTCATCGTTTACGGTTGCAAAGTTCGGAAGAATCTTCCCGTGCCTCTATGCCTTAAACTTGGAAATATGTGCCATTTTGATAAAGTTCATTCTTCAATTCTTGAAGCATGACGGCTATATCTCCTGCCAACCCGATGGACTTGTGCGTAATGGCGTCGGGGATATGCAATTCCGAAGCCAAGTTCAACGTGATGTAAACGACGTGGGGCTCGTCGGCTGTCAGTTGCATCAAGGGCTGCTTGATAAGTCGGTTGTGCTGACCGATGCCTAATTCCAAGATGACGATGTGCTTGCCGCTATAACGCCGGAGAAACTCGTTTGCCTGACGGCTCTTATCCTTGGGCGGGCGATGCTCTAACAAATCTTCAAATGTACCTTCCACCTCGAACACCTTTTCCGTATCGAAGCCGGAAAGTTCCAGATGGGTATCTGCGTTTGAGGTGAGGATGAAGTAATCCTTGTTGCCCACGATGGAAAGCAGGTTTTCCATCACCGGTGAGGGGCGGTAGTCCTTCACCCAGTGCTGCACGAGGCGTTGCAGGAACTCCGACCGTACACTTTCTTTTGGGTATCGGTAGAAACAGCCTTCGATGACGTTCTGTATACCGTACTGCTGTTGGAAATCCCCGAATTGACGGCGGAACATTTCGTTGTTGGCAAAGACGTGATAGCCTTCGGCAATGGAAAGCCCGTTACTTGCCCCTATCAGCAGGGCATCGGCACGGGCAATGGCTTGGGCGGCTTGCTGTATTTCGTTCATGGCTGCTTATTCAAGAGGTTTCCAATAGATGTAAGTCATATAGTCTGTCTCGTTGGTAGAGTAATGCGTGTCGCGGTATTGGGAAGCCAAGGTAAAGCCGTGGGCGGGGTAATAATCGTGGTCGCACGAAGTGTCGGTCCACAGAAACATCCGTTGGGCATTCATTGCGCGGAACTCCTGCATTATGGTGCGTAGCAATTCCTTGCCGCATCCTTTCTGTATGCTGATAAAGAGGGAGAGCTTCACGTCGCTGTCGTCCATTTGTGCGATAGTGTTCCGGTCGGCCTCGTCCATATAGTCGTTGAGTCTTTCCAACAACTCCTTTTCCTGTGGATTCATCGACTTGACCTGTTCGTGTACCCATACAGACAAACCCACGATCTTGCCTTTGCGTGTACCGAAGATGATGCCCTTCATTTCCCCGTTATCCGTGATTTTAAATGCCAAATCCGCGTCCGTGTAATTGTGGAGGACGATGCAGGCAGCTATGCAACGGATGTATTCAGCCGGAAAGCCATCGTAATAGCCGTGCCAAGCGTGTTGTGCCAAGCTGATGGCAGCACACATATCTTCTTTTGTGAATTTTTCTACTTTCATATACAATAAATTTATTTATCTCATCTACGGCAATGGCAGACGTTTGAGGCTTGTCCGCCATTGCGACAGTTGTTTTTATGCCTGCTTTTGCTCTTGCAATGTTTGGCAGAGAGGGCTATCCATACGGATGCCGTGGCAATATGGGCAACTACCAATGCTTTGGATGGCCATGCCCAATCCAACAACAGAACGAGCATTGTCAGGAAAAAGAAGCAAGTCGTCCATTTGACAAGCACAACATTTGGAATGCGGTTCTTCAACCTGCCTCTCAGCCATGCTTTATACCATTTCCAATGGTCGATGCAATGCCACAATGCCATGACAAGGGTGACAATCCCCAAAACCGTGTGAACTTTCAGCCACATGCATTCCGGATGATGCATCGGCAATATGCCGAACACCTTTAACGCATACACCACACCTGTAATAGCCAATAGCCATAACAGGATTTTTACAAACCTCATCATACCAACATCAATAAACTCTTGCGGGGTTAAACGCTTCCTTTGCATTAAATTCTTTCATCCCGGCGGTGGACTTGCCAAGCAGTTGCTTCAAGGTAACGGCGATGTCGTCGCCAATGGCAAGGCTTCGGTCTGCAATCTCTTTCGGCACAAGGGCGTGTTGCGGGTTAAGCGTGGCATAGAAAGCTTTCGGCCACTGGTATACCATATTCATAAACGGTTCCTTGATGAACATCGGGGTCATCATGCCTACACCCAATTCCAAGAAAAGCATTTTACGGTCGGCATGGCGTTGCAGGAATTCGTAATAACGCTTCATTTCCCGGTGATAGAAAGTTCCTTGCAAGAACTCCCGCGAACGAACCCAAGGAGCCATGGGACGGCCACAACGGGGACAGCGTGGAATCAGTTTATCGGGCAAGGCGTCGTTCTGAATGGCATCGCAGAGCCACATCGTCTCAGTATGATTATCATAGATATTGTCGTGGCAGGGTTGCGAACATTGCCAATAACGCCAATCGCCCTGTATGCGGGTGATATGATTGGCGGGGAACACACGGTAGAACTGGGCATCCTGATTGGTGGTAACGATGTAGTAGTTCTTTCCCTCCAGCAGTTCTGCCAAGTCGGTGTAAGTTTCTCCCGTATGACATTCGTAAACGTAGCGGATGGTGCGCAACATCAATGCCCACTGTTCTCCCTGCGAGGGACGGCGGTCGTAGAAGAGGTCAAACATATTGTGCCTGTCGTACTTCTTCGCCAATCCGCCTGCCAACTGACGGAACACATCGTCTTCCTGATAATAAAAGACGAATCCCGATGCAGCCGACATGCCCGATGCACCGCCCACTACAATGGCATCGGCTTCGTCTATCTTTTTCCTTAACAAGTCAATCTTTTCTTGTGCAACCATATATTTGTTCCTGTTTTTTTTTCGGTTGCAAAGGTCGGCAATCTCATTCAATGGCGTTATGCCTAAAAGAAGTGAATATATGCCATTTTGATAAAAGAAAATATTACTTTTGCAGAAATAATAAGCGTATGAAAGAGATAATCAACCCCGAAAGATTAGTCAGCGTCCCCTTCAGCAAGACGGACTGCGGCGTGGACTTCTACATCAACACCGCCACAAACAAGGACATTGGCCCCGTACTGGCTGAATACAAACGGTTCAAGACGGACTTCTTCAGCTTTTATTTCTTCCGCAAGGCGAACGGTTTCCTGCTGCTGAACTTCCGAAAGATAGAACTGCATGACGGCATGGTGCTGCTCCTCTCGCCCCACCAACAACAAGAGTGGCATGTGGATGAAGCGGCATTGGATTATACTTTTCTCATCTTCCGCGAAGACTTCATGCGCACATTCATTGCCGACAAGTTCTTTGTCTATCGCTTGCTCTACTATTATCAGACCGATACGCCGCCCTACCTGTATGCCTTGCCCGAAGAACTGGCGGAATACATACGCCTGCTCGGCAAAATCAAGCAGGAATTGCTGCATCCCGTGGCGGATACGTACAACCTTATCGTCTCCGTGCTCTATTACCTGCTGCTGATTATCAACCGTGCGTATGCCGCTGCATACCGCCTGCCCGTAGAAATCGCGAAGAACAATTATGCTTTCCAATACAAGGATTTGCTGGAACAGAACATCCGCACCATGCAGCGGGTGCAGGAGTATGCCGACAAGCTTCGCATCAGCCGCATCACGCTGAATACTTCGGTCATGGCGCAGTTTGGCGTATCAGCCGCCCATTTGCTGAAACAACGTCTGTTGGAAGAACTGAAGAACGAACTGCTCTTCTCCAACCGCACCGTCAGCCAGCTGGCGGATGATTTCCATTTCTCCGACCCCAGCCACCTGATGCGTTTCTTCAAGCAGCAGACGGGGAAGACATTCACGCAGTATTTGCAGGATTACCGGAACGGGATATATGAATAAAACCTATTTATGCTATTCTCCCTTATGGCTTCATCAGCTTTTCAAACCTGAAGTATTCCGCCCGGTATTCATACCCGCTGTCAGGATAGTCCGGGTCCTTGTGGCGGGCGTTGAAGTATTCGACAATGTGGAATCCGCATTTGTTGACATAGAAATGGATGTTCCGTTTCTCGAAACAAGGCGTTACCAATTCCCACACCTTTGTTTCGGGATACATGCTTTCAATCTGTTTCCAAACGGCATACCCAAGTCCCCGGCTGTGGCAATCCGGATAGATGTAGAACAGGTCCATTTTGTTGCGATGGGTTTCCTTATCGATGGTCAGCACGACACCGCCGACTCGCCTGTTGTCCTGATAGACGTAGAAGACATCGGCATTGGGATGGTAAAGTGCCTCGTCCACATCCCGGTCGGGGACAGGCTCACCGTCATCGGGCATACCGAAATGTTCTATGATACCGATGGCAAAAATCTCTTTGACATCTTTCTTAAAGTCCCCGAATTCGTTTCGCGGTACCGGTTCAAACCGTATGTTCATCTGTTTAACCTCCTGTTCGTTTTGTGCAAAGTGATATGTTGTCATTTCATTTCGTTCAGTGATGCCCGGATGCGGCTCAAGGACTGCACCGTGACACCCAGGTAAGACGCGATGTACTTCATGGGGATTTGCTGGATGACCTCCGGATATTCGTCCAAAAGCGTCAGGTAGCGTTCGAAAGCATTCTTTTTCCATAAGTCCATGAGCCAGTTCTCGTAGAGCAGGATGAAGTTCTCCAGCATCCTGCGCCCTAAATTTGCCATGGCAATGGAGGAGTTGAAATGCCTGTGCAGTTCTTCTTTGGAAAGGCAAATGGCCTCGCTCTCCGTCATGACCTCGAACGACAGGCGCGAAGGCTCGTCGGAAATATAGCCCCAGACGGAAAACACCAGTTCGCCCGGCGTGGCAAACCAGGCGGTGGCTTCCTCTCCGTTTTTGAAGTGGTAAGCCCTCCAGATGCCTTTGGTGAGGATATACACGTTGCTGTCGACCTCATCCTTGTGGACGACGATTTCATTCTTGGCAAACGACCTCCTTTCCTGATTGTCCGTCAGCCAATGGATTTCCTCTTCGCTCAATCCTTCTCTGTCGGCAAGTACTTCTGTCCATTCTTTCATACCGGTAACTATGATTATGCGTGAATACTAACGCTCCATTTCTTTAATCTCTTTCTCAACAGATATATGGTGGAGACAAAGGTAAAGAATTCTGCCAACGGAACCGTCAGCCACACGCCGTTATCTCCTAAAATAACCGGATATATCATGATTCCAAGCACAACGAACAACAGCCCTCTTTGCAAAGACACAAGTACGGAGGTACGTGCATCGCCCAGCGAGGTAAAGAAACTCGATGACAGAATGTTCGAGCCGTTCAGCAGGAAAGCGAAGGCGCAGACTGCCGCTCCGATGGAGGTTATCTTCAGCACATGGCTGCCCCCGTCTGCAAAGAACTGGGAGACGATGAACTCGTTGCCGAAGAACATGATGCAGAACAGGATGATGCCGATGGTCGCATTCGTCTTGAAACCCAGAAACAAGGTCTCTTTCACTCGGTTCAGATGACCGGCTCCGTAGTTGAACGACAGGATAGGCACTATGCCGTCCGACAGCCCCACGAACATCTGCACTCCCAAGTTCAGCATATAATTGATGGCCGTAAATGCAGCTACTCCCACTTCTCCCCAGTTCTTCATCATCACCCAGTTGAAGAGGAATACCGTAATGCCGGCTGACAACTCCGACAAGCCTTCCGATGAGCCATTGTATGTCATCTGACCCAGCAACCTGAAAGAGAGACGTCCTTTCCGGAGACTGACCAGACTGTTTTTTTTCAGCAATGCGGGAGCCATGACCGCAAAACCGGTTGTGAATGCGATACCCGTAGCCAAGCCCGAGCCTGCCGTGCCCCACCCAAACACACCGACAAAAAGGAGGTTCAGAAGCAGGTTGAGCACTACTGTCCCGCCAAGCACCAGCATGGCGAAATAGGGTCGTCCCATGGCTTTCAGCATATAATCGCACAGGAACGTCAGCAACAAGAACGGAAAAAACAAGGAGAAAGCCCGTACATAGGAAACCGTATAAGGCAGCAACACCTCGTTCGCGCCCAGGAAACGGCACAACGGTTCTGCCGCAAGCACAAAAGTACATCCCATGACAAGAGCCAGCACAAGCAGCGACCAGAAGGCTGTCTTGAAAGCGCTATGCGCCTTGACATAATCCTTGCTTCCCAGCGCCATGCCGACAATTGCCTGGCAACCCACACCTACAACGACAGCCAACGCACTCATGAACGTATATATCGGGACAAAGATATTTATGCTTGCCAACGCCTCCGTACCGACAAAGTTTCCCAACACCGCGCCGTCAATCATCGGTTGCAAGCCGATAAACAACAGCCCGACCACTCCGGGTATGGCAAATTTCCTGAACAGCGCAGTAATTCTTCCTGTAGCCAATAATTGTTCTTCTTTTGTGAGATGCATATAAATAAGATTTTAGATTTATATTTCATCTGCAAAAGTAGGACTTTGGCTTTGTTTGGGATTTATCATTAGGGTAAAAAAGAAGATTTGCAAACTGCATATTTTATCACTGTCTACGAAACTCATTGGGAGTATACCCCGTATACCGCCGGAAGAAGCGAGCCATATACGACACGGTGTCGAAGTGGAAACGTGTGGCAAGCTCCTTGATAGAGATATCCGTATTTATCAGCAGCCGTTTCATTTCCAGGATAATTTGTCGGTCAATCAACTCTTTGGGAGATATTTTTATCGCCTTGTTGGTTATCTTCGACAGGTAATAGGGCGTGATGCAAAGCTCATCGGCATAGAACTTCACGTCGTGGTGCACATAACAGTGCTCCACCACCAACCGGCAGAAACGGTTGAAGAGCCGCCGGGCGGGACTAGTAGGCAGTATCTCTGTCTGCGCGCCTTCCGACACCACAATACTCTCCACTGCCATGAAGAAGTTCTGCAGGTGGTTGCGCAACATCACGTAAGCCGACTTTTGCGACCTGCACCGCATAATCCAGCGGAGCTGATCTTCCCACACACCCAATTGTTCCCACTGCTCGGGTGAGGTGCGGAAGATAGAATGCTCGTACAGATAGTCGAAGAAAGGTGACGAGAGGGTGAACGTGGCTTCATCGAACAGCCTGGAGGAGATTTCGATGCGCTTGGCGGCAAAGCTTTCCGACACGTCGTTTACCACGAACAGGGTGTCGGGAAATATCATGACGATATCTCCTCTACGCACGGCGCGTGGCTTGAACTCCACCGAAACGAGTGCCCTGCCCGATACACAAAACAACAGGATGCATCCGTCCGTGCGGATGCTCTTCCCAAGCTGGTCTCTCCAGTTGCAGAGGCCGTATTCATAGTCTTTTCCTTCCGTCAGCAACATAGGTGTTTCTATTTTTACTGCAAATGTATGAAATAGTCTCCTACCACCATCTGCTTGTTTTCAAAAGTATCCTTCTTGTCGGGATTTGTCCACCGGTTTTGGACGGGAAACGTCCTACCTTTGCGCCCATTACAAAACAAAATAGTATATGGATATGAGACAAATGATTTTTGTATGGACTGTGTTATGCGGGGCATGCTTAGTTTCTTGCCAAAACAACAGAGGAAAAACCACAGGCGTATCCCGTTGTCACCGTGGCACAGTCGGCAGTAGAAGTAACGGAAGATTACCCCGCCACCATACGCGGGCGGCAAGATATTGAAATCTTTCCGCAGGTGTCGGGCAAAATCACCCGTGTGGCAGTGACGGAGGGCGAGCGTGTGTGCCGGGGACAGACACTCTTCATTATCGACCAGGTACCTTACGAAGCCGCCCTCCAGACCGCTATCGCCAACGTAGAAGCGGCAAGCGCAGCTGTTGCCACCGCGCAGCTCACCTACGACGGCAAGCGCCAGCTATTCGACCAGAAAGTAATATCGCAGTTCGAGCTGAGTACGGCGCACAATGCCCTGCTCACCGCTCAGGCTCAGCAGGCACAGGCGGAGGCACAGGAGCTTAATGCCCGCAATAATCTCTCTTATACAATTGTGACAAGTCCTGCCGACGGCGTTGTCGGCACGATTCCTTACCGTGTGGGCGCACTTGTCAGCTCCTCCTCCGCTTCGCCGCTGACCACGGTGTCAGACAATTCGGTGATGTACGTCTACTTCTCACTGCCTGAAAACCGGATGCTCTCGCTCATCCGGCGTTACGGTTCGGTGGAGCAGACGCTCCGGCAGATGCCTGCCGTGACGCTGCGTTTGAATGACGGTACCAGTTACGGTGTAGAGGGTCGTGTGGAAAGCATAAGTGGGGTTATTGATGCGCAGACAGGTGCCGTGAGCCTGCGTGCAGCCTTCGCTAATCCCACGGGACTACTGCATAGCGGTGGGGCAGGCAACGTGCTCATTACCGAAAAGAAAGACAGTGCGCTGACCATCCCACAGGGTGCCACCTACGAGCTTCAGGATAAAGTGTTCGCCTACCGTGTGGTAGACGGTAAGGCAAAGGCTACACGCATCGAGGTGACTCCGCTCAACGAGGCAAAGAAGTACATCGTGCGTAGCGGGTTATCGGCTGGCGAACGTATTGTCTCTGAAGGAGTCGGGCTGCTGCAAGACGGGATGCCTGTCAGTGTGAAGTGAAAATCAATTGATAACTCACCACAGAGGGACAGGAGGCACACAGAGTCTTTAAATTTATTTCTCTGTGGTACTCTGTGTCCTGTGGCGAAACTAACAGAAAGAAGAAGCTTTATGAAACTGAAAACATTTATCGAACGCCCGGTGCTGTCTATCGTTATCTCGGTGGCGATTGTGCTGCTGGGCTGCATCTCGTTGGTGACGTTGCCTGTCGAGCAGTTCCCCAATATTGCCCCGCCTACGGTGGAGGTGACTACCAGCTATCCCGGTGCCAATGCTGAGACGGTGCAGAAATCTGTCATCGTGCCGCTGGAGGAGGCCATCAACGGCGTTGAGAACATGACCTATATTTACTCTACCGCCTCCAACGCGGGTGACGTGTATATCACCATTTACTTCAAGCAGGGAACCGACCCCGATATGGCGGCGGTGAACGTGCAGAACCGTGTGTCGAAAGCACAAGGGCAGTTGCCCTCGGACGTAACGCGCATCGGTGTCGTCACCAACAAGCAGCAGAAGTCTATGCTGAAAGCCGTCACCCTGTGGAGCCCTGATGACAGCTATGACAACCAGTTCCTGAACAACTACCTGCAGATTAACGTCATCCCCGAGCTGAAGCGTATCACGGGTGTGGGTGAAGTGACGCTGCTCGGCTCCAACTACGGTATGCGTATTTGGCTGAGGCCTGACGTGATGGCGCAGTATGGCATTGTACCCTCTGATGTGACTGCGGCACTCAATGCACAGAACATCGAGTCCGCCACCGGCTCGTTCGGCGAGAACTATGAAGGCGTGTTCCAGTACACGATGAAGTACAAGGGCCGCCTCGTCACGCCTGAAGAGTTCGGTGACATGGTCATCAAGTCGCTGCCCACGGGTGAGGTATTGCGCCTGAAGGACGTGGCACGCATCCAGTTGGGCGATGAGGCGTATAACTACAAAAGCATGACCAACGGGCACAACGGCACGCTGTTCATGGTGTATCAGACGGCAGGCTCGAACGCCACAGAGGTCATCAACCAGATTGACGCGCGTATTGAGGAGATGGCTAAGAATCTGCCAAAGGGCGTACAGTTCGATGAGCTGTACTCCACGAAAAACTTCCTCGACGCCTCCATGCACCAGGTCATCAAGACGCTCTTCGAGGCATTTCTCCTGGTAGTCATCATCACCTATGTTTTCTTGCAAGATGTAAAGTCGATGACTATCCCGGCTATCTCCATTATGGTGTCGCTGGTGGGTACGTTCGCTTTCATGTCTGTGGCAGGCTTTAGTCTCAATCTGCTGACGTTGTTCGCTTTGGTGCTTGCCATTGGTATTGTGGTCGATGATGCGATTATCGTGGTCGAAGCGGTGCAGGCGAAGTTCGATGTAGGCTATAAGTCATCGTATATGGCGACAATGGATGCGATGGGCGGTATCACTTCGGCAATCATCACGACGACGTTGGTGTTCATGGCAGTATTTATCCCCGTATCCATGATGGGCGGCACCAGCGGTACGTTCTACATGCAGTTCGGTCTGACGATGGCGGCTGCCGTGGGTATCTCTGCCATCAATGCCCTGACGCTTTCGCCCGCCCTCTGTGCCTTGATGCTGAAACCTTATCTGAACGAGGACGGAACGGAGAAGCAGAACTTTGCCGCACGTTTCCGTACGGCGTTCAATGCCGTGTTCTCGGTCATCACACAACGCTATATGGGCGGTGTGCTGTTCTTCATCCGCCGCCGTTGGCTGGCGGTGGGTATTTTCGCCTGTGCCGTAGCTGCATTGGCGTGGATGATGAACACCACCAAGACCGGTTTGTTGCCTGATGAGGATATGGGCAGCATCATGGTGAACGTGACTACACCTCCGGGCAGCTCTCTTGCACGAACTTCGGAGGTTATGGAAGAAATCGAGCGCAAGCTGGACAGCATTCCCGAAGTGGCTATTGCTTCGGAAACATCGGGTTACGGGCTGATTGGTGGTGCCGGTCCGTCGAGTGGCATGGTCATCGGTATGCTGACCGACTGGAGCAAGCGTAAAGATAAGGAACAGGGTATTGATGCCGTGCTTGCCAAAATCAATGGTTTTGCGGCAGACATCCCCGATGCGAACATCTTCGCCATGGCTCCGCCGCTGATTGACGGCTACGGCGTGGCGAGCGGTTTCGAGATCTATCTGCAAGACCGTGCGGGCGGCTCGGTGAACGACCTCTACACGGTAGGTCAGGAGTTCATCGCCGCGTTGCAGAAACGTCCGGAGATAGGTTCTGCCTACACCACGTTCAATGTCAACTTCCCGCAATACCTGGTGGAGGTGGATGCCGCCAAGTGCCAGCGCGCCGGAACGACAGCTGATGCTGTGCTGTCCACCTTGGCAGGATACTATAGCGGACAGTATGTGTCGAATTTCAACCGTTTCAACAAGCTGTACCGCGTCATGATACAGTCATCTCCCGAGTACCGCATCACGCCGGAGTCGCTCGACAAGATGTTCACCCGCGTGAACAACAACGAAATGGCACCGCTCAGCCAGTTCGTCAAGCTGACCAAGGTGTACGGTCCCGAGTCGCTTGCCCGTTTCAACCTGTACAGTGCCATGGGCATCAACGGCGAGGCAGCGCAGGGATACAGTTCGGGTGACGCCATCAACGCCATTCGCGAGGTGGCAGCCGAGAACCTGCCGCGAGGCTACAGCTTCGAGTTTGCCGGCATCAGCCGCGAGGAGAGTCAGACTACAAACAACACAGCTATCATCTTCCTGATATGTACGGTGTTTCTCTACCTCATCCTGTGCGGCCTGTACGAGAGCTTCCTCGTGCCGTTTGCCGTCATCCTCGCCGTGCCGTTCGGGCTGATGGGCAGCTTTGTCTTTGCCAAACTGATGGGGCTGGAAAACAACATCTACATGCAGACGGGACTTATCATGCTTATAGGACTGTTGGCCAAGACTGCTATTCTGTTGACCGAATATGCAGCCGACCGCCGTCGTGCAGGTATGTCGCTCGTTCAAGCGGCACTGGCAGCGGCCCGTGTCCGCTTCCGCCCCATCCTGATGACCGTGCTGGCGATGATATTCGGCTTGCTGCCGCTGATGTTTGCCAGCGGTGCGGGAGCCAACGGTAATTCATCGTTAGGTTCGGGCGTGGTAGGCGGTATGCTGTTCGGTATTCTTGCCATCCTGTTCTTCGTACCGGTGTTCTTTATCATCTTCCAGTACCTGCAGGAGAAGGTGAAGCCTGTAGAGTTCTTGCCTATCCCCGACTGGGAGATACAGAGTGAAATGGAAGCGATTGAAGAAAAGAAAAAACAGAAAGAATGATGAAACGAATCCTTATCCTGTGCAGTGCCGCCGCTTTGCTGGCGGGCTGCCACATCTATAAACCCTATTCGCGCTCTGACGTGCAGACCGACGGGCTGTATGGGCAGGACGTGCCGGCGGACGATACTTCCTCCATCGCCTCCCTGCCGTGGACGGAACTGTTTACCGACGTGCAGCTGCAACCTCTTATCCGCGAGGGGCTGGCGAATAACACCGATCTGGGCATTGCCCGCTTGCGGGTGAAAGAGGCGGAAGCCACGTTGCAGTCCTCCCGCCTTGCCTACCTGCCTTCGTTGTCCCTTAATCCGCAAGGGCAACTGAGCAGTTATGACGGCGCAAAGACAGACAAGACTTATCATATAGCCGCTTCCGCCGCTTGGGAAGTGGACCTCTTCGGCAAGCTGACCAACGCCAAGCGCGGGGCGAAAGCGGCATTAGAGCAAAGCGAGGCATACCGCCAGGCAGTGCAGACGCAGCTCATTGCCACCATCGCCAACAGCTATTACAACCTGCTGACGCTGGACCGCCAGCTGGATATCAGTAGCCGTACCGCCGAATCGTGGGCGGAAGTTCTCCGTACCTACGAAGCGAAGCTGCAGGTGGGTGAGGCAACCGAAGCCGCCGTGGCACAGGCACGTGCCAGCAAGCTCTCGGTAGAAGCCTCGGTGCTGACCTTGCAGAAGCAAATCCGTGCACAGGAAAACTCGCTCTCCATTTTGTTGGGAAGAGTGCCCGGTTCCATTGAGCGGACTACGCTCGACGGGCAACGTTTCCCCGACACCTTAGCGGTAGGCGTTCCCTTGCAATTGCTGGGCCGCCGTCCTGACGTGCGTCAGGCGGAAGCTGCTTTGGCACAAGCGTTCTACAATACGAACGCTGCCCGTTCCGCCTTCTATCCGAGCATTACCTTAAGCGGTTCGGCAGGATGGACCAACAATAATGGAGCAGCGATTGTAAATCCCGGCAACTGGCTGTTAAGCGCTATCGGTTCACTTACCCAGTCTCTCTTTAACCGGGGGCAGAACATTACCAACCTGCGCATCGCTAAGGCACGTCAGGAAGAAGCTCTGCTCAGCTTTCGCCAAAGCCTGTTGAAAGCGGGCTGTGAAGTGAATGATGCCTTGATGCAGTGGCAGACCGCCAACTCACGGCTGAAAATCATTGCTGAGCAGGTTACTTCCCTACGCACCGCCGTCGATAATACGCAGCAGTTGATGGAGTTCAGTAATTCGGCTTCTTATCTGGAGGTATTGACAGCCCGACAGGCTTTGCTGCAGGCGGAACTGACGGAAACCAACGACCGTTTTGACCAAATACAAGGTATTATCAATCTGTATCATTCCTTGGGTGGTGGAGCGGAATAAAAATAGTCAAAAATTTGCATACTCCAAATCTTTGACCCACCTTTGCAGCGAAATTACGAAAGAAAGCGTTTTGTAATCCTCATCGGAGGGCAGATAATATGCCGGATAAGATGACTGGGTAAAACCAATCACCTTATCCGGTTTTTTGTTTGTCGAATAACATGACAATAAACATAAAACGATAAGAAAATGAAAAGAGATGCTATTGATTTAGGTACAGTGAAAGTATTTACACTGTTCAAGAAGTATTTTATCCCTACATTGTTCGGCATGCTGAGCATGTCGGCCGTCACAGCCATAGACGGCATATTTGTCGGGCATGGGATAGGCAGCGACGGCATTGCCGCCATCAATATCTGCATCCCCTTGCTCATGCTGTTTACTGGCGTGGGACTGATGGTCGGGGCAGGCTCATCGGTGGTGGCTTCCATACAATTGTCACGTGGAAAGTCCAAAGCGGCCCGTATCAATGTGACCCAGGCCATCCTGTTTGTAACGGTTGTGGCGCTCATTCCGTCTGTTTTGATGATGGCTTATCCTTCTGCTACCGCACGGCTGTTAGGCGCGTCGGAACATCTTGCCCCGCTGGTCAGGGAATACCTTCTGTGGTTTGTTCCTTCGCTGATGTTCCAGATGTGGTGTTCCGTCTGCCTGTTCATCATACGTTTGGACGGTGCCCCAAGGCTTGCCATGATGTGCAACGTGGCAGCAGCCCTTATCAGCGTCCTGCTTGGATGGCTGTTCATATTTCCTTTAGGTTGGGGGTTGATGGGTGCGGCATTTGCCGCTACGATAGGCTTGTTCGCCGGTGGTCTCATCGGGCTTGTCTATCTGTTCCGGTTTGCCCGTAAATTACGTTTCTATCCGGTCAAGTGGAGCGTTAAAAGCATGAGGCTTTCTTTCCGCAATTTAGGATACCAGTGCCGCATCGGTTCATCCGCCTTGTTGACGGAAGCCACGCTTGCCACGCTGATGTTTGTCGGCAACCAAGTGTTCATGAAATACTTGGGTGATAACGGTGTGGGTGCGTTCGGCATAGTCTGCTACTACATACCGTTTGTGTTCATGGTCGGCAATGCCATCGCACAGTCGGCACAGCCCATCATCAGTTATAATTTCGGCTTGGGTTATCGGTCAAGAGTGGTGGCAACAGAACGTATCGCGCTGCTTACTTCTGTTGTGAGCGGAGGCATCATCATGGCTGCATTCACTTTGTTTCCGCATATACTGGTGGGGCTGTTTATCAGTCCGGATAATCCTGCCGCCCGTATAGCCATTGCAGGGTATCCCTATTTCTCTGCCGCTTTCATCTTCTTTATCCTTAACCTTACCGTTATAGGATATTATCAGAGCGTGGAACGGGTGAAACCCGCAACTTTCCTGGCTCTGTTGCGCGGGTTTATTTTCTTGATACCTTCTTTCATCCTTTTGCCCCAAGCCATAGGGACGAAGGGCATCTGGCTGGCATTGTGCTTGTCAGAGATGCTGACCACCCTAGTGATTGTCGTGATATACAGCAGGGCGACAAGAAAGGTTTGTTTACAACAAAGGACTGAATAAGTGAAATTATACGATAAGATATATCGTAAGGAGAGCGTTTTGTAATCCTCATCGGAGGCAGGCATGCCGGACAAGATGACTGGGTAAAACCAATCACCTTGTCCGGCTTTTGGGTTGAACGAAATGATAGATAGTAGGCAATCTGACGAAAAACAGGGGCGGAAAGGAACAAAAGAGCACCCAAGGCACACACGAAAACGGATACATCAAGTTAAGATAAACTTTTTGGAGAAATTCAAAACAGCTTCTTAGTTCTTTGGGAAACTGCGAATAAATTATCGGCTTGAAATGCGTATATTTGCAAAGGATATAAAAAGAAGGAAGATATGGCAGAAGCGGAAAATATTATCATAAAGGATACCCTTGACGGACTGGGCACGGATGCTTACAGCGATTATCTGGCTCATGCCCTTTGCCTGGCAGGCAGTTGCCGGCTGAAATATAACGGCGAGGAACGTGAGTTGCAAGCCGGCGACCTGATGATTGTCCGCAAGGGCAAGCTGGTGGAACGTATTCGCCCGGCAGACGATTTCCGGGTAAAGGTGATATACGTCACTTCTGAATTCATCGTGCTATCCACGCCGCTCAGTAACTATGGCGTGAAAGGCCAGCTGGCTCTGTTCCGCAATCCCATCATGAAACTGGATGCCGGACAACGAGAACTGTGTCGTCGGGACTTCGAGATGGTGGAAGCGCGGCTGGCGCAGACCGACCACCATTTCCGCCGCGACTTGCTGATAGCCTCTGTACAGATGCTCATCATCGACTTCTTCGATTTCCATTCCCATCTTTACGGTGTGGATAATATCCCGCTGCAAAGCGCCACCATCATGAGCCGCTTCCTCAATATGCTGGAGAACGGGACGTACCGCGAACACCGTGAAGTGAACTGGTATGCCGACAAGCTGTGCGTCACGCCCAAATACCTGTCCGAAGTTTCCCGTAAGATAAGCGGTTATGCCGCCAACTATTGGATAAACCGCTACACCGTGCTCGACATCTCCCGCCTGCTTCGTGACAAGTCGCTGACTTTCGTGTGTATTTCCGACCTGTTCGGTTTCTCATCGCCTGCCTATTTCAGCCGTTACGTGCAGCAGCATCTGGGGGTAAGCCCGACGGAGTATAGGGGATGATGTCTTTCCGCATTTGACCAGTCATCTTTTCAACATACATCAACTGCGCAGCAAGATACATGATATTCCTTCTGCCAGTCCTCCCTGTCAGGACTGCAGTCCTGACAGGCTGGGACTGCAGTACTGACAAGGCAAAACTGCAGTACTGTGTAGCTTTGTAGAAAAGGTTGACTACTTTAAGTCTTATTCGTAGTACGGGTTGACTCGTATTATTACTATTCATGCACAGGGTTAACCCTGTGGCCGTTTTTTCATGAAAAGGGTTTACCTTTCCGTTTTCGAGGCAAAGATAAGCTTTTATTTTCATCT
The DNA here is from genome assembly GCF_000190575.1 of Phocaeicola salanitronis DSM 18170. NCBI lineage: Bacteria > Pseudomonadati > Bacteroidota > Bacteroidia > Bacteroidales > Bacteroidaceae > Phocaeicola > Phocaeicola salanitronis. The sequence continues at coordinate 2,256,615 of NC_015164.1, read as the reverse complement.
TCCTCTCTATAACAAGGTAAAAACGTAAGTTTCATCCGGAGGCCGGCCGGCTTCCGGTCTGTGGGCGGCTTTGTCCTTTTATGGCCCTCTCCCGGAAACTGGTCCACTTCTTCTTCAGCTCCCCCTTGCACCGGGAGGCTTCGGCCGGCGTCATGCCGTCCAGGCTCCAGTGGGGACGTTCGTTGTTATAGAAGTCCACCGCCGCCTTCACCGCCTCCCTTACCTGAGTGATGTTCAGGAACGTCATGCCGCCGAGCAGCTCATTCTTGACCGTGTTGTTCACCCGTTCGGCCACCGCGTTGTCTTTCGGATTGCCGCTTTCGGTCATGCTGATGCGGATCTGACGTTCCTTCAGACGCCGCGTGTACTCGTAACTGGCATATTGCACGCCCCGGTCCGAATGGTGGATCAGGCCGCTCAAGTCCCTGTCCCCATAGTGCCGCAAGGCCATTTCCAGCGCTTCAAGGGGATAGCGGGAGTCCAATGTCTCGCCCACGCTATAGCCCACGATTTCCTTTGTGTAATAATCGGTTATGAGCGAAAGGTAGCAGAACGTGTATTCCCCCGTCAACGGATCCGTCCAGCATACGATGTAGGTGATGTCGCTCACTATCAGCTGGCAGGGCGCATCGGGTATCAGCGCTTTCACCAGGTTCGGATAGACCGGAAGCCCGTGGCGCGAATCGGTCGTCACGGCACGACGCTTACGGCGGCGGAGCTTAAGCCCGTGGCGTTCCATTATCGCATAAAAACGGTTGAAGCCCACGTGCCAGGCTGTGCCGAAACGGCGGTTGTACATCTGCCACAACTTGCCTCCTCCTATGCCCGGATCCTTGCGGCGGACCTCTCTGACGTAGTCCACAACGAAAGATTCCAGCGCCAGGCGGTGCAAAAGCTTGTCCTCATGCTTGTAGTAGGCCTGTTTGCTTACACCAAGCAGACGGCACATCGGGGCAATGCCGTAAAGACGCTTGTCCCGGACGTGCAGCCTACATGCTACTTGGTGCCAGCTTTTTTTAGCCGTATGCCGTATACTTCCTCCCCGAATGCGACCATCTCTTCATAGAAGTCGGCGCGGAGGCGTTCCCGTTCAAGCTCTTTCTTCAAACGGGCCAGTTCATTCTGAAGACGCTTGTAATCTTCCGGAGTCACATCTTTTCCTTGACGTTTCATCTGTTCTGCTATTTGAGGGTTTTCACGCTCAAAGGTAGACAATATACGATACAAAGTCGTACGGCTTATGCCGAATTTTTTCATTAAGGCGGAATTGTCCAACCCCTCAACTTTACACAAACGGTAAATCTCTACTGCACGGATGCAAGAATGATCGTGCACAAAACTTTCTTCTTTTTTCATTTTCTTGACTCTGATTTATGAGTCAACCTTTTCTAAAATAAGACACTGGCTGTACAGGACTGGCAAACTGTGTAGCTTTGTAGAAAAGGTTGACTGCTTTAAGTCTTATTCGCAGTATGGGTTGATTCGTATTATTGCTATTCATGCACAGGGTTCCCCCCTGTTAAACATAGAGACTGTAGCTGAATATTAAAACATGACAGGTTAAACCAACCGCAAAAATGTAGTCATCCGCCGTAATTCGTGTAATAGGCGGCACAAGGATTATGCCGAACTTTGCAGCCGTACAATTACATGAAACAGATGAAATTAATGACTTGCCTTGCAATGATAATGGCTGCCATGACAACAGGATTATGCGCCTGTACAGAAAAAATGGAAAGGACAGAAGTAATAGAAGCACAACAGATTTTCACCCACACCACCCGCATCAGCGACGTGATGAACGCCCCGGCTTTCGGCGACTACGGACGACTGATTTTCCCCGTGAACGAGGGATACTGGAGCGGCGAGACCTTAGAAGATTTGCGCTTAGTTTGGTACAATTACATCGACCCGGACAAGACCGTCGAAATCTGCAATTACCTGAAAGCGCACGCCGATAGCGTATTCCTTGACATCTATACGGAAGCCGAGAAGCAGGATGACCCGCAGAAGCGCAACACGGGGCTGTTCTTTTTCCGGGGAAATCCGGGTGCGCTCTTTGCCGTCTGCAATGCCGGTGGTGCGTTTGCTTACGTTGGGGCTATGCACGACAGCTTTCCCCATGCCCTCGAACTGTCCAAACTGGGCTACAATGCCTTTGCACTCATCTACCGTCCAGACGATGCCTACGAAGACCTTGCCCGCGCCATCACCTATATCCACGACCATGCCGACGAGTTGGGCGTAAGCACCTCCGGTTATTCCCTGTGGGGAGGTTCGGCAGGGGCACGCATGGCGGCGGTGCTCGGTAATGCGAACTACCTTTATCAGCTGACCGGACGCGAAGATATACCGCAAGCCTCGGCTGTCATCATGCAATATACGGGCTATAGCACGGTTAGCCCGCAAGACGCGGCGACTTACGCCTGTGTGGGCACCAGCGATGGCATCGCCCCGTGGCGCACCATGCAACGGCGGTTGCAAAGCCTCTCCGCCCTTGGTATCCCGACTGAATTTCATGCTTACGACAGGCTTCCCCACGGCTTCGGATTAGGCACAGGAACAGTGACCGAAGGATGGCTGACGGATGCTGTCCGTTTTTGGGAAGAAAATCGATAAGAAAAATTGGGAGGGTAGCGAGCCCGTATTTCGTTTTTAAGCCAGCTTCATAGCAGCCTCAAAGTCGGTGAACGAAATAATCCGTGTACCACCAATGTTGCGGAGCGACAACAAATCATCATCGCCACTCACCAAATAATCGGCTTGTGCGGCAAGGGCTGTGTAGAGCAAATAGTCATCCTTTGGGTCACGGCAAAGCGATGGACCTTGTTCTGGTTTTACAAACAAAGCCGCTTCACAAAACAGGTCAAGAAATTCTTCTGCTTGTTCAGCAGGGATGTACTTGCGGATGCGCGGACGGTTCAGTACATCGACCAGTTCACGCAGCTGTGCTTCGCAAGCCATAATTTTTATCCGTCCGCTGTCTATATGGCGATGCAATCCCGACAACCGTTTCCCTATCAGAAATGATATCCAGATGTTGGTGTCAATGACCACACGATTCGGCTCATTGTTTCCGTTCTTCATAATGTTTTTGTCTTACGGCTTCTACTTCGCGGGTGATGTCGTCCATGCTCAGTTCATCGGTACGGACAGATTTCAGCAGACGGTCGAATCGGCTAACGAACAGTGATTTGCGTAGGCGGTCGAACACTTCCAGCTTGTCCTGTTCGGGCATGGCTTGCAACATTCCGAAAAATTGCTGCTTGCTGATGTTCAGTTGAATGGTATCCATACGTTTTCTTTTTATTGATTTCATTCGCAAAGTTAACAAGAATCGGCAAGAAAGCAAGACTTTTACTCCTTTTTCAAAACTTCCCGATATACTTTCTGCCCCTCCACATCCATTGGCATTGAACGTGTATTCTTGGATAATCCGTAAAAAAGACACAAGCATCCGTAATCCTTGTATGGAATAGCTCGACATTCCGCCGTATCTTTGTCCTTATAGAAAACCGATTAAACAAAGACGAACATGGAAACAATCAAACTGAGCAACGGCGTGGAAATGCCGCTATTGGGCTACGGGGTGTTCAAGGTAGCCCCGCAGGAATGTGAACGATGCGTCAGCGACGCACTGAACGTAGGTTATCGCCTGATTGACACGGCGCAGGCTTACTTCAACGAGGAAGGCGTGGGGAACGCCATCAGCAAGAGCAGTGTCCCCCGGCAGGATATTTTCCTGGTGACGAAAGTATGGATTTCGAATGCCGGCGAGGAGAAGGCGGCGGCAAGCATCGACGAGAGCCTGCGCAAGCTGAAGACCGACTACATCGACCTGCTGCTCATCCATCAGGCATACGGCGACGTGTTCGGTTCGTGGAGGGCGATGGAGAAAGCCTACCGCGCAGGCAAGGTGCGTGCCATCGGGGTAAGCAACTTCCAGGCGGGACGTTTCTTCGACTTCGCCCACTATGTGGACATCAAGCCGATGGTGAACCAATTGCAATGCAATCCGCTCGTCCAGCAACAGGGCATCGAGCCGATTCTCGCGGAACACGACACGAAGATGATGGCATGGGGACCGCTCGGCGGCGAGGGTGCCGAAGGGGTGGTAAAGAACGAACTGCTCGCCTCCATCGGCAAAGGCTACGGAAAGACCGCTGCACAGGTGGCGCTGCGCTGGCTCACGCAGCGGGGCATCGTCGCCATCCCCAAGAGCACACATGTGGAGCGTATGCGGCAGAATCTGGACATCTTCGACTTCACGTTGGCCGATGAGGAAATGAAACGTATCGCCACACTCAACTGCCACGATACGGGAACGGTGAACTTCGGAGACCCGCAGTTCGTGAAGTTCCTGATAGAGACATACGGGTAAAGAAAAACAAGAACTCCCGCAACGCAGAGAACCCGTTGCGGGAGTTTTTTGTATAGGCTTTTATTTGAGTTTCCGAATCACCCTACACGGATTCCCCACCGCCATGCAGTTTGCCGGAATGGAGCGTGTTACCACACTGCCCGCGCCGATAACGGTATTTTCACCAATAGTCACACCGGGCAGGATGATTGCTCCGCCGCCTATCCATGCGCAGTCGCCAATCGTAATCGGTAAAGCACGGGTACGGAAAAACAGTTCGCCGGAATTTTCATCCCAATCTTCGATGAACCGTTCTTGTGGCAGAATGGGATGAGTAGCCGTGTATAGCTGGACATTAGGAGCGATAAAGACTTGATTGCCTATGTGTACGATGTTTTCATCAAGAAATGTGCAGTTCATATTGACAATGGTCTTTTCTCCGATGAAAATATGCTTACCACATTGGCAGGTAAAATTTATGTCGATGCTGGAATGTTTGCCGATACTACCCAGCATTTGGCGCAAGATATCAGCTCGGATTTCCCCGTCTGCGATGTCCGTAGCGTTGAAGCGGGCAAGCAGGCGTTTGGTTTGCACCATCATTTCCAATACTTCGGGGTCGAGCCTGTTGCAGTATTCCCCGTCAAGGAATCGTTGATAGTTCGTTTTCATATCGCGCGATTTTAATGTTGATGTTTGCGAAGATAGCGAAAATCAAGGAGCGGGCAAAAGTTACAGCTCATAAAATCAGGAAAGCATCTCCGTGCCTTCCCGAAGATGCTTTCCTATACTATATCATTTGCGTATGTCAAGCCATCACAGTCTTGCCCCCCAAACCATCTTCTCCACATCCTCCAGCGTGGCGTTGAAGAAACGCTTCTCCTTGTTGAGCGAGCGCATCTGCTGCATCTCGTCATCGGTCAACTGGAAGTCGAAGATTTGAATGTTTTCCTTGATGTAGTCGGGATTCGATGCACCGGGGATGACGGAGAAGCCTTCCTGGATGTGCCAGCGCAGGATGACCTGTGCCGGAGTCTTGCCGTGGGCTTCGGCAATCTTCTTTATCACAGGGTCTTTGAACAAGGCACCATTGCTCATGGCACCGCCCAACGGGAACCAACATTCCACCTGGATGCCTTCCGCAGCGGCTTTCTTGCGCATCTCCACACGTTGGGCGTAGGGGTGGCACTCCATCTGAAGTACTTGGGGCTTGATGGTCGCCTCTTTCATAATCGTGTTCCATACTTCATCGTTGGCGTCGAAGTTGCTGATGCCGAGGGCACGCACCTTGCCCATCTTCACTGCCTTCTCCATGTCTTTCCACGCTCCCACGAAGTCGCCTACGGGCTGGTGGACGTAGAGCAGGTCGATGTAGTCCAGCTGCATACGGTCGAGCATCTCGTCGATGGCTTTCAATGTCTTGCCCTCACCGTATTCCGTGGGCCAGAGCTTGCTGGTAATCCAGATTTCCTCGCGGGGGATGCCGCTTTCCTTGACGGCACGGCCTACACCTGCCTCGTCCTGATAGGCATGGGCGGTGTCGATGTGGCGGTAGCCGGCTTTCAATGCCGTGAGGCACGACTGTTCGCACACTGCGTCGCTGGGCTGGAGGAACGTGCCGATGCCGAACCGGGGCATCTCTACGCCGTTGTTCAACTTGACTACGGGTACGCTTGCCGTCGTCGTTTTCTCTTGCGCATAGGTAGCGCATACGCCGCCCCATAGCATCAGGGCGGACAACAGAAGATTCTTCAGTAGTTTCATACGTTCATTCTTTATGATTCGGATGTAAAGGTAGGGAATATGCCTCTGAACAGGCTTATAGAAAATTCGGGAGGATATGCCGGTTTTGCGGATAATTGCTATACCACTGTCAACGAAAAGCCCCTGCAAACCCCTTGTGGTTTGCAGGGGCTGATTCCTAAGAAACGCCGGAAATATCTTCCGCAGCACTGCTTTTGCCCAAGAACCGCTGTTCTACGCCTTCCACGTCGCTTCTTGACGAAAAGAAGTGCTGTCTACGCCTTCCACAACGCTTCTTTTGCCGAAGAAGCATAGACGGCGTATGAGATACCCTCAAACGGCGTATGAGCTTGGCTCGGTCGGCGTTCGTGTTTACTATATGTCATGTCCCCGTCGCACGTTGGCGGCAGGGGGACCTTTTTACTTGGCCAGCTTAATCTCTTTCAGCCATTCCGTGATGCCTTCGGTATTCCGGTCCACGGCTCCGAAGCCTTTCAGGTGACGGGCGTCGGGCGTGAGTTCGGCAATCTTCGCCAGCGTCTCGTCGCGGTAGGTCGAGGCGTAGGTGCAGAAGGGGACGACGGTCTTGCCTTTGAAATTGTAACTTTCGGCAAAGGTGTTGATAATCATCGGGGCGGTCCACCACCACACGGGGCAGCCGATGAACACCGTGTCGTAGCTGTCCCAGTCCGCTACACGGTTCTTGATGGCGGGGCGGGCGTTCTGCTCCTTCTCCGCCTTGGCTACCTCGGTGCAGGGCGTGTATTCCGTGGGGTACGGCTTGACGGGTTCGATACGGAACAGGGTGCCGCCGGTCTGCCGGGCGATGTATTCGGCTACGTGCTGCGTGTTGCCGCTCCAGCTGAAATAAGCCACGAGGATTTTTCTGTCTTGGGCAAAGGTGCCCGCTGTGCACATCACGACGAGCGTGAGGAGTGCGAGGATTCTTGTTTTCATTGTGCTCATAAATCTATCTGTCATTAAATTCGTTCTGATGCAAAATTACGGCAGATGCCCCTGTGCGTCCATACACGGATTACAGATTGCTATACCCATATCAACGAAAAGCCTCTGCAATTCTTGCTCGTCTGTCGGGAATCACTAACTTTGCATCTGTCAATATAAATAAGTGCACATCATTATGAAAGACGAAATAATCCAATTCATCCGGCAAAATATCATCGGCAAAACGTTGTTTACTGACGAGGTCGTGTATAAACTCGAAAACGAGACTTTGGAAGGAGTGTATAGCGACAAGATGATGTTCTCCGACTGGGTGCAGACAGAGAACGGCTTCAAGTTCAACATGACCACCGTTACCCGGGAATTAGTTTATAATCTGGACGGGAAAGGAATGCGGACAACCATTGCCAAAGATTATACGGGGACAAGTGTTTTCCGCTATGAACTGGCTTTTCGGAAAAGCACGAATCAACTGACCGGCTATATGCGTTGCATTTCGACAACGGTTCAGCACCAAACGATGGAAGCCGTAGTTTGCGGAATATCCGGTGTGACTTTTGACGGGAAAGAACTGAAATGGCAAGAAAAGCAGTTATTATATAGGGATAATCCCGTAGAAGCGGACAAATATAAGCCCGTTGCCTTCGATTCCAAGGTCCGCTTTTATCTTGATAACGGAAAGGCAGTGTTCGAATATTTGCCCACGCTTTGGGATGTAGACCCCGATACGTTGGAAAGGAGCTTGTCTAAAGACGATTATCCTCCTTACATATCAAGAGAGAAGTAAATCTTAACACTGAATCAGAGAATGGAATAAAAAATCCCGCAACGCGGGGACACATCGTTGCGGGAAATCTGATTATGCGCGATTCGTGGACTTTATCCGAAGGAACCTTCATTACCTGCTTCCTCTTCCTCATCCTCCGGCACCTGCGTCTCGTCGCTTTCCTTGCCCAGCCATTCCATAAAGGTGATACCTTCATCGGCAATGAGGGCGCGGGTGTAGCCACCGCTCATGTTGCGGGTACGGTCGGGCGTGAACTGCACACGCAGGCCGGTAATCTGGTCGCTGCTTACTTCCTCTTTCGTGGCAACGCCGTTGCCTGCCGAAACGGTGGTGTAGCGGAACCAGCCCAGTCCTTCAAAATGCACGGCACGGCTTTCTTTCATGAAGTCCGCCATGATGTTGGGCAGGGCACGGAGCACGGCATGGGTATCGGCGGGCGACACGGTCGACTCACGTGCGATGCGGTTGGCAAGTTCCTGCGTCTCGACAGGCTTGCCCACGGTGACGCTGCGGGGATACCACAGGTCGTTGATTGCTTGCTTTACTCGTTTCCAAAATATCATACATACCTCCTTTTTTGTGTCTTTCGTCCCTCTTCATCAAACGCTTTTGCAATCTACTGACTGACAAGTGGTTGCCTTTTGTCCCCGACGAACCTCTCGTTTGTCCCCCACGAGGGTCTCGTTTGTCCCCGACGAGCACCCCGTTTGTCCCCGACGAGGAGGTCGTGTGTCCCTGACGGGAAATTGGGGTGTCTGCGGGCAGGTTGTCGCTTGGATAATTCTTGACAGAAAGACGGGTTAAATATATTATTGATTGCAATGTTATTTCCCGTCAGTTATCTTACTTGATAACCTGATTCCCCGTAGACCAAGTAGCCTTCTCTGTCGGCTTCTTCTTGTTGAGTGCCATGACACCCACCAGTCTGTGCGGAATGTACATTTCTTCCAGATAAGCCATGTCGTCCGGTGTCAGCTTCAGGTCGAGGGCGGTGACGGCTCCTTCAATGTGGTGCAGCTTCGTAGCGCCGACTACGGGTGAAGCTACTTTCTGCAAGAGCCACGCAAGGGCGACCTGCGTCATCGTCACGCTGTAACGGTCGGCAAGTTCGGCAACACGGGCGATGATAATGCCATCCTGTTCGGCGGTGGCGTCATACTTCATCTTGGCTACGCCGTCCTCTTCCTGACGTTTCGATGTCTCGCCCGGACGCTTGGAAAGGCGACCGCCTGCCAGTGCGCTGTATGGGGTCAAGGCGATATTATCCTCTTCGCAGAGGGGGACCATTTCGCGCTCTTCCTCGCGGAACAGCAGGTTGTAATGCCCCTGCACGGATACGAACTTCGCCCAGCCGTTGCGGTCGGCAATGGCATTGGCTTTGGCAAGCTGCCAGGCAAAGCAGTTGGAGATGCCGATGGCGCGTACCTTGCCTGCCTTTACCGCATGGTTCATGCCCTCCATGATGTCCTCGATGGGCGTGTTATAATCCCACATGTGGCAGATGTACAAGTCCACGTAGTCCATGCCGAGATTCTCAAGGCTCTTGTTGAGCATACGCTCCACGTGCTGCTGACCGCTGATTCCGGCGGCAATCTCGTCGGGGGTGCGGGGCAGGAACTTGGTGGCAACTACCACGTCTTCCCGTTTGGCAAGGGAGCGGAGGGCACGTCCCACGTATTGCTCGCTCGTGCCGCTTTGGTAAGCAATGGCGGTGTCGAAGAAGTTCACGCCCAGTTCCAATCCACGCTTGATGATTTCGCGGGACTGCTCCTCGTTGGTAGTCCATGTGCAAGGTCCCTGTGTAGGGTCGCCGAATCCCATACATCCCATGCAGATGCGGGATACGTTCAAGTCTGAATTTCCAAGTTTGATGTATTCCATAATGATAAATTTGAATGATTAATAATCGAATTGTGCTTCGCAAATCATCTTGACGCAAGCCGGGTCGCGATGGTCGAAGATGGTGCTGCGTCCGGTGTCGAGTTTGGCAATGGTTGCCATGTCGTCGGCATCCAGCTCGAAGTCGAACACATCCATGTTCTCGCGCAGCCGTTCGGTGTGCGTCGATTTGGTGAGGACGATGATGTCGCGTTGGATGAGCCAGCGCAGGATTACCTGTGCCACGCTCTTGCCCGTCTTGGCGGCAATGGCTTTCAGTTTCTCGTCTTGGAAGATGGCGGGGTTCTGTGCAAACGGACTCCATGCCTCCAAACGTGTGTCATATCCGCCGAGGAACTGCTGCGTCGCGATTTGCTGGCAGTAGGGATGCACCTCCATCTGGCATACCGCCGGGACGACCGTGTTGTGCAAAGTCAAGTCCATGAAGCGGTCGGGGAAAAAGTTGCTCAGTCCGATAGCACGGATTTTACCTTCCTTGTACATTTCCTCCATTGCCCGCCATGCGCCGAACACATCGCCATAAGGCTGGTGGATGAGGTACAGGTCGAGATAGTCGGTCTGCAACTTGCGTAGCGACTTCTCCACAGCCGCCCGTGCGCTCTCGTACCCTGCATCCTTAATCCACAGCTTGGTGGTGATGAACAGTTCCTTGCGGTCGATGCCGCTTTTCTTGATGCCGCTGCCTACGGCTTCCTCATTGCAATAAGCCGATGCGGTGTCGATAGAGCGATAGCCCAGACGGATAGCCTCGCACACGCTGTTCTCACATTCTTCTTTGGACATCTGGTAAACGCCCAGCCCCAAAATAGGAATTTCCACGCCGTTGTTTAACTTTATTTTCTCCATTGTATTTTCTATTGATGTTAATTCTTTCCTGCATAAACCTGCGTCATGCCGCCATCAACCGTCAACTCGATGCCCGTGATGTATTTGCTCAAATCCGACGCAAGGAATACCACGGCATCGCCCAATTCCTCGCTTGTGCCGACACGCCCAAGTGGGATTTCCGAAGAAACACGGTCGGCGTATGCCTGCACATCGGCAGCGCTCATGCCCTGCACCACTTCGTACCCCTCGGTAGGTATCACACCCGGACTGACGGCATTGACACGGATGCCACGGCTTTTCAAGTCGGTTGTCCAACTGCGGGCAAAGGAGCGGACGGCGGTTTTCGTGGCAGCGTACAGTCCGAAGCCCGGCAATCCCATGTAAGCTGTAATGGAGGCGTTCAGGATGATGGAAGCCCCGTCGCGCAGGATGGGCAGCAGGGTCTGCACGGTGAGGTACGTGCCCCATACGTTCACATCGAACGTGCGGCGGTAGTCCGCTTCCGTTGCCTCCTCAAACGGGATAGCCTTGCCTCCGCCTGCATTGGCGAAGATGATGTCAAGTCCTCCGTTATCCTCCTTGATGATGTTCGCCAGCCGGAGCATATCCTCTTTCTTGGAACTGTCCGCCTGCACCGCTTTTACGCGGCTGCCCAACTTGGCGGCTGCCTGTTCCAAAACTTCCTTGCGCCGTCCGGTGATATAGACGAACGCGCCTTCTTCCATTAGTCTTTTGGCGGTACCGAAGCCGATGCCGCTGCTGCCGCCCGTTACGAGGGCGACTTTGCCTGCCAGTAATTGTGTGTCCATACGTTATTGTTTTTGATTGCGAATATTCAATGTATGCTCCAAGCGTTGTAAGCCTACTTCCGCTGCCTCAGCCGACACCCCCTGCCCAATGAGCCTCAGTATTTCCCGCAACTGCCCCTCCGTCACGCCGACATTCAGCGCACCGCCGTAGTGCGATTCCACCATTGGCTCCTTGATTGCGGCAAGGGCAGACACGTTGGTAATCTCCCGCTCGACATACGAAAGGAGGTCACGGGCAAAGAGGTCGGCAAAAAGATGCTCCTTCAGGCAGAAGTCCAGCAACGGATTGAAACCGAAGAAGCCGCTGCGCAACTGTTCTGCCGTCATGCCAGCGCAAAACATTTGCAGCCGTTCACCCCGTGCATACTTGCTTTCGCTTTCGTCAAGGGGCGATGCTTCTCGTCCCTGCTCGTCGTGTATGCCTTTGCTGCGCCGTTCATTCACCAAGTTCATAAACACAGTGGTTGCCCGGCACGCTGGAGCAAAACCCACGTAGCAATACAGATGCACAATCTCTTCGTTAATCTCGTTAATGGTCATGCCGAAGTCCAGAGCATCTGCCAAGACTTTCTTCAACCCCTCCACATCGGTGGTGGTGATAGCCGTATGGATGGAAATCAAGGCGATGTGTGCCTGCCGTTCCGTAAGATGTTTCAGTACCATAATCGAATCCTTTGTTTTAATTAGACGATGCAAAATTACGGCGTTCCCCACCGAAAGCCGTTATACTGATTACTGAACGTTTGATGCGGATAACTGAAATATGGATAAAGGGTGAAACTATTAGAAAACAATGCCTTATATTTGCAGCAACAAACAAGAAAAGAAGACTTATGAAGAAGGTAGAAAGAGTAAATATTGACGCATACAACAAGTATATGGGTGTAGAAACGCTGCATCCGTTGGTGAGCATTATCGACTTTTCCAAACTGTCGCCCATACACAGTTTCCTATTCAACATAGACTTTTATGCCGTGTTCCTGAAGGAGACGAAGAACGGAACTTTGACCTACGGACGGCAGTATTACGACTATCAGGAAGGAAGCATTGTCTGTATCTCTCCGGGACAGGTTATCGGTGCGGAAGCGACGGAAGAAATCTTCCAACCGCAAGGCTGGGGACTGCTGTTTCATCCCGACTTGATTGTCGGCACGCCGTTGGCTACCAAGATGAAGAAGTACACTTTTTTCGCCTACGACGTAAACGAGGCGTTACACCTCTCCGAACGGGAAAGACACATCATCCTCGACTGTTTCGACAAGATAACGGAAGAACTCAATCATCCGATAGACAATCATAGCCAGACGTTGATCTGTGTCTATATTGAGTTGCTGCTGGACTATTGCACACGCTTCTACGAACGCCAGTTCATTACCCGTAAAAAAGTCAATACCGACCTGCTGACCCGTTTCGAGAAACTGTTGCACGATTATTTCAACTCCCGCCAGCCGATGCAGTCCGGCTTGCCTACGGTCAAGTATTTTGCTTCCGAGCTTTGCCTTTCGCCCAACTACTTCGGCGACCTGATAAAGAAAGAGTGCGGAAAGTCCGCGCAGGAATACATCCAAGACACGGTTATTTCCATTGCCAAAGACCGCCTGCTTGACACCTCAAAGAGCATCGGGCAAGTGGCGGAAGAATTAGGGTTTCAATACCTGCCTTATTTCAGTCGGCTGTTCAAGAAGCGGGTGGGGATGACACCGGGGGAGTATCGAGGGCAGGCATAATATAATAATGTAGAAAAGCGAATCGCGAGCACAGAGACCATCATGCCGCTTGCGGCTCGCTTTTCACTTTAGTTTCTCCTACACGGGAAAACGGGGTGTCTGCGAGCAGGTTGTTGCTTGGATAATTCTTGACAGGAAGACGGGTTAAACATAAAATTTGAATCTTTATGAGTTCATATTCTACACCTCTTCATCAATCCGCTCCAGCTTGAAGATGACTGGGCGCGTGCCGTCGTTGCAGCAAGTTATCATCACTTTTTCGTTGTTCGTCCAGCCCTGCATGATGGAGCCGCCCTGCAATGCCGCGTAGACGTAGCGGCTGATGCAGTCCCATGCCTCGGCACAGAATGTTCCGTGCAACATGCGGAAGAAATTGTCGTTGTCCACTATGATTTCTTGCCCTTCACGGAAATAGGGGCATGGTCCCGACTTGGGGTCTGCCAGATATTCCGCCTGCAAATCCTTGTAACACTCCCGTTTCAGGATGGTAATCTTACATTTGTGTTTCATACGCTTATTCATATTATTGTTCACATTAGGATGATTATAAAACAGTTCTTCGCCTTGGGCTGGCAGCACATTGCCACCTATTGCCACCGCCAAAGCCGATATGCCGGCTTGCTTGAAAAATTTACGTCTATTTATTTCCCTTTTTTGAGTGCAAATATAGTACCTTACCCTTAGGTGACAAGTAGGGATGAATTGTTCATATACAGATAAATTTATCCCTGTGCTTATTGGGGGAAGTGTTGATAATGTGTACCTTTGTCCCATAAACAGATATTGATGGTTACATAATGTATAAGAAGATACCTTTGGACATTAATTGCGGCGTAAAAATCGCTATGGAAGTGATAGGTGGTAAATGGAAAACCTATATTCTATATGAATTGGACTGGGGGACAAGAAGACCCAGCGAGTTGCATCGCCTGTTTCCCGATGCCAGTCCCCGCGTCATCAACCAACAGTTGAAAGAACTGGAGAGGCACGGCATGATTGAGAAAACCATCTACCCCGAGCTTCCGCCCCGTGTGGAGTATTCCATCACGGAAGACGGAGGGAGCCTCATGCCCATTATCCACATGCTGGAGCAATGGGGTTACAATTTTCGTCCGAAGATGATACGGATATTGGAGGAGACAGAGGAAGAATAATGTAACATTTTATCATCATGAACGAAGACGTTGTCATAGAACATCACCTGCACAGCCTTGGCACGGAGGAGGCGAGCCAGCATATTGCCCACGTATATTGCCACGAGGGAGAGTGCGAGTTGCATTACAATGACCGGCTCATCCCGTTTACGGCAGGTGACTGCATGATTGTCATCAACAATAAGCTGTTGGACGGCATCAAGCCTTCGGCTGACTTCCAATGTACGGCGATATATGTCCGCACATCGTTCTTGAAAGTCTGCTCGCCGGGCAACAACTATTTCGTACGGGGCATCATGACTTTGTTTGCCAACCCCGTGATGAAACTGCTGCCCGATGAGCAGGAGATTTGCCAGGCTGACTTCCTGAATGTGGAGCACCGTCTTCATCGTGTTTCCCACTATTTTTATCAAGATGCCTTGGCCGTAGCCCTGCAAGGATTGTTCCTCGACTTTCACGATTTTCATGCACGCATCCATGGCTTTGCCGATGTACCGGTGCAGGCAGCGTCCTTATTGGCACGTTTCTTCTCGATGTTGGAGGGCGGTGCGTGCCGCACACACCGTGAAGTTGCCTATTTTGCTTCGGAACTTTGCGTGGTACCCAAGCATCTGTCCGATACGTGTTATAAGCTGAGCGGGTTCTCGGCGCTTTATTGGATAAAGCGGTTCGCCTTGCAGGAAATCAAACACCTGCTTCGGGACAAATCGCTGACCATTGCCCAGATTGCCGATATCATGGACTTCTCGTCGAAAGCACATTTCAACCGCTATGTACGCCAGAACTTGGGCATCACGCCGACGGAGTACCGCAAATAGCCGGTTTCTCGTAGGTCATTGCCTGTTCGCTTCCTTGATGCTCCAGAGCGACACGTGCTCGTTGCGGAAACGGGCATCCGGATTCTTCTCGCCGTGGGCAAGGAACGGACTGTCGGGCAGTTCGGCGAACTTGATAGCCTTTTGTGGGCAATTCTGTATGCAGGCAAAGCAGAAATCGCAGTCGCCTTTGGTCTTTACGCCCGTAGAGGTTAGTTCGTAATTGCCGCGCGGACAGACTTCCGTGCATACGGCACAGCCGATACAGGCATCTGTGACGACAAAGTAATCTTCGCTGTGCATCAGGTAGCCCACCTCCGGGTCAAGCCCTCTGTCACGGATGAAGCGGTCGAACAGTTGCCGTGCCCGTTCTTCGGTAGGCGGTATCTCATGCTTCCGGGCGGCTATGTCGGCAGTGATGCGCTCCAGGCTTTCGGGGATGTGTTTGTCTATCTTTATCTGCTCGTTCATATCGAAATTAGGCAGCCAGTTATCCACCATGAGAATGCTTGTGATGTAGTCAAAAGCATTGCCCGACTTGCGCGAGACCTCGTCCCATATCCCTGCCGCCACAAACTGCATGTTGCCGTAGGTCAGCACGGCAAACTTGTAGGCAGCCTTCAACCGTGCTTTCTGTATGAAACGGCGCACCATGTTGGGCGGCATCTGCCCATAGATAGGATAGACGATGCCTATCTCGTCCGCCTCCAGTTCATACCTCCCTTGCTTCACCAGTTGCGGGATGCTGAGCAGTTCCGTAGCTTCGTCCGCCAACTGACGTGCCACATAGAGGCTGTTGCCCGTGGCGGTGAAGTAGAGGATGATGCGTTTCTTTTTCTCTCCGCTGCATGAGGCAAGTGAGGGCATCCCCAACGCCACTGCTCCTGCCATGAGCAGACCCATCCGCTTCAAGGCGGAGCGGCGGCTAATTCCTTTGTCGCAATTCTTTTCCATATACTTATTTCTTTAGTAACGCGGCAAAGATAAGGGCACTTCTTAAAATAAGGGTTGTATAAACAGCAGGAATAAGTTGCCATATTCCGTATTTATAACTCAGCGTGCATCCCGTCTCCCTTTCTGCCACAGCTGCCAAGAGTTCACGATATTCTGCCAGACGATATAGCAGCTGGGTGCCACGGAGATGACGGGAGTAAGGTAGGTATAGGATACCCAGATGGCAAGTATCGTGTTCTTTTGTCCGAAGCCTTGCCCGCAACTGATATAGTCGTTGCAATGTTTGCCCACCAGCTTTCCGATACCGAATTGCCAGGCACACGCTACCAGTGCCGACAATGCCAGCAGCCACATTACGTGAGGGTCGAAATGGCTGTTCACCACCGAACGCAGGGTCAGTCCGATGGCAATGACGAGCGATACGCCCCACAGGTAGAACGCCAGGCTTCCGCACCACTTTACCACCAGGACGTGCAGCTTGGGCAGGAATTCCCTTAATGCCCATGCCGCAAAGAACGGGGTAAGAAGCAACGGGAACACGCGCCGCAAGATGAGCAGGAATTGCTGCCCGAACGAGCCTGCCGACTGCATCTCCACCAGTGGGAATACGGCTGGAATCATCGCTGCCGCCACCAGGTTGCTGAGGATGGTGTAGGTGGTCAGCGTAGTCTCGTTGCCGCCCAGCCGTCCGGCAATGACAGCTGCAGCCGTTCCGGTGGGGACAATTAGGCAGACCAACGCTCCCTGTGCCACGACATTATACTCGAAATGGGGGAAGAAATGAATGGGCAGCGCCACTGTCAGGCAGCACGTCAACTGCACCGCAAGCATCACCACGTGCCACCGCTTGAGGCGCATCTCCCGCGGATTGACCTTGCAGAAGGTAGTAAACAATTGGATGAACACCATCGTCGGCAGGATATAGTCTTCCGCTCCGCCTGCCAGCACTTTGAGCGGACTGAGCCACGTGATGTAGTGGAACATCAAGTAGACGCCCACTCCGGCAAACATGCCGAGCGGCAATGTCCACATCTTAAAGAAACGGATGATTTTTTCTTTCATATCAAGCATCGTAATTTTGATAAGACAAAATTACGGCAGGTAGCGGAGTCTGTCGATACACGGATTACGGATAGTTATACCCATATCAACGAATAAACATCCGGCAGATCTTGCCTGTCCGGTGGAAATCACTAACTTTGCATTTGTCAATATAACAAGCAGAAGGAACAGATTATGAATGCAACCGTATCATTGGATAGCGTATGGAACTTGGTGCAATCGCTGAGCAGCGATAACCGGAATGGCTGGCAGACAAAATATGCGAGAACATCAGCCACAAGGCAAATGAAACAATTCTGGGAGAAAAAGGTATGCGGACAACCGTTATCCAAGATGATACGGGAACAAGCGAACGGTTTCTGCGTAGAAGCCGGCAGGCAGATTGCCCAGACATTTATGCACTGGTATGCGACATGGAAGCCAAGCAACTTCCTTACGATGAATTTAAAGAAATCTATTCCGAACAGTTGGAAGACAACCGCCACACCTGCCTGGTATGCGAAGAAAACGGAAAGCTGACGGGATGCATCAACTTGCGGATGGAACGCCAATTGCATCATGCCGGACGAATATGTGAGATAATGGAGCTGGTTGTGCACCCGGATTACCGTTGTCAAGGTATCGGCAGATACCTGTTCGAAGCTGCTTGCAACGAAGCGAAATCCCAAGGATGCCTTCAGATAGAGGTGTGCTGCAACCAGTTGCGTCTTCAGACACATCGTTTCTATGAAACTTGCGGGATGCATAATTTCCACTACAAGTTCTCGCTCAGTTTCACTCAAACGGGCGATTACAGCAACGAACTTGGACGGTGAGAAATTACGAAGAGAAGCATGCGTTTTGATGAACATAAGTGAGTGGGCCGTTTTACATAAGTAAGTCGGGCGTTTAACATAAGTGAGTCGGTCATCTCACTTATGTTCGTTTGTGGAGTGCATGTCTGCGTTGGCAAAGACAGTTAATCGCTTTGCCAGTCCTGTACAGCCGGTACTGCAGTTTTGTCTTGTCAGTACTGCAGTCCTAGCCTGTCAGGACTGCAGTACTGATAGGGAGGACTGGCAGGAGGACCATTATGTATCTTGCCGCGCGGTTGATGTATGTTGGAAAGATGAAGGGGCAAATGCGGAATTTTATCGGGCTTCGTATGGCGTGACAGGTATTCGGGGGAGTTCTTCCGCAAGAAATCGTTCATTTTTTCTGAAGGCTCTTGCGTAATAGGGGGGATTTGGTTAATTTTGACAATTAAAAGCGTAATTCGTTTTTGCTATTTGTTAAAAACTAACTAATACCCTGTTATGAAAAATAAGGCTTTATTCTTTTCCTTGGTCTGTGCGGTTTTCGTGTCGTGCGGCCAATCTTCTCAGCCCGTTTATCAAGTGCCGGTTTCCGAGGCCGACGAACCGATGATGAAAGGGAAGTTCGAACCCACGTGGGAGTCGCTGAAAAACTACGAGGTGCCGGAATGGTACCGTAACGCAAAGTTCGGCATTTGGGCGCATTGGGGCCCGCAGTGTGTGGAAGGTACAGGCGACTGGATGGCACGCAAATTGTATATGGAAGGCTCAGAGGTGTATCGCTATCATGTGGAACATTACGGGCATCCTTCGGAGGTAGGTTTCAAGGATATCATTCCGTTGTTCAAGGCTGAACATTGGAATCCGGATTCACTGGTGGCTTTCTACAAGAAAATAGGCGCGCAATATTTCTTTGCCTTAGGCAATCATCATGATAATTTCGACCTTTGGGACAGTAAGTACCAGCCTTGGAATTCCGTGAATATGGGACCGAAACGTGATGTGCTGGCAGAGTGGGAGAAAGCGGCTCGCAAATACGGTCTTCCATTTGGTGTCAGCCTGCATGCCGACCATGCGTGGACATGGTATGAGACCGCTCAACGCCACGACACAATCGGTCCGAAGAAGGGTGTCCCTTACGATGGGAAGCTGACCAAAGCAGACGGGAAAGGCAAATGGTGGGAAGGATATGACCCGCAGGACTTGTATGCCCAAAACCATCCGTTGAGTGAAAACAGCTGGGACAACGGTATGATTCATCGCCAATGGGCATGGGGAGAAGGGGCCTGCATGCCGACGCAGGAGTATGTAACCAATTTCTATAACCGTACATTGGACGTTATCAACCGCTACAATCCGGATATCTTGTATTTTGACGTGACGGTGCTTCCGTTCTATCCCATCAGCGATGCCGGATTGAAGATTGCCGCTCACCTTTATAATCATAGCATGGCTACGCATGACGGCAAACTGGAAGCGGTGCTTACCGGTAAGATATTGGACGAAGAACAGCGCAAGGCTTTGGTGTGGGATGTGGAGCGTGGTGCTCCCAACGAAATTATAGCTGATAAGTGGCAGACGTGCACTTGCCTGGGCGGTTGGCATTACGACCAGTCGGTTTATGACAACGACCGTTATAAGTCGGCGGCTGATGTCGTGAAGTTGCTGGTGGATGTGGTGAGCAAGAACGGCAATCTGTTGCTGAGCGTACCTCTGCGTTCTGATGGGACTTTTGACGAGAAGGAAGCGAAAATCCTGACCGAATTTGGCGAGTGGATGAATACGAATAAGGAGTCCATTTATGATACTCATCCGTGGAAAGTGTTTGGCGAAGGTCCGATAGCCAATTCGGATATCGCTATCAACGCTCAAGGATTCAATGAAGGCTCTTATACAAATACTACTGCTCAGGAGATACGTTTCACGCAGAAAGGAGATGATTTGTATGTGACGGCGCTGGCATGGCCGGAAGATAGGAGGGTGATTGTGAAGTCGCTTGCGCAAGGGAATGAGCTATATCCTGGGGAGATCAAAGACGTGGAATTGCTTGGCTACGGAAAGGTCGGCTTCGAACGTACGGTTGAGGGACTCGTAATTGAACTTCCGGATAAACAGCTGAATAAAATAGCTCCGGTTTTCAAGGTAAGGTAACGGTTTGTTTTTGTCATTTGTAAATTTAAGGAATAATGAAAAGATTACTTGCGATAGGTTTGTTGGTCGGGGCATTGGGTGCTCCGCTGCATGCACAAGTCACCGAGCGTGTCCGCCCGGCAGAATGGGAACAGTTAGTGCCCGGCGCACGTTTCATGGATCGTTTCTTGCCTATGCCCGATGGCGTGAAAGGGCAGGATGTTTGGGGAGCGGACAGTGTACAGGGGCGTTATGTAGACAATGGCATCGAATTACCCGATGTCTCCTTCTGGGGCGGCAATATCTTGCAGACCGCCGACGGGAAATATCACTTGTATGTATGCGGATGGCCCGAGCGCTCGCCCAAAGGGCACATGTTCTGGGGAAATTCGACCGTATTCCATGCCGTAAGCGATGAGTTGTCCGGACCCTACCGGATACAGAACTCCATCGGTAAGGGGCATAATCCGGAAGCTTTCCGTCTGGCGGACGGACGGGTGGTGGTATATGTGATTGACGGGTATTACATAGCCGATAAGGAAGACAGCCCGGTGTGGATGTATCAGAAGTTTGATTTCGATGCGCGTGACCGGAAGATTATCGAAGGGCTTTCCAATCTCACGTTTGCCCGCCGTCCTGACGGTTCCTATTTGATGGTATGCCGGGGAGGAGGCGTATGGATTAGCCGTGACGGTTTGTCCGCTTACCGGCAATTGACGGACAAGCGGGTGTATCCGGATGTGGAAGGGCGTTTCGAAGATCCGGTCGTATGGCGGGATAGTCTGCAATATCACCTGATTGTGAACGATTGGTTAGGCCGCATTGCTTTTTACCAGCGTTCGAAAGACGGGTTGCATTGGGTGACCGAACAGGGAGAGGCGTATGTGCCCGGCGTTTCCCGGCACCGTGACGGGGAAGTGGAGTATTGGTTTAAGTACGAGCGTCCGAAGGTATTTCAAGACAAGGAAGGCCGTGCCGTGCAGATGAATTTTGCGGTGATTGACACCTTGAAGTGGGAAGACTTGCCGGAAGACCGCCATTCATCGAAAAACATTTGCATCCCGCTGAATAAAGGGCTGTTGCTCTCGGTGTTGAACGAAGAGCCGATAACGCCCGCAACCAAGCGGATAGAAGTACGCATCCAGGCAGAACCGGGCTTTTCCCCGCAGACGGATGTGGATGTGGAATCCTTGCGTTTCGGCTCATACAATGAAGTCAATTTCGGCAAGGGATGCAAACCCGTGAAGACCCGGAAGGAGGGAGAGGATTTGATTGTGGTGTTTAACGGGAAAGGAAACGGCATTACGGCGGATGAGTTTGCGCCGAAACTGATAGGGCGTGATGTGAACGGAAATCTGCTCTACGGTTATGCGCGTTTGCCTTACGTGGACTATGCGCCGGCTTTGCTTTCCGCCCGTCGTCCGGTATACGATAAGCGGCAACATGTATGGAAGGTACAGGTAGAGAATTTCGGCCTGTCGGCTTCCCGTCCAGCGGAGGTGGAAATCCGTTCGGCAGATAAATCTTTTGCAAAAGGAGAAGTTCCCGTTCTGGCTCCTTACGGGGAAACGGAATTGACCTTACCTTCCGTTGAGGCTTTGACCGCTGATACCATAGCGTGCGAAGTGATTATCCGAAGCGGTGGGATAGAACAGGAAAGGGTGAGGTTTGAGTGATGATTCGCCACAGAGGACACAGCGTATCACGGAGGAAAAATTTAAAAAACTCTGTGTGCCTCTGTGTCCTCTGTGGTGAAATGTCGAGGTAGTTTATCTGATTAGCCAAAGTTCCGGATTCAGCTTGGCGGTTTCCTTGCGGAGCTGGAAGTGGAGGACGGTATTGCCCGTGGCGTCGGTATGCACTTGCCCGATGACGTCTTTGGTTTTCAAGACGCTTCCTTTCTTGACAAGGACCGAACTCAGGTTGCAATATACCGAAATGTAGCTTCCGTGGCGCACCAAGACATTTGCCAAGCCGTTGTATTGGAAAATGGCGGAAACTTCTCCGTCGAAAATGACGCGGGCCTGTGCGCCTTCTTTCCCTTTTATGTCGATGCCTTTGTTGTCCAGGCGGACGTTGCGCAAGCCTTTCACCTGATATTTCCCGTAATGCCCTACAATGGCGTATGCTCCCGTAATCGGCATGGGAAGCTTTCCTTTATTCTTTTCGAAGACATCCGACAGGCGCCGGTCTTCATTATCCGTCTTATATACTTCGACTTTCGATTCAGGGGCTGCCGCTTTTTTGTTTTCGGCAAGTGTTTCCTTTTGCGCTTCTTTCTGCTTGCGCTCAGCTTCTGCCTTCCGGCGTGCTTCCGCTTCTTTCCGTTTGCGTGCCGCTTCGATTTCCATTTCAATCAAACGGTCTATTTCCGCGTTCAGGCGATTGGCGGAACGGCGTTTCTCCTTGATTTCGTGCTGGATTTCCCATTGTTTCTTTTGCAGGGCGGAAAGCAATGCCTTGCGTTCCTTTTCCTGTGCTTCCAGTTTCAGCTTCTCGGCTTCCCCTTGTTTCAGCATGTTTTCTTTCGCGTTCCGGCTGGCGAGCAGGCTTTTTTGCTTTTCGGATACTTGATATTGCTTCCGCTGCACTTCTTTGCCTTGCCTTCTTTGGTAATCGGCATATTCCCGCACATAACGCATGCGCCGGTACATCTGGCTCAGGTTATCTGCCGAAAAGATAAACATCAGCTTCTCCTGGACAGACTTGTTCTTATACATGTACATCACCGATTTCTCGTATTTCTTTTTCTTTTCGGCAAGCTCACGTTCCAGTGTGTTCAGTTCTGTTTTCAGACGGCTTATTTCTTCCTGAATGACCTGCACGTCTTTTTCAATGGTTTCGATGTATTGTTTCCGGTCTGTTATCTGTCCCGACAAGACCGCCAAATTGTCCAGCTGGCTTTTTACGTCTTGTTTGGTAGATTGCAACAGGCTTTCCGAGTCGGATATCTGTTTTTGCAAGGCGGCATGCTGCTTCTCCAGTTCCCGGATTTTCTTCGTGCTTTGCGCGCAAAGAGAAACCGAAACCAGTACCGTCAACACTATGCCTATCATCCGTTTCATTCGTTCTGCAACATTTTCAATAAATCTTCCACTTCTACACGCGTATATTTAGCCGGTATCTCCGTACGGGCTTTCCAGTCGCCGCCTACACTCAGCCGCGAAAAATCCATGTTCAGTGCCAAAGGCTTGCTTGTGCCTTCGATGGAAAGCCGCATCTTTTCCGGGAAAAAACGTTGTTCTATTTGCCGGAACGCATCGTATTTCCATTGCAAGGCGTATGGAGTGCCCGATACGCCTATCCGGCTTTCCTGCAGCCAGCCTTGCTCGGCGGATGTGAAAAAACGGTAAGTCAACCGATGTGTTCCTTCGGTTTCCAGCATCGCACGCTCCCCCTCCAACGAAAGGCGGAAACGGCTTGCGTCGTTCAAGTCCACTTGCGCTTTGTCCGGCACGAACAGTTCATTCAAGAACAAAGACTGAAGCACCGCAAAGCTCAGGTCTGTACGTGCCCAGCGGTTTATCTCTTCGAACGGAACCTGTATGTAACGCTTGTTCAGCCGGTCGAGCGCCACCAAGCCGTCGGGCGAGATTTCTATCCGGGCGACTTCGATGCCCAAGAAGGGAGCTACGGACAATTGGATGGATTCTCCCCGTTTCAGGCGCAGCGTCGCGTTTACTTCGGCATGTTTCCCATCGCCCAGCGACAGGTCTAAAGCCACCTTCCCGCTCAGGCTTTGCCATGCGGGAACCTGTTCGATTACCTTTTCTATATAGGCCTCTCCGGTCAGCCCTCCAATCATCGGTGCCTTGGCGGCTTTGCGCGAAGAAGAACACGATGCCGTGAGAAGCACGATGAGTATCATGTATAGGTATTTCACTTTTCCAGCCATCATTCTATGTATTTTTTCAACTTAATCTTCTGTTTCAGCCGCTTGATTTCTTCTTCCGTAGGCGGAGTCTCGCCTTCTTCCGTTTCCTTCATGGCATCGGCTTTTTCCCAGTATTCCAGTGCCTTGTCTTTTTCGCCCAACATATAGTAGATGTCACCGCAATGCTCTACGATGACCCGGCTCTTGTCTCCTCCGTTCCGCAAGGCTTGCTCGATGTAAATGCGTGCCTCCGTATACCGGCCTTTCTCGAAAAGAATCCAGGCATACGTGTCCAGGTATGTTTTGTTTTCCGGTTCCGCCTTTACCGTGCGGTAGCTCATCTCTTCGGCTTTATCCAGTTGCTTCTTGTCGATGGAAAGGAAATACGCGTAATTGTTCAGCGTCCCGATGTTGTCCGGGTTATAAACCAGCGAAGAGTCGTATGCCGCATAAGATTCCTCTGCCCTTCCTTTCTGATGATAGATGTCTCCCAGTATGGCATAAAAATCGGAAGCTATCTGCTTGTCGCTCTTCTCGTTTATCTGCCTTACTCCGCGGGTGAATACTTCCAGCGCCTTGTCGGTTTCTTCTTTCTGGTAATGGGCGATGCCGCAATAATAATAAAACTCCAGTGCGTCCGGATGATATTCTAAGGCAGAGGTGGCAATCTGTATCACCTTGTCCAAGTCATTGTCTTGTATCGCATAACTCAACAATTGCAGGTAGGCGGGCTTGTTTTCGGGGTCTAAGGAAAGCACTTGCTCCAATACCGGCACCGATTCTTCCTTCATGTTCTTGGTAATCATGTATTGGGCGCACAGCATTGCCAAGTCCGCGTTCTGTTGGGGACGTGCCAGGATACGTTTGAACAATGCCACGATTTGCGTGCTGTCTTTCGTGGTTTGTTCCGATTGCAGGATATTTTGGCGCATAAGCTCCATTTTCGTGTCCGACAAGACATTGTCGTTCATCAGAATCGTGTCCAGCTGGAGTTGGTACAGGCTGTCCTGGCCTGTTTTCTGGTAATACGAAGCCATGGAGAGCACCGCCGGAGCGTAATGGGGTTCTTCCTTTAATATATGCTGGTAAGTGGCTAATGCTTCCGGATACTTCCCGTTGTTCAGATACACATCGCCTAAGATGTTCTGATAGCGCAAGTCGTAGGGATATTCTTTCGAGAGGTTTTCTATTTCGATAAAGGCGCTGTCTTGCTTGCCCATCAGCAGATACATCCGGAATTTCTCCATGCTGATTTGTTCCGATTTCCCGTCCAGCTCTTCCAGCCGGTTCAAGACCGTAATGACGTTTTGATAGCTCTTGGTCCGGTTGTACAGGTCTACCAACGACATCAAAGGCTCCAGCCGGGAAGGGAACTGCTCTGCCATGTTTTCGTAAACGGAAATGGCTTTCGGCATGTTCCGCTTTTGCTCATAATAAGAAGCCAGCGTTTGCTTGTACCAGAAGTTAGACTTGTCCGAGCGGATGGCTTGCTTTAACGCTTCTTCGCCTTTCGCTTCCTGTCCCAGGTACATATAGAACTGGGAAATTTCATACAGAGCGGCTCCCGAAGCCGGATTGATATCCAGGCAGTGCTTATAAAGCTCGTAGGCGGCATCGTATTGCCCTTTTTCTTTCATCCGCACGGCTTCCAGGAAAAAATAATCAAACTTCCGGCGTTCCTCTAAGCTTAAAGAAACCTGCTCCGGCTCTGCCTGCTTCTTCCTTGCCTGCTTCCCTGCCGTTCCGCATGCCGCAAGCGTCATCAGCACACCCACCGATACGATATAAATTAGTTTTCTCATTGTTCTGTCTTTTCTTAAGTAGATGTTGAGAATTAGTTTATATAATGTGTCAGCTCAGAAACGCAGATTAACGCAGATTTTCGCGGATTCTTTTAATTTACTATTTTTCGATTTACGAAGTACGATTTAATGCTCAAATAGTAGATAGTAAATTGTCAAATCGTAAATTACAATAATCTGCGCTAATCTGCGAAAATCTGTGTTTCTGATAATATCATTTCATTTTGCATACTTACTTAATTAAAGAGGAAGAATCCCATGCGGCGCGATTCTTCATTCATTTCGTTCCCGTATGCCCGAAGCCGCCTTCACCGCGTTCGGTTTCGTCCAATACTTCCACTTCTTGCCACTCCGCCTGCTCATAGCGTGCTATCACCATTTGGGCGATGCGCTCTCCGTCTTCTACCGTAAAGTCTTCGGTAGAGAGGTTGACCAGGATGACCCCGATTTCCCCCCGATAGTCGGCATCAATCGTGCCGGGGGTGTTCAGCAGGGTAATCCCTTTCTTCAGCGCCAATCCGCTGCGCGGACGTATCTGCGCCTCGTAGCCTTCGGGCAAAGCGATATACAGCCCCGTAGGCACCAGGCAACGCTGCAAAGGTTTCAACACGATAGGCTCGTCCAGGTTGGCACGCAAATCCATTCCTGCCGAACAGGAAGTGGCATAGCACGGAAGCGCGTGCTTCGACTTATTGATAATCTGTATCTTCATTGTAAGTTTTTAAGTTTTTTTGCGAAAAATCATTTGTCATGCTGAGTGCCTATTTCCTGCGGAAAATCCATTCGATTATGACAAATTGTAAATTCGTCATTGGTAACGCAGTGAAGCATCTCGGATGCGTCACGTGGATGTACACGAGATCCTTCACATTCGTTCAGGATGACAATACATCCGATATTTTTCGCAAACCAATTTTGTTTTACTATAAATTCATCTGCGAAAATACATATTTCGTAGGATTTATGCATGCGTTTACCATTTTTTATCGAAACTTTTATACATTTGCATGTCTGTTTTTTTATCTGAGAACAAGAAAATATGATGAACTGGAACCAATTGATATCAAATAAACGCTTCGGGCTGGAATCCTTGCACGAGGTGCGGAAAGAAGACCGGACGGAATTCCAGCGCGATTACGACCGCCTGATTTTCTCTTCTCCGTTCCGCCGCCTCCAGAACAAGACGCAGGTGTTTCCGCTTCCCGGAAGCATATTCGTGCACAACCGTCTGACGCATAGCTTGGAAGTGTCGTGCGTGGGACGCTCTTTGGGGAATGATGCCGCACGCCTGCTCCTGCAGAAGCATCCCGGGCTTGCGGGTTCGCACCTGTCCGAAATCGGAGCCATTGTATCTGCCGCCTGCCTGGCGCACGACATGGGGAACCCTCCTTTCGGGCATTCGGGCGAAAAGGCAATCGGCACCTATTTCTCGGAAGGCAAAGGGCAGGCATTAAAATCCCTGCTAAGCCCTGCCGAATGGGAAGACCTGACCCACTTCGAAGGCAATGCCAACGCCTTCCGGCTCCTGACACACCAGTTCAGGGGAAGGCGTCCGGGCGGATTCGTGCTGACCTACTCCACGCTGGCATCCATCGTGAAATACCCTTTCTCGTCCCAACTGGCGGGAGGCAAGCAGAAGTTCGGCTTCTTCCTGAGCGAGCAGGACGATTACGAACGGATAGCCCGGGAGCTGGGCATTACCCGCTTGAGCGGGGAAGGGGAGCCGGTGCGCTATGCGCGCCACCCGTTGGTCTACCTGGTAGAAGCCGCCGATGATATCTGTTACCAGATGATGGACATCGAAGACGCGCATAAGCTGAAAATCCTCACCTCGCAAGAGACGAAAGAACTCTACGCTTGTTTCTTCCCCGAAGAACGCCTGGAGCGCATCCGTAAGATTTGCCGGCTGGTGACCGACACCAACGAGCAGATAGCCTACCTGCGCTCTTCCGCCATCGGTGTGCTCACCAAGGCCTGTGTGGAAACGTTTGTAGAGCACGAAGAGGAAATCCTTTCGGGCACCTTCCAAGGCCCGCTCATCAAGCAGATAGCCCAGCCCGTAAGGGACGCTTACCGGAAATGCTCGGATACGGCATTCGCTAAAATCTATTGCGCCAAGGATGTGCTCGACATCGAGCTGGCGGGTTATCAGGTCATAACCACCCTGGTCGACCTGATGATAGAAGCCGTCCGCTATCCGCATAAGGCCTATTCCCAGCTCCTGATAAACCGTGTGTCGCACCAGTACGATATGCAGGCCCCTACGCTTTACGGCAAGATACAGGCGGTGCTGGACTATATCTCCGGCATGACCGATGTCTATGCCCTGGACTTGTACCGCAAGATAAACGGGAACAGCCTTCCGGCGGTATAGTCCGGAGCATATAGCTGCAGCGGGCTTTTCAAATAGATGAAAGGCTGGATGCAGCTATATGCAATGCGGCACGCAACTATATGCGTCATGGAACCGGGCTTATACAATCTTGCATATCCTATTGAATAATTTGGATTTTTTTCTTATCTTTGCAAAGTTTTACACAGGTATTACATAAACCTTTGTTATGAGAAAAAGTCCTATACTGCTTGTCGCGTTGATATACTGTATCTTCTTCCCGCATTCCGCCTATGGAGATATCGGGCAAAGGGATGAGTTTCAACAATTGTATTCATGTCATTCCTTGAGTGTTGGCGAAGGCTTGGGAAACAGTCAGGTCACTTCAATTTTGGAAGATGAAAACGGATTTATCTGGATAGGCACTCGGGCGGGTGTAGACCGTTTCAACGGGAAAACGGTAAAGCAATATTCTTTATACGAAAACGACATCATAGCCGAAGGACGGTTGCAATTTTATATTTTACAAGATGCGAAGGGGAACATTTGGGCATGTGCTTCATCGGGGAAAATCTATCAGTACAATACACTTTTCGATTGTTTTGAATTACAAGCCGACTTAGCGAAATTATCCGGCAAATACCTTTTTATCAATCACGTGTACATAGACGGGCAAGGGACATTCTGGATATCAGAATCGCTCGCGTTATACAGGTATAACGCTAAAGAAGGAATCGGGACTATTTTAGAAGGCATCCAAACCAACTCGGCTTTGGAATACAAAGGAAACATCTATGCGGCCACCATTAAGGGCGTGTACAAATACGACCTTTCCACCAAAGAGATACAACTCCTGTTCGCCGGACCTCACGTTTTGACCCTTTATTTAGACCGACAAGACTTATCGATTTGGCAACAAAGGGCATTGCTTTTGATAGGCACGTTCGATGCAGGCATATACGTGTACGATTTGAACCGCTCAGTTTTACGGCACACTCAAGCCATAGCCTCCCTTCCGCACTATCCGTGCCGGTCGATTATCGAATATGCGGACTCCACCCTGCTGGTCGGCTTCGACGGGAAAGGCGTCTACCAAGTGAACCGGAACGGGAGGGAAGTGCGGCATGTATTGTATTCGGAGCAGCCCCGTGGCTTGTTGGAAGACAACGGGGTTTATTGCATCTATAATGACCGTGCGGGCAATCTGTGGATTGGGACTTATGGCTCGGGCGTTCATTATTTCGTCCCGAAAAGATTCCCTTATCAGCATGTCTTCCATGTCGAAAATAATCCGAATTCCTTATGCAACAATAATGTGAACCGGATATTGGAGGACGAAGAAGGAAACCTTTGGTTTGCGACCAATAGCGGTATAAGCGTCCTTAAAAAGAGAACGGGGAAATGGCACCGTTTCTTCGAAGGGCAAATATTCCTGACCCTTTGTAATGATAAGAAAGGGCATATCTGGGCTGGAGGATACGGGTGTGGGCTTTATCGCATCAATATACAAGACGAAGGGTATCAATGGTATTCACAAAAGAAAAATCAGGTGCTTTCCACCGATTACATCTATTCCATAGTTTGTGATCCGGATGGTGAATTATGGCTGGGAGGCATCTACGGAGCCTTGATGCGCTATAATCCTCAAACGGGGGCTTGTGTTTATTACGATGAAATCGAGCTGCTTAACTCGTTGGAAGTGGTCAATGCGGATACCATAGCCGCTGCTACCCATACCGGCTTTTATCTGGTGGAGAAAAGCACGGGAAAGGTTTCGCATTTCTTCTATGACCTGACCGATGCCGGAGTCAATAGCAATGTATTCGTTCAAAGCATGACATTCGCCCCCGGTGGAAGAGTGTGGCTAAGCACGAATGGAGGAGGGCTGAACTTGTTTGACCTCAAGACGCAAAAAGCCATCAATTATTCCACGCGCGACGGACTTCCTTCCAACGAAGTTCATGGAACCTTACTGGACGAGAAAGGAAGGCTATGGATTGCTACCAGCAAAGGTTTGGCTTACATTGTGGACGGAGGTAAGGAAAACGCTAAAATCTTCCGAATCGGTCTTTTCGACCCAGACATAAAGGATATCAGCCGGTTTTCATTCTCCAAACTGAACAATGGGATTTTTGCGCATGGAAGTGCAGGCGGGGCTTTTCTCTTCCGTGCATCCGACATTGAAAACAAGCCTTACGCGGCTCCTTTGTATTTTGCTTCGTTCGAAATGATAAAGAACGCCCGGCATCAGTCTCCTGAACGGGCAAGGCAATATACTGCAATGCTGAATACCGGAAAGGTGCTGGATTTGGCTTACGATGAAAACGCTTTCGTCATATCCTTCGCCTCGGTGAATTTCGCTAATCAGGAAGACATCCTGTACTCCTATAAGATGGAAGGAATGGATGAAGTTTGGAGCCTGCCGGACAGGGTGCAACAAATCCGTTATACCAATATTCCGCCCGGTGATTACAACTTTACCGTGAAAGGCATCAGCCAGAATACGGGCAATGTATTAGATACGCGCTCTCTTCACATCCGCATCGCCCAGCCTTATTGGAATACACCGTATGCCTGGTTTGTATATGGCTTGCTCATGTTAGGTTTTGTATGGTTCACATGGAGATATTTTGCAAACCGGATTGCCCGGAAACACTTTGCCGAGAAAATCGATTTCTTTGTCAATACGGCACATGATATACGCACGCCGATTACCTTGATTATGGCTCCTTTATCGGAGTTGAAACGGGAGAAAGGGCTGTCTGAGCAAGGAAACAATTTCTTGAATATTGCCATACGCAATACCGACCGCTTGTTCAGGCTTATCAATCAGTTGCTTGATTTCCAGAAATTCGATAATAGCAAGAGCCTGCATGTCATGAAATACGACTTGACTGATTACTTGCATACCAAATACCTCGAATTCCAGCCTTTATGTGAAAAGAAAGGACTTTCATTTTCATTGGAAACAAAAGAGGTGCCGGTATATTTGTGGTATGACAAAGAAAAGATGAATAAAATACTTGATAATCTGTTATCCAATGCCGTAAAATATACCCCTGAAGGAGGAAGCGTAAAGATACGCTTGACTGAATCGGAAAAGAATGTGCAAATAGAAGTTGAAGATACGGGCATCGGAATTCCACAAAAAGCGCAAAAGCATTTGTTCTCTAATTTCTACCGTGCTTCCAATGCTGTCAATTCAAAAGAAACCGGAAGCGGGTTAGGCTTGTTGCTTACCCAAAGGCTGGTACATATGCACAAAGGGAATATTTCGTATGTCAGTACCGAAAACAAGGGAACGGTATTTAGAGTGGTTCTGAAAAAAGGTTTTGTGCATTTGGCTAAATACATTGCGCCCCAACGGTTGGATACGGATATGGATAAGGAATATCCTGCGATAAGCCGTCCGGATGAAACATTTTCTGCAGAACCTGAAAATAAAGCGCATAAAACGCTTCTCTTGATAGATGATAATGACGAATTACGCTTTTATCTGACTACGGTATTCAAGGAAGAGTATCATGTAATAGGCTTTCCGGATAGTGAATCGGCACTGGCCTACTTGGACAAACAAAGTGCCGATATGATTATATCCGATGTGATGCTTCCGGGCATGCAAGGTGATGAATTATGCAAAAAACTGAAATCAGATTTCACGGCTTCACACATCCCTGTTATTCTCTTGACCGCACGCACGGAAAAGGATGCCATAATACAAGGGTTAGAAAGCGGGGCTGATGATTATTTGATCAAGCCTTTCGATACAGATGTATTGAAAATGAAACTGAAAAGCATCTTGCTGAACCGGCAAGCCATGTACCGGAACATTCTTGCACAATCTTCGGCAAATGAAACTTCGGAGAAAAATGCAGAAGAAATTCCACTTACTCCAATGGATCAGGAGTTCCTGAAAAAATCAGCTTTATATATAAAGGAACACATGAGCAACGCTGAATTCAATGTGGCGGAATTATGCCGGGAATTTGCTATGAGCCGTACCTTATATTATGGAAAACTGAAATCATTGACCGGACAAAGTCCGATTGAATTTATACGGACCATCCGATTGGCCGAAGCCGCTAAATTGCTTCATCAACAGATCCCCGTACAAGAGGTCGCGGAGAGAGTCGGTTTCATGGATGCCAAATATTTCAGTACGGTCTTTAAAAAACATTATGGCGTGTCGCCCAGTAAGTACGAATAATACAAAAACAAACGTATATTGATATGAGAGGAGAAGGTTAAGAGGGGATTTATTGTCAATTTTCAAACCTTATATGATAATAATCCAACCTTATTTGAAGGTAATGCGGCTTAACTTTGCGGATAGACAAAGAGCTTTTACACTTTAAACTTAATCATATCATGAAAAATTTACAGAAAATTGCCTTAACCGGTATGCTGTGTGCAAGTAACTTTTTAGGCATGAATGCCCAACAAGTTCCGCCTGCCATCCCTTCTGACCCCGAAATCGAAGCCAACATCCAAAATTGGCTCAAGAAAATGACCATCGAGGAAAAGATAGGTCAGATGTGTGAAATCACCATCGATGTAGTGACCGACTTCGAAGCAAGCCAAAAGGACGGGTTCACCCTGGACAAAGCCAAGCTGGATACCGTTATCGGGAAATACAAGGTCGGCTCGCTCCTGAACGTTCCCCTGAGCATTGCCCAGCCGAAAGAGAAATGGGCGGAAGCCATCAGGCAGATTCAGGAACTTTCGATGAAGGAAATCGGAATCCCCTGCATCTATGGCGTAGACCAGATACACGGAACCACTTATACTCTTGATGGAACCCTGTTCCCGCAAGGTGTCAACATGGGAGCCACATTCAACCGGGACCTGGTAAAGCGTGAAGCCGAAATCTCGGCATACGAAACCAAAGCGGGATGCATCCCCTGGACGTATGCTCCCGTAGTAGATTTGGGAAGAGACCCGCGCTGGTCGCGCATGTGGGAGAACTATGGAGAGGACTGCTACGTGAATGCGGAAATGGGCAAAGCGTCGGTCATCGGCTTCCAAGGCGAAGACCCGAACCACATCGGCAAATATAACGTAGCCGCCTGTATGAAACACTATATGGGCTATGGCGTTCCGGTTTCGGGCAAGGACCGTACGCCCTCTTCCATCTCGCGGAGCGACATGCGCGAAAAGCACTTCGCGCCTTATCTGGCAGCTGTCCGCCAGGGGGCGTTGAGCGTGATGGTCAACTCGGGCGTGGACAACGGCATGCCCTTCCATGCCAACAGGGAATACCTGACCCAATGGCTGAAAGAAGACTTGAACTGGGACGGGCTGGTGGTTACAGACTGGGCGGACATCAACAACCTGTGTACCCGCGACCACATTGCCGCGACCAAGAAAGAGGCCATCAAGATAGCCATCAACGCCGGTATCGACATGTCGATGGTGCCATACGAAGTGAGCTTCTGCGATTACCTGAAAGAACTGGTACAGGAAGGCGAAGTGCCCATGAGCCGTATTGACGATGCGGTAGCGCGTGTCTTGCGCCTGAAATACCGTCTCGGGCTCTTCGACAAGCCTTACTGGAGCACCGGAGACTATCCGAAGTTCGGCTCAAAAGAATTTGCTGATGTAGCCCTCCAGGCAGCCGAAGAGTCGGAAGTGCTGCTTAAGAACGAAGGGGGCATCCTGCCGCTCGCCAAAGGCACGAAGATTCTTCTGGCTGGCCCGAACGCCAACTCCATGCGGTGCCTGAACGGAGGCTGGTCATACAGCTGGCAAGGGCACCGTGCCGACGAATGCGCCCAGGCATACAACACCATCTACGAAGCCCTCTGCAACAAGTTCGGCAAAGAGAACATCCTCTACGAACCGGGCGTGACTTACGCTCCCTACAAGAACGATAACTGGTGGGAAGAGAACACGCCGGAAATTGACAAGCCGGTAGCCGCCGCTCAAAATGCCGATGTCATCATCGCTTGCATCGGCGAGAATTCCTATTGCGAGACTCCGGGCAACCTGACCGACCTGAACCTTTCGATGAACCAGCAAAACCTGGTGAAAGCGTTGGCCGCAACCGGCAAGCCCGTCATCCTGATTCTGAACGAAGGCCGCCCGCGCCTGATAAAGGATATCGAACCGCTTGCCAAAGCCGTAGTAAACGTAATGCTTCCGGGCAATTACGGAGGAGACGCCCTGGCAAACCTGCTTGCAGGCGACGCCAATTTCAGCGGGAAGATGCCGTACACCTATCCGAAACATATCAATGCCCTCGCCACCTACGACTACAAGCCGTGCGAAAACATCGGCCAGATGGGCGGGAACTACAATTATGATTCGGTCATGGATATCCAATGGCCTTTCGGATTCGGACTGAGCTACACTACCTATAAATACAGCAACCTGAAGGTAGACAAGGCCCAATTCACCGCCGATGATGAGCTGACCTTCACCGTAGACGTGACCAACACGGGAAGCGTGGCAGGCAAGGAAAGCGTATTGCTTTACTCGAAGGACTTGGTGGCAAGCAGCACCCCCGACAACATCCGCCTGCGCAACTTCGAGAAGGTTTCCCTGAATCCGGGCGAGACCAAGACCGTTACCATGAAGCTGAAAGGAAGCGACCTGGCTTTCGTCAACTATTACGGAAAATGGACGCTGGAGAAAGGTGACTTCAAAGTGAAGTGCGGCGACCAGTGGATAGACCTGCAATGCACACAAACCAAGGTGTGGGAAACACCGAACAGATAATGCATCGCGCAAGAAAAAAGGCTCTCATACTTCTTTAATATACTTACTTTAAAATGCAGATATACTTCATTGGCGGTTTCATATATACTGAAACTGCTTATGAATATATCTGCATAAACCAAGTCAGTATATCTTCGTTTTTTCACAGATATAAATGCATAGAATCAACCATTATTCTAACATCATCCACCATCATGAAAAAGACATTCTTATTTCTACTAATGAACCTTTGCTTCGTTTTAGGAAGTTTCGGAATTGAAGCCGGAGGTTTTTCTATCCACCGAGGCATCAACATCAGTCACTGGTTATCCCAACGTCCGGACAATAACCTTGCCATAGACGAAAAACAAATTACTGAAAAAGACTTTAAGTTACTTGCCGAACTGGGATTTGATCATGTAAGGATTCCCATTGATGAAATGATTTTATGGAATGAAAGCGGGGAGAAATACGAAAAATCGTTCCAATTCCTGCATAAAGGCATTCAATGGGCGATAAAACACAAATTACGTGTA
The DNA here is from genome assembly GCF_000190575.1 of Phocaeicola salanitronis DSM 18170. Classification (NCBI taxonomy): domain Bacteria; kingdom Pseudomonadati; phylum Bacteroidota; class Bacteroidia; order Bacteroidales; family Bacteroidaceae; genus Phocaeicola; species Phocaeicola salanitronis. Next base: position 2,221,350 of record NC_015164.1, on the reverse strand, counting down.
GTCGTAGACCTGCACATCATCCGGGCGCATTACTTTAATGCGGGAATGGAAGGCGGCACAAATACGCTATGGACTGATGCGAAAGCACAAACGCATTTCCTCTCGTTATGGGAAGAACTCTCAGCCGAACTGAACGGCTATGACACCCACATGCTGGCATACGAAATCATGAACGAGCCTACTGCCCCTGACCATGAAGACTGGAACAAACTTATCCAAAGGGCATACGACCAGATACGCTCGTTGGAAAAAAAACGGGTGCTGGTCATAGGCTCCAACCTGTGGCAAGGAGTCGGTACGTTCCAGTATCTCAAAGTACCTGCAAACGACCCCAATATTATATTGAGTTGCCATTTCTATGAACCGTTCATCTTATCGCATTACAAAGCGAGTTGGACTGAATTCAAAGACATCACGGTTCCCGTTCATTATCCGGGTTATCTGATAACAAAAGAAGATTATGAGGCTTTGCCCGAAGCAGAGCAGAAGCAGGTGGCACGCTGGTTGAAGGAATGGGACAAGAGCACCTTGCATGGTTATTTAATCCAAGCCAAAAAGAAAGCTGATGAATTGGGACTGAACCTATATTGCGGAGAGTTCGGTATCTACCGTGTAGCGCCAAGAGCCGATGCCTACCGATGGTATAAAGACGTTATCGAGGTTTTTGATGAACTGAATATGGCGTGGTGTCATTGGGACTATAAAGGCGGTTATACCATTTTCAATGAAGACGGGAAAGTGGATTCGGAGCTTATGAAAGCAATTGGACTTCAAGCGCATTAACCAACAACTATTTTCAACTTTTTATGCATAAATATCTAATCGTCAAATAAATAAGTCAGACTGTAAGAAGGAAAGGAAAGACAAATGTCAGAAATCAAACCTTTTCCGATAAAAAACCAACCTCTGCTCTTCTTTATGTGCGTTACATTTGTGATGCAATTTTGAATGTAAGAGAACAATTTCGTTTGACCTTAAAAAGTGATGAAAGTTATTAATCAAATCATATAATCTATGAAAGCAATAAGTTATAAAAGAACACTTATCTGTGGGACATTGTCTCTCTGCTTGTTAGGAGAGATTCCTCACATTCAGGCGGCTCCTGAACCGAACCTTTCGGTAGCAGCCCAGCAGACAGAAAAAGTCACGGGTGTAGTAAGCGATGCCGCGGGAACCATCATCGGAGCTTCAGTTTTGGAAAAAGGAACGACCAACGGTACGATTACCGATATGGATGGACGTTTCGAACTTAATGTAAAGCCGGGCGCTGTTTTGGTTATCAGCTATATAGGCTATGCGACAAAAGAAGTCAAAGTAACCAAAGGCGAAATGAAGATTACAATGGAAGAAGACGAACAAGTGCTGGATGAAGTGGTTGTTACCGCCTTGGGTATCAGGCGTGAGCGTAAAGCGTTGGGATATGGAGTGGATGAAGTAAAGGGGGAATCGTTGACCAAAGCGAAAGAAACTAACGTCATCAACTCATTAGCGGGACGTGTTCCGGGACTTGTTGTCAGCCAGACAGCCAGCGGTCCGTCTGGTTCTACCCGTGTCATTTTGCGCGGAAGTACCGAAATGACCGGAAACAACCAGCCTCTTTATGTCATTGATGGTGTACCTTTGGATAATACAAACTACGGAAGTGCCGGTCAATACGGAGGATATGATTTGGGAGACGGAATCTCCAGCATCAATCCGGATGATATCGAAAGTATGTCTGTATTGAAAGGTCCTGCCGCTTCTGCACTTTATGGAAGCCGGGCGAGCCATGGCGTTATCTTGATTACGACTAAAAAAGCTAACGACAAAGAGAAGTTCAGTGTAGAATACAACGGAACACTGACTATAGATACTCAGCTTTCGAAATGGGATGATATCCAACAGGCTTATGGTATGGGAAGTAACGGCACTTATGCTATTGATGCCGTATCGAATACCAATACAAGTTGGGGACCGAAGGCAGACGGAAGCAATATGCTAAGGTATTTCGACGGGGTGGAACGCCCGTATTTAATCATTCCGGACAATACGGCAGGATTCTTCCGTACCGGCTTGACTGCGACCAATACTGCCGTTATCAGTTCCAGTTCTGGTAAAACGGGTGTCCGTTTCTCATATACCAATATGACAAACCGCGACATCGTGCCGGAAACAAACATGAGCCGTAATACCTTTAACCTTCGTGCCAATACGACGTTGGCCAAAGTGGATTTGGACTTTAGCGTAAACTACATGCGTGAAGATGTGCACAACCGTCCGGCAATGGGGGATGATAAAGCCAACATCGGAAAGAACCTGATGACACTTTCTACCACCTACAATCAGGAATGGCTGAAGACTTATCAGGACGAGAACGGAGAATACAGCAACTGGAACGGTATGGACCCCTACAATGTCAATCCGTATTGGACTGTCTACAAAAATTCGAATGATTCGAAAAAGGACCAGTTCCGTCTGAATGGAAAAGCAATATGGAATATTAACAGCCACTTGAAAATACAAGGAACAATAGGTGCTGAAATGAACTGGTTTACTTTTGAAGACTTTCAGGCTCCTACTACACCGGGATTCGAAGCTGGACGTCTTCAAAACAGTACATTCGAAAACAAGATGTATAACGTCGAACTTCTTGCTTTGTATAACAATTCATGGGGAGACTTCGACTTTAATGCTACATTGGGAGGCAACATCTTCAAAGTAGATAACCTGACGACGGTCACTACTGCACAAGACATGCAAATCCGAGATGTGGTAGCATTGTTAAGCTTCAATGAAATCAGTGTAGAACAGAACACCTACCGTAAGCAAATCAACTCAGTTTACGGAGCTGTCAATGTAGGTTGGAAGCACATGCTTTATTTAGATGCGACTTTACGTGCTGACCAGTCTTCTACATTGCCATTGAACAACAATACTTATGTTTATCCGTCTTTCTCCGGAAGTTTCATCTTCTCTGAACTGTTCAAACGGAAAGACATCCTTCCTTACGGTAAAGTCCGTGTATCATGGGCACAAGTAGGTAGTGATACCAATCCGTACCAATTGGGATTGGTGTATACAAAATCAAAGTTTACTTATCCCGGATACACCATCGGTTATATCAACAACAATACGGTTCCTAATAAGAATTTGAAGCCGACAAGAACCAATTCATTCGAAATCGGCTTGGAGACCAAATTCCTGAATAACCGTATCGGATTGGATTTCACCTATTATTCACAGAGTAGCAAGAATCAGATTATGGGTATGGCAAGTTCATGGGCTACTGGTTACAATTACCGTTTGATTAATGCCGGTGAAATTCAAAATAAAGGTATCGAAATCGCCTTGAATACACGGGTTATCCAAACCAAGGATTTCTCATGGGACTTGAACCTGAACTTCTCAAAGAACACCAACAAAGTAAAGGAACTGGTTGAAGGCATGGATATGTTCGAGTTGGAAAAGGCTTCGTGGTTAGACGTACAAGTAGCTGCTAAAGTGGGCGAAAACTACGGCTCGATTATCGGTCCTGACTTCAAACGCAATGAAAACGGAGATATCCTTATTGACCCGGCAACAGGCTTGCCTCAATATGACAAGACCAACCACGTATTGGGTAATGCGTCATGGGATTGGACAGGAGGTTTGGTTACTTCATTTGCGTGGAGAGACTTGTCGCTATCGGCTATCTTTGACGTAAAAGTCGGCGCAGACCTTTACTCTATGTCTGCTCGTTCGGCATACGAGTCAGGTAAAGCTACAGCTACATTGGAAGGACGTGAAGCTTGGTATCAGTCAGAGGAAGCACGTAAAGCAGCCGGCATCGCCAAAGGTTCTCCCGACTGGACTCCAACCGGAGGATTTATTGCTCCGGGAGTCATTGACAATGGTGACGGAACTTATCGCCAAAACGATATTTACATCAATCCGGAAGACTATTGGATGAGTGTCTGCCGCAATGCGCCTTCATTGTTCATCTACGATAACTCTTACGTGAAATGTCGTGAAATTACGTTAAGCTACAACTTGCCTAAAAAATGGCTCAAGGATGTGGTAGACCGGATTACCGTTTCATTCGTAGCCCGTAACCCGTTCATCGTGTATAAGAACATTCCCAACATTGACCCGGATTCTAACTACAACAACAGTACAGGTATGGGACTTGAATTCGGTTCATTGCCTTCACGCAGAAGCTACGGATTCAATGTCAATGTAAAATTCTGATAAAACCTGAGTATTTACCTATATAAAAGAATAATATGATGAAACGCAATAAATCATTAATCATCACATTGCTGGCTGCATGTACTTTAGGCTTCACCGCTTGCAGCGACAGCTATATGGAGGATATGAATACCGACCCGTCGAAAGCGACCACGGTTGATCCTTGCGCCCAACTCACAACCGCTGAGTTACAAACATACGGACGATTGGACATGGTAGACATTTACCGTTGCTATCTGTTCGGATTTACCCAGCAATTCATGGGATGCTGGAACACTACCTTTTATGGTGGCCGACATGCCATAGACAATAATACCATGGGCTATATGTGGACATTAGGTTATACAGGAGGCGTATCCAATCTGGTAGATGCGGAATACCGTACAGAAGGAGACCCGACACGTACCAATATCAATGCCATTCTGAAAATCTTCCGTGTATATACAATGTCTCTCATGACCGACTTGTATGGAGATATCCCTTATTCAGAAGCGGGGAAAGGATATTTGGAAAGCATTTTCAATCCTCGCTACGATAAGCAGGAAGACATTTACAACAGCTTCTTCACCGAACTGGCAGAAGCGGTAGACCAACTGGATGCTTCACAAGACCAAATTACCAGTGATGTAATTTACGATGGAGACATAGCCAAATGGAAAAAATTCGCCAATTCTTTGCGTTTGCGCTTTGCCATGCGAATCTCGAATGTAAATCCGGAGAAAGCACGACAAGAATTTGAAGCAGCCTTGCAAGCAGACGGAGGCGTGTTTGAAAGTGCAGACGATGACGCATTGATACATTACATGGAAGTTTCATACAGCTTCGGAAGCGAATCATACACAGACTATCGAGGAAATGCTCTATCTAAAGTGATGTATGGAAACGACCCTGCCAACAACCCTACTTACATTTGTTCTACTTTCTTCAATCAACTATATAACACGAACGACCCGCGTACATTCCGCATTGCCCGGTGTTACTATGACGGACTGATGAGCACATCCAGCCCAGACAACCGTATAGACTTGACAGAAGAAATGATGGAAAAAGGCATTGAGTTCCAACCGAACGACCCGGGAGCATTTTCTTGGGAACCTTGGCCAACCGGATATGAAAGTGATATCCTGAAAGAATTGGCAGAAACTAACCCGAGCGTTCCTACCAGAGCCGACCGTGAAGTAGAGCCGAAGCTTGCGACCACTTTCTTAATGAGCGATAATCCCGGTATTGTCATGACATACGCTGAGGTTTTGTTCCTTAAGGCGGAAGCCACATTAAAAGGCTGGAATGCAGGATCTATGTCGGTAGAAGAATATTATAAAGCAGGTATAAGAGCCGCAATGGACTTCTTGTCAGATAATTATGATGACATCGAAGAAATAACCGATGAAGAATTCAATGAATATTACGAGAATAACCCCATCGGTTATACAGACGAACAACGTAAAGAGTCTATTAATACTCAAGCTTGGATCTTGCATTTCTTGAACCCTTCAGAAAGTTGGGCAAATATCCGCCGTTCAGGATATCCTGTCTTAAAGTCTCCGGCAGAATATGGCTTCGGTCAATATCTGACAGACGGTCAGGAAATTCCGGTACGCTTCGTTTATCCTATTTTGGAATCTTCTTACAACAAGGAAAATTATGACGAAGCTGTACAACGAATGGGAGGAACAGACAGCTGGTACAACCACGTATGGTGGGATTCGGAAAACTAATGTATAACAACATTCAATCAAGAAAGATATGAAAAAACTATACTTTATGCTGATAGCCATTGCCACAATGAGCTTGGCAAGCACCTCATGTAAAGACGAGGATCCGTTCTCTACGATTAGTCCGGATGACTCTCCGATGATTCTTGACCCGGTATTTCCGGATAGGGTAGATGGAGAATTAGCGGCTATTTCCCAAATCAGCCGCGATGCAAACTTTACAATGAAAGTCACCGTGACTCCTTCCATCTATACCGAAGTAACATGGGAAATCGACGGTACTGAAGTACATAAAGGAGATAGCATTGATTTAGCTTTGGAAGCAGGTACTTACCATCTGAAAATAACGGCTACAACTACCGCTGGAAAATCAACTTACCGTGAAGCAAACATCATTGTGAGTCCTTTGGAAGATGACCCTTGGAGCGAAGCGGTAGGGTTGGAACGTATTGTTGCTCCCGGTTCGCTTGCTCGTCTGTATGGGACAAACCTTGAAAAAGTAAACGGCGTGATCATCGCTGACCAAACCATAACAGATATCACATTGGGTGAATCAGAGGAAGGAAGTTATCTTGAATACGAAGTCCCTGCTACTATTCCTGACGGAGAATACCGCCTTAGCCTGATTGACGCTTCCGGAAACCGCTATGGAGCCAATCTCACTACAGTTACGGATGCACCGGTACTTACCAGTGGATTTACACGTACTGGAGCAGGAAGTGAATGGATTATGACAGGATTGAATCTGGATAAGATAGCTACATTAAACATCAATGGAGAAGCCTTGTCTGAATTTGTACGCCAAAACAATACGGAACTTGCGGTAATATGTCCTGAACTTCCAGCCGGAGAATATACATTAACAGGAACTGATGCCAATGGAGGAGAAGTCTTATTCTATGTGAATGACGAAATACTTTCTGAGACAACATTTGCAATTACATCTGAAACCGTTCTTTGGGAAGGGCATCATTATGTGTCTTGGGATTTGGCGGATACAGACCCCAACAAGACATTCAACCTGATTCCGACGGAAACATTCGCATCCATGAGAGCAGGCAGTATATTGCGCATACATTATTCAGTAGAACCTACTGCTGAATATCACCAAATCCGTACCACTACGGCCGCTTGGAATGACTTACCCGGAACGGCTGTCATTGAATTCAACGAAGACGGAATGGTTGAAGTTGAACTTACTCAGGAATCCTTGGACATGATTGCAGCTGAAGGAGGATTCCTTTGTGTAGGGCACGGATATTATGTAGATTTGGTTACTGTTGAATAAGAAACTGTTTTTGAATTTATCGTGTGCTGATTTGGAATGAGTAAAGACGCAAAATCTTGCGTCTTTACTATGAGGAAGATACTGGCTATCTGACGAAGAGCAGAAGCGGGAATGACCCCAAAATGCCCAAAGCGCACACGAAAACGAATGCATCAAGCCAAGAAAAACTTTTTGGAGAAATTCAAAACAGCTTCTCAAAAACAGTTCCTAAATTTAGAAAAGCGAGAATAATTTTTCAGTAGGACACTTAGAGCCTGTTTGAATTTGCTCAAAAGAACCTGATATAGCATCACTCTATGGGAAAATTTAAGCAGGCTTTAATGTCTCCAGACACTTATTTCTTTTATTATAAATCATGAAAACATTTATATTTAACCTGTGTATAGGCACCGCCTTGTCCATTTGTACAACATACGGACAAACGGCAGAAACAACTCCAATTTATTTGGATGACAGCCAGCCCATAGAAGCGCGCGTACAAGATGCTCTCAGCCGAATGACCATTGAAGAAAAAGTTCGGCTCAGTTACGCCCAAGGGAAATTCACATCCCCTGGATGCTCCCGGTTAGGCATCCCCGAACTTTGGTATACAGACGGACCGCATGGTGTCCGGGCTGAAATCAATTGGAACGACTGGGGATATTCGGGATGGACCAATGACAGTTGTACCGCTTTCCCTGCATTGACATGTCTGGCGGCAACGTGGAATCCGGAACTTTCAGGCAAATACGGGAAAGCGATTGGTGAAGAAGCCCGTTATCGTGAAAAAGACGTATTGTTAGGGCCGGGCGTAAATATTTACCGGACTCCTTTGAACGGACGTAATTTCGAATATATGGGAGAAGATCCTTATCTTGCTTCCGAAATGTGTGTGCCTTATATTCAAGAGGTACAGAAGAATGGAGTGGCCGCATGTGTGAAACATTATGCATTGAACAACCAGGAATTATGGCGTAACCACATTAATGTGCAAGTCAGCGACCGTGCCTTATATGAAATTTATCTCCCGGCATTCAAGGCTGCGGTAGAGCGTGGCGGCACATGGACCATCATGGGGGCATACAATAAAGTGCGCGGCACGCATGCCACTCACCACAAATTGCTGAACAACGATATCCTGAAAGGGGACTGGAAGTTTGACGGATGTGTAGTGACCGACTGGGGAGCGGCGCACGACACCTACGAAGCGGCGATGTACGGACTGGATTTAGAAATGGGGTCATATACCAACGGGCTTACATCGGAATCGGCATTCGGTTACGATGACTATTACTTAGGCAAGAACTACCTGAAGATGATTAAAGAAGGAAAAATCCCCATGGAAGTAGTCAACGATAAGGTAGCGCGTATATTAAGATTGATATTCCGCACGGCCATGAACAAGAACAAGCCTTACGGTTCCATGACTACCCAGGAACATTATCAAACTGCGTATGATATTGCTACCGAGGGGACTGTGTTGCTGAAAAATGGAAACAGAAAGGAACAGGCTGGTTTGCTTCCTTTGCAATCAGATAAATACAAACGCATTTTAGTCGTAGGCGATAATGCTACACGCAACTTGATGACGGGGGGAGGCTCCTCTGAACTGAAACCGAAAAACTTTATCTCTCCTTTGGAAGGCATCCGCGAAAAATTCGGCAATGTCATTTATGCACAAGGATACATGGCAGGACGTGACATGTTCGGGCGAGTGGATGAGATTCCTCAATCCGTCATGGATTCGTTAAGAAATGACGCCATAACCAAAGCTGCCGATGCAGACTTGATTATTTATGTGGGCGGACTGAACAAGAACCACCAGCAGGACTGCGAAGGAGGCGACCGCCTGTCGTACAACCTTCCTTTCGGTCAAGACGAGTTGATTCGGTCTTTGGCAAAAGTCAATAAAAACATCGTAGTCGTCTTATTGAGTGGGAACGCTGTAGCCATGCCATGGCTGGACGAAGTGCCTTCGGTCATTCAAGGCTGGTATTTCGGAACCGTCACCGGCAAAGCGTTGGCTGACGTACTGAGTGGAGAGGTCAATCCGAGCGGAAAATTGCCATTCTCTTATCCCGTAAAATTGGAAGATTGTCCTGCCCACGCCTTCGATGCTTTATGTTACCCGGGAGATAGCATCAATGAAATTTATAGAGAAGACATCTTGGTAGGTTATCGCTGGTATGATACAAAAAAAATCAGACCGATGTTTCCTTTCGGTCATGGTTTAAGCTATACAGCTTTTGATTATAGCAAGCCCATGGCGTCGGCAAAAAAAATGAAGCAAGATGAAACAATCAAGTTTACAGTAAAAGTGAAAAACACGGGGAAAGTAATGGGCAAAGAAATTATCCAATTGTATATTGGCGATGAAAAATGCAGTGTATTACGTCCCGTAAAAGAGCTAAAGGGTTTTCAAAAAATAACCTTACAACCCGGAGAGGAAAAAGAAGTGACTTTCACCATTGGTTCGGATGCGTTGAAATTCTTTGACGAAACACAACATAAATGGATAGCAGAACCTGGAAAGTTCAAGGCATACATTGGTTCGTCTTCTTCTGATATTCGCGGAACAGTATCGTTCGAATTAATTTAACAGTTTTGTATTTGTTCGCCACGGAGGACACAGAGTCTCACAGAGGAATATCTTCAGACTCTGCGTGTTTCTGTGGTGAAAGTTGGTATTTACATGCTTATTTGTATGCCCTCTTGAAAATGCCTGCGCAATCTTCGTCGGTCATTTCGCACGGATTGGCGGCATAGAGTCCGCCCATCGTTTCACGGGCGTTGCGTGCCAAGGTCAAGCATTCTTCTTTCCGGATGGCATAGTCGCTCATCTTCAGGTTGTCTACACCGCAGGCTTTCTGAAGCTGGGTAAGGGCGGTGAGGAAATCTTCCGGCTTCGAAGCGTCTTTCATGCCCATGGCACGTGCCATTTTGATGAACTCCAGCGTGACATACAATGCTTTTTCAAATTCAGATAAACAAGATTCCGATGACTCCGCAGAACAGCCCTACGAAGAATCCGCCGGCCACTTCGTTTAATGTGTGCTGGCGGACGATGATGCGTGCCGAGCCCAGCATGCCGGCAAGCAGGATGAAGGCGCAGAGCCATCCTGTGGGATTGAACTGGAAGATAAAGCTGTACGAGAGCAATCCGCCTACCATCATGCCGCTGCTTGCCGTATGGGTGCTGATTTTCCACTTGATGTTGATAAGTGCGCAGATGACCATGCAGAGCAGGGTGGCTACGATGATGCCTCCCATGTAACGGGGCAAGTGGTAGCGGTACATGGTGAGGACGCATCCGGCATAGCTCAGGATGGTGAGCGCGTAGGGGACGAACCGGCGTTCGCGCTTGCCCAGTTCGTGAAGCGTCCATCCGTTGATTTTCTGCATCAGGTAAATGCCGAGCATGGGCAGCAGGATGGTGAAGCAATACACGATGCAGAGTGCGGTCAGCTTATACCGGAGGGGCAGGATGTGGAGGTAAGTGAACGTAAAAAGCAAGACGAACGCTACGAACGGGAGCATGAAAGGGGTGAATACCGCGGAAATGACGCGCGATGCCCTGTACAGCGTGTCTTTCGGCCTGTTGCCTTTGTCCGGCTCCGGTTCGTGATACGTCAGTTGGCTGGGAATGTTTGTTTCTTCCATATTCGTCTTTTTTTATCTTCTTAATCGTGCCACGGGGATGTTCAGCTGTTGGCGGTATTTGGATACGGTGCGCCGTGCCAGCGGATAGCCTTTCTCTTTCAGGATAACCGCCAGTTCGTCGTCGGTGTACGGACGGTTTTTGTCTTCGTGGTCTACACACTCTTTCAGGATGCGTTTGATTTCGCGTACCGAAAGCTCTTCCCCGCTTTCGGTGGTATATCCGTCGCTGAAGAAGAACTTGAGCGGGTAGATGCCGAAGTTGGTCTGCACGTATTTGCTGTTGCTTACGCGCGAGACGGTCGACACGTCCAGGCGTGCGCGTTCCGCCACGTCTTTCAGAATCATCGGGCGCAGCAGCGACTCGTCTCCCTCCTGGAAGAAGGGGCGTTGCAGGTCGATAATCGCCTGCATGGTACTCATCAGGGTCTGTTGCCGCTGCTTGACGGCATTGATGAAGTTTTGCGCGGCGTCTACTTTCTGTTTCAGGAAAAGCATGGCGTCTTTCGATTCCTTGCTTTGGTTTGTCTTGTTGCGCGTGTGCTCGTCCAGCATGTCGGTGAATTCGCGGCTCAGGCGGAGTTCGGGCACGTTGTGGTTGTTGAGGCTCAGGCTGACGGTGCCGTCGTCTTCGGTCTCCACGATAAAGTCGGGGATGATTTGCTGGATGTTCTTTCCGATGGTTTCTCCCATCGAGCTTCCCGGGCGCGGGTTGAGCTTTACCAGTTCTGCTACGGCATCGTTGTATTGCTTTTCGGTGATGTTCAGCTTTTGCAGGATTTTATCCTTGTTTTTCTTCGTGAACTCGTCACAGCACTTGCTGATGATGTCGTATTCGGTTTGTTTCAAGGGCGAATCTTCCTTGCGCTTGATTTGCAGCAGGAGGCATTCTTGGAGGTTTCTCGCGCCGATGCCCGCCGGGTCGAAGTCCTGGATGATGGAAAGTACGTGTTCCGCTTCTTGGGGCGTGGCGTTTATCCCTTGGTAGATGGCGAGTTCGTCGATAAGGGTGTCGATGCTTTTCCGCAAGAGCCCGTCGTCGTCGAGCGAGCCGATAAGGTATTCGCCCAATTGTTTTTCTTCGGGCGTCAGGGCTTGCATGTCAAGCTGTTCTTTCAGGGTTTCGTAGAAAGAGACGTTGTCCGAGAAAGGGATGTCTTCGGGCTTGTCGTCTTTCGAGCGGTTGTTCTCCTGCAGCTTGTAATCGGGTATGTCGTCTTCGGTGCGGTAATCGCCCAGCGAGAGGTCCTCTCCGTAATCGGTATTCGGCTCGCCGTCCTGGTCGGTGGCATAGTCTTCCCCCTCGTCGCCGTGCAGGTCGTCTTCTGAAGGCTCCTTGCCTTCTTCCAGTGCCGGATTGTCCAGAAGTTCCGCGTGGACGCGCTCTTCCAGTTCTACCGTAGGGAGTTCCAGTAATTTGACCGCCAATATCTGTTGGGGCGACAAGGTCTGTACTTGTTGCTGTGTCTGTGTCTGTACTTGACTTGAATGTATTGCCATAAGCCGGATTTGATTAACTTTCGCAAAGGTAGGAAATAAATTTGAGAATGAATCGTTTTTTCCTTATCTTTGTTCAGCCATGCCGGATTTGCAATCCGGAGCCATTTGTTGATGATGCGGATTGCAAATCCGCACGTGTTATTACGCTGGATTGCAAATCCAGCGTGACGGGGAATACGGCATGTAGTAGAGACGTCACATTGTGGCGTCTCCCCAACCGCAGGGATGCTATCTGTTTTTGTATGTGAATATCTTGCGGATGTATTCAGAGACGCCACAATGTGACGTCTCTACAGGAAAACAGGATGTAATTTTTCGTAATTCATTTCGGTCACGCCGGATTTGCAATCCGGAGCCATTTGCTGATGATGCGGATTGCAAATCCGCACATGTTATTACGCTGGATTGCAAATCCAGCGTGACGGTCAAGATTGGTCACGCACTGTGTGGCGAATTGGGAAGAGCAAGTAAAGCAAGGGCAGGCAACCCCTGCCCTACAGGTTGTTTTTGTGAAATGAGGAATATAAAAAGCAAGACTTATGAGAAAATTAGTTTGTGTCGGTATGCTATGTGCATTATTGTCTGCATGTACATCTCCGTTCGAGAAGCAGGTGAAGGCTGATTTCCAGGCGAAAAAGGCTTTGTTCTCACAAGGGGATTTTTTCGGTGTGTTCGATGATGAAGGATTGACAGCTGAAGAACGGGATGCCCTGATGTTCTTTTATGCGTATATGCCGGTGGGCGATATTACGGATTATTCGGGCAACTTTTATCTGGAAAACATCCGGAGCTCGTTTGCCACGCGCGAAGAGACGGAGTGGGGGAAGAAGATTCCCGATGATGTGTTCCGGCATTTTGTCCTTCCGGTGCGGGTGAATAACGAGGCGCTCGACCGCTCGCGGATGGTGTTCCACGATGAACTGATGCCCCGCCTGAAGGGATTGGCGATGTATGACGCCGTGCTTGAGGTAAACCATTGGTGCCACGAGAAGGCGAATTACCAGCCTTCGGACGCGCGTACCAGTTCGCCCCTTGCCACGGTGCGGACGGCTTACGGGCGTTGTGGGGAAGAGTCCACTTTCCTTGTGGCTGCGCTCCGCTCGGTGGGCATTCCGGCACGGCAGGTCTATACGCCCCGCTGGGCACATACCGACGACAATCATGCGTGGGTAGAGGCTTGGGTAGACGGGAAATGGTATTTCCTGGGAGCGTGCGAGCCTGAGCCGGTGCTTAATTTGGGCTGGTTCAACGAGCCGGCAAGCCGCGGCATGCTGATGCACACCAAGGTGTTCGGTTATTACGAGGGACCGGAAGAGGTGATGCGCACCACCGCCAATTATACCGAAATAAATGTGATAGGAAACTATGCGCAGAACGCACCGGTAACGGTACTCGTAACGGATATCGACGGAAAGCCCGTCGGAGATGCTTGCGTGCGCTTTGGCATCTATAACTATGCGGAGTTTTATCCGGTTTCATCCCAGAAGACAGGTGCGGACGGACGGGCAAGCCTTTCCGCCGGACTGGGAGATATGGTGGTGCTGGCGGTGAAAGACCGTGCGTTCGGAATACAGAAAGTGTCTTTCGGAAAAGACAAGGAAGTAGAACTCCGGCTCGAACATCAGGTAGGCGACACGCTTTCGTTCTCGCTTGACATCGTTCCTCCCGCAGGTGACCCGACACTTCCGGAAGTCACGCCGGAGCAACGCGCTGAGAACGATATCCGTTTCAACCGGGAAGACTCCATCCGCCATGCGTATATCGCTTCCTTCCCCGGTGCGGACGCGATTCGTGCCTTTGCCTCGGAAACAGGCTATGAAGCAGAAGCGGTTGCACCCTATATCGTGGCTTCGCGCGGAAACGCTTCGGAGATAGAGGCTTTCTTGAAAGAAGCGGCAGGACGGGAGATGCGGAGTCGTGCGCTGGATTTGCTGGGCACACTTGCCGAGAAAGACTTGCGCGATGCGGAGGCAAGCGTGCTGGATGACCATCTGTATCATACGGATTCGCTGGCGGATGTGGCTACGGTCTTGGCTCCGCGCATCGGATACGAAATGCTGACTCCTTACCGTTCGTTCTTCCAGCGTGAGATACCCGAAACGGATGCCGCCCGTTTCCGCGCGAGGCCTTTGGAACTGGTGGAATGGTGCAAGGATAGCCTGACGCTCCGGGATGACTTGTGCACGGTGGGTACGGTGATTTCTCCCGAAGGGGTGTGGGAAAGCCGTATGGCAGACCGTACTTCGCGGAACACGTTCTTTGTAGCGGTGGCACGTTCGCTCGGCATTCCCGCATGGATAGACCGTGTGACGGGATATGTATTATATAAGGAGAACGGCAAGGACGTAGCGGTAGATTTCGAAAGCGGACGTTCGGAACAAGTGGCGGAAGGCACGCTGAAGCTGGACTATACGCCGATACCCCGTCTGGGCGACCCGTCGTATGCACGCCATTTTTCCTTGTCCCGTTTCGATGGAGAAGGGTTTGCCTTGCAGGTTTATCCCGATTTCGAGCCTTGGAGCAAGTTGTTCAAAGAACCGGTCCCGGTTCCGGCAGGCTATTATATGATGGTATCCGGCACCCGTCTGGCTAAGGGAGGCGTGCTGGCGCAAGTGTCTTTCTTTGGCGTGGAGCAGGATAAGGAAACCGATGTAGGACTGGTGATGCGTGAGAGTGAGGAGGCGGTCAGTGTGATAGGCAGCTTCAATTCGGAATCCAAGTTCCAGACTCCGGAAGGCGGGGAGACTTCGGTTTTGCTCACTACGGGCAGGGGCTATTTCATTGTGGGCATTTTAGGCGTGGGTGATGAGCCTACCAACCATGCCTTGAAGGACATCGCCGCCAAAGCCTCGGAACTGGAGAAATGGGGACGGAAGATTGTGTTGCTTTTCCCCTCACGTGCCGCATACGAGAAATATCAGTCGGCTCCGATAGAAGGCTTGCCTTCGACCGTAGTTTTCGGTATTGATGCTGACGGAAGCATAGAGGCCGCTATCCGGCAGGAGATGAAGCTTCAGGCTGGCACCCGTCTTCCGGTTTTCATCATAGCCGATACGTTCAACCGTGTGGTATTCGAGTCGCATGGCTATACCATCGGCATGGGCGACCAGCTCTTGCATACGGTTCATGGGTTGTGATGTGTCAGTTTAGAAACGCAGATTAACGCAGATTTTCGCGGATTATTATTCTATGTGAATATCCGCAAACATCCCATGTAGGGGCGTATCGCATACGCCCGAATGCATCAACTAACCCATGCGGATGTCTTCGGGGCGTATGCGATACGCCCCTACAAGGCAATTGGGTAGAATGCGGATATTAAAATTGTTCTAATTATCTTGCTCTTCATCTGCGCTAATCCGCGTTAATCTGCGTTTCTGAGTGGCACATTATATGCTCAATATCTACTTATAAGCCTTACCAGAACTTGTTCAGTTCGCGGTTGTATTCGAATCCGGCGGATTTCAGCGGGTTGATGATGTCTTCTTTTTTCACGTTCATGTCCTTGCAAAGCGCGTCAAGCGAAGGATAGAAGTCTCGTAATTTGGTGTTGATGAAGCTGAAAAGCATCATCGGGTCTTTGGGCAATTCCATAATGTCTGATTTTATGTTTTTGTTTTTGCGGATGCAAAGTTATGCGATTCTTCCATACGTTGTTCCCGTTCGGGCAAGATATTGTGAAATAAATACTAAACTTTTCTGTATTAGTCTGTTTTACTCAGGAAAAAATCGTACCTTTGCCGCCGTTAATGATCATTATGTATTAAGAATCAAAAACTACTAGTAGAATCATGATGGAGCTTGATTTACTCACCGCTATATCTCCCATAGACGGGCGGTATAGGAACAAGACCGGTGCTTTGGCTGCTTATTTCTCTGAGTATGCACTGATGAAATATCGGGTGCGGGTGGAAATAGAATATTTTATTACGTTGTGTGAATTGCCTTTGCCGCAACTGGAAGGCATGGATCATGCGCGTTTTGACGCGTTGCGGGATATCTACCGTAATTTCTCGGAGGCAGATGCCGCCCGTATCAAGGAGATAGAGAGCGTGACCAATCACGATGTGAAAGCCGTGGAATATTTTATCAAGGAACAATTCGACCGCCTGGGCGGGCTGGAAGCATATAAAGAGTTTATCCACTTCGGTTTGACCTCGCAGGATATCAACAATACCTCGGTGCCTTTGTCGATTAAAGACGCGTTGGATGAGGTGTATTATCCGCAGCTTCAGAGGCTGATAGACCAACTGGAAGCGTATGCCGAAGAATGGAAGGATATTCCGATGCTGGCCAAGACACACGGGCAACCGGCTTCTCCTACGCGTTTGGGAAAAGAAATTGAAGTGTTCGCTTATCGTTTGAAACGTCAGCTTGCCGTGCTGAAGGCATGTCCGGTTACGGCGAAGTTCGGTGGGGCTACGGGCAACTACAATGCGCATCATGTCGCTTATCCGGAATACGACTGGAAAGCTTTCGGAAATAAGTTCGTGGCAGAAAAGTTGGGCTTGGAACGTGAGGAGTACACCACGCAGATTTCGAACTATGACAATCTGGGCGCCATTTTCGATGCCATGAAGCGCATCAACACGATTATGATTGATATGAACCGCGACTTCTGGCAATATATCTCCATGGAGTATTTCAAGCAGAAGATTAAGGCGGGAGAAGTTGGCTCGAGCGCAATGCCGCATAAGGTGAATCCGATTGATTTCGAAAATGCGGAAGGAAACTTGGGAATGGCGAATGCCGTATTGTCGCATCTGTCTGCGAAATTGCCCGTTTCCCGTTTGCAGCGTGACCTGACCGACTCTACGGTACTGCGTAACATCGGTGTTCCGTTCGGGCATACGGTGATTGCAATCCAGAGTTCGTTGAAAGGTCTGGGCAAATTGTTGCTGAACGAGCATAAGATTTACGAGGATTTGGATAATTGCTGGAGCGTAGTGGCAGAAGCCATTCAGACCATTTTGCGCCGTGAAGCGTATCCGCATCCGTACGAGGCATTGAAAGACCTGACCCGTACCAATCAGGCTATCAATGAGGCATCTATCAAGAATTTCATCGAAACATTGAATGTAAGTGAAGAAGTAAAACAAGAATTACGCAAGATTACACCGCATAATTATACGGGAATGTGAGGGGAGTTTTTGAGTTGAAAGGCTTAAGGGCTAATAGAAACTAACAAACTCAAAAACTTATAGTAAAACAAAATTGGTTTGCGAAAAATTCTTGATGTATTGTCATCCTGAACGAACGTGAAGGATCTCGTGTACATCCACGTGGGCGCATCCGAGATGCTTCACTTCGTTCAGCATGACAAATGATTTTTCGCAATTCATTTCTGATTGACTATAAAAACTCAAAAAACTCAACAGATAACGCCCGCGAAGGGTATAATATTAATTTATAAAAAGCAAAAGAATATGGCAGAGAAAGAAGACAGACAAGAAGGTGAAAACTACCAGTCTGGCCGTGACGGTTACAAATCGTATAACAACAGAGAAGGGTATAACAAGTATAATCGGGGTGACAGGGGAAATGGATATGAACGCCGTCCGAGATTTAATTCCAATTCGGATGAACGTCCGCAGCGTCCTTATCGCCCACGCTATAATAATCAAGGGGAAGAAGGCGGCTACCGCCCGCAACGCTCGTCGTATGCGCCCCGATATAATAAGGAGGAAAACGGAGAACAGCGTCCTTACCGTCCGCGTTATAACAACGGTCCGCAAGGCGAAGGCGGCTACCGCCCGCAACGTTCTTCGTACACGCCCCGATATAATAAGGAAGAGAACGGCGAACAACGCCCTTACCGTCCGCGCTATAACAACGGTCCGCAGGGTGAAGGCGGCTATCGTCCGTCACGCCCGTACAACTCCAATCAATCGGGCGGTTATGGGCGTCCGCAAGGGGGGCGTCCACGTACAGCCGATTACAATCCGAATGCCAAATACAGCAAGAAGAAACAGATGGAATACAAGGAGGTGCTGGCTGACCCGAACGAACCGATTCGTCTGAACAAGTTCTTGGCAAATGCCGGATTGTGCTCACGCCGTGAAGCCGATGAGTTTATTACGGCTGGAGTCGTTTCGGTTAACGGTGTGGTTGTAACCGAATTGGGTACGAAAGTAAAACGGAGTGATGAAGTGAAGTTTCATGACCAGCCGGTTAAGATTGAACGGAAAGTATATGTCTTGTTGAACAAGCCTAAAGATTGCGTAACGACTTCGGATGATCCGCAAGAGCGCAAGACCGTTTTGGACTTGGTGAAAGACGCTTGCACGGAACGTATTTATCCCGTAGGGCGTCTGGACCGCAATACGACGGGTGTCTTGTTGCTGACCAATGACGGTGATTTGGCTTCGAAGCTGACTCATCCCAAATATTTGAAGAAGAAAATCTATCACGTGTTCCTCGACAAGAATGTGACGAAAGCCGATTTGGACCAGATTGCTTCGGGCATCACGTTGGATGACGGGGAAATACATGCCGATGCCATCAGTTATGCTTCGGATACGGACAAGTCGCAGGTAGGCATCGAAATCCATTCTGGCAAGAACCGCATTGTCCGCCGTATCTTTGAATCGTTGGGCTATCGGGTCATTAAATTGGACCGTGTCTATTTTGCCGGTTTGACGAAGAAAGGATTGCGCCGGGGCGATTGGCGTTATTTGACAGAACGTGAAGTGAATATGCTTCGTATGGGGGCTTTTGAATAATAATTAAGAATAGAAAAATGGAAAAGATTCGTAGAACAAAAATTGTTGACCTGCTGAAGTGCCGTGATTTCGGGACAATGGTCAATGTAAGAGGGTGGGTGCGTACCCGCCGAGGTAGCAAACAAGTTAGTTTTATTGCTTTGAATGACGGTTCTACAATAAATAATGTACAGATTGTTGTTGATCTTGCAAACTTCGATGAAGAGTTGTTGAAGCAAATTACTACCGGAGCTTGTCTGAGTGTCAACGGAATATTGGTAGAATCAGTAGGCGCAGGGCAAGCTGCCGAGATACAGGCTCGTGAAATTGAAGTGTTGGGCGTATGTGATAATACCTATCCGCTCCAAAAGAAAGGGCATTCAATGGAATTTTTGCGTGAAATCGCGCATCTGCGTCCGCGTACCAATACGTTTGGCGCAGTGTTCCGCATCCGCCATAATATGGCGATTGCCATTCATAAGTTCTTCCACGAGCGAGGCTTCTTCTATTTCCATACGCCGTTGATTACCGCTTCTGATTGCGAAGGTGCCGGCCAGATGTTTCAGGTCACTACAATGAACTTGTATGATTTGAAGAAAGACGAGAACGGCTCTATCATTTATGACAATGATTTCTTTGGCAAGCAGGCCAGTTTGACCGTATCCGGACAGTTGGAAGGAGAATTGGCTGCAACGGCTTTGGGCGCGATTTATACGTTTGGCCCTACGTTCCGTGCAGAGAATTCGAACACTCCGCGTCACTTGGCTGAGTTCTGGATGATTGAGCCGGAGGTGGCTTTCAATGACATCAATGACAACATGGACCTGGCGGAAGAGTTCATCAAGTATTGCGTGCAATGGGCTTTGGATAATTGCTATGATGACGTGAAGTTCCTGAACGACCATTTTGATAAGGAATTGATCGAACGCTTGCAAGGCGTGTTGAAAGAAAGTTTCGTACGCTTGCCTTACACGGAAGGCATTAAGATATTGGAAGAAGCCGTGGCAAACGGACATAAGTTCGAATTCCCGGTATATTGGGGCGTCGATTTGGCTTCGGAGCACGAACGTTATTTGGTAGAAGAGCATTTCAAGCGTCCGGTTATCCTGACCGATTATCCGAAAGAAATCAAGGCGTTCTATATGAAGCAGAACGAGGACGGCAAAACGGTGCGTGCGATGGACGTCTTGTTCCCGAAAATCGGTGAGATTATCGGCGGCTCGGAGCGTGAAGCCGATTATGATAAGTTGCTCACCCGTATCAAGGAATTGAATATTCCGATGAAAGACATGTGGTGGTATTTGGATACACGCAAATACGGAACCTGTCCGCACTCAGGATTCGGGCTGGGTTTCGAGCGCTTGTTGTTGTTTGTGACCGGCATGGCGAACATCCGCGATGTCATACCGTTCCCGCGTACTCCGCATAATGCAGAATTCTAATTATAAGTAACCGAATAGTTTATTCACCGCAGAGGGCACAGAGGCATGCAGGGTTTTTAAAAACTTCTTCTGTACTTTGTTCCCTTTGCGGTGAAACATCAATCGGTTTTAGAGCCTGTTTAAATTTTCCAATAAAGTAATATTCTATCAGGTTCTTTTTCGTTTGTTTCCGGTCTGTTTTCCAGATTTTATTCGTCAGATAGCCCGCTATCCTCCTCATAAAATCAGAAAAACATCCTCGAAAACAATTCGCAAAATTAACCTGAGCAAAATTTAAACAGGCTCTTATACGCATACCTGTCTTTCCTCCTTTCTTGCTTTTACTATATTTAACATTCCTTTCCCCTAAATTTATTTCCTCAAACGTGAGGTTTTCCGGAAAAAGTTCTATATATTTGTGCATCAACATTTTTGTTTAACTCTAAAATTTTACATCATGAAAGCACGTTCTTTATTTATCGCGGTAGTGTGCTCATTTATGGGTGTGGTGAATTCGTATGCTCAAGACTGGTTTAATTCAACTACTCCGGAATCATTGAAAGGTGTATGGCAAATGTGTTTCTATAGTTCTTCTTTGCCGGCTCTCCCGGGAGAACTGAAGCCAAGTAATTCGTTGAAGATTTTGGGTGAAAGCGGTGAGTTTACCAATGTGGTTATGATGCCTGCGGGCGCTATTATCATCGGGTCGGGGACCTATACGTTGAATTCCGATTCTACTTATACTGAGCATGTTAAGAAAAACATTCATCTTCCGAGTCTGGAGGGTAAAGATAACTTGATGCATTTTGAACTGGCTGAAAACGGCACGCTGATGTTTGTGAAGTTTAAAACGCCTGAAGTGGGTGACGATGTTTGGTCGCACGAAATCTGGAGAAAAATCGAAATGCCGTCCAGCTATCCGACCGACATTGTGCGTTAACCTGCTTTTTGCCGTGTTTGACAAAAGTGTGTAAACGCTGATTTGTGTTATGCACATGCCTCCGCTTTCTTGTTTGTCCTTCTTCTGAAATAGGTAAGCAAGTGGAGGTATGTGCATTTTTTGCGCCTCTGCGTATGAACAATAAAGACAGCGCTTGCCAACAGGCACTTGCTCATCTGTTTAAAAGAAAAAAATATCTAAAATCTTTGTGGGTTCGGATAAAAGCCGTACCTTTGCAAGCCGATTATTATCAATTAGTATGATTTAAAAAGATCTGGCTGCCTTGTATTCTTTTGTCCGGAGAAGAAAGGCAGGAAAGATTGTTTTTTAGTAGTTAACATTTTAAACAGATTTAAGAGTGGATACTTTAAGTTACAAGACCATTTCTGCAAACAAGGCTACTGTGAACAAAGAATGGGTCATAGTAGATGCTACCGATCAGGTTGTAGGCCGTCTCGGTGCTAAAGTTGCGAAACTTTTGAGAGGTAAGTACAAACCGAACTTTACCCCTCACGTAGATTGTGGCGATAATGTGATTATCATTAACGCAAGTAAGGTGAAATTTACAGGAAACAAATGGACTGACAAGGTTTACCTGAGCTATACCGGCTATCCCGGCGGTCAGCGTGAAATCACTCCGGCTCGTTTGGTTCAGAAACCTAACGGATACGACAAGTTGATGAGACGTGTCGTAAAAGGCATGCTTCCCAAGAACCGTTTGGGCGCTAAGCTGTTGGGCAACCTGTATGTGTATGAAGGCGCTGAGCACAAGCACGAGGCTCAGAGTCCGAAAGTAATCGATATTAATTCACTTAAATAATAAAGCATGGAAGTAGTAAATGCATTAGGCAGACGTAAAAGCGCAGTAGCTCGTGTTTTCGTTAGTGAAGGTACAGGAAAGATTACTATTAACAAGAGAGACCTTGCACAGTACTTTCCATCACCTATCCTGCAATATGTAGTAAAACAGCCGTTGAATAAGTTGGAAGTGGCTGAAAAATATGATATCAAAGTAAACCTGAATGGTGGCGGATTTACAGGACAGTCTCAGGCTTTGCGTCTTGCCATTGCCCGCGCATTGGTGAAAATCAATCCTGAAGACAAGAAGACGCTTCGTGCAGAAGGCTTCATGACACGTGATTCACGTGCCGTTGAACGTAAGAAACCGGGTCGTCCGAAAGCACGTCGCAGATTCCAGTTCAGTAAACGTTAATTTGAGTTCTTAGTTTTTAAGTTTGTTAGTTCTTTAGTTTATAAGGCTTATATGGCGACTTAAACTCACAAAACTTAAAATCTTAAAAACTCAAAAACTTAAAAAGGCGTTTAGTATCTAAACTGTTTGGATTTTCTTTGCATGTGTTTGTAGGGAAACTACCAGGCGGTTGGTTCAATTCACAACAAAAAAGAAAGTAAACGATTAAAAGAATTAAATCATGTCAAGAGTAAATTTTGATACTTTATTGGAGGCTGGTTGCCACTTCGGACACTTGAAAAGAAAGTGGAATCCTGCAATGGCTCCTTATATCTTTATGGAACGTAACGGCATCCATATCATCGACTTGAACAAGACCGTTGCCAAAGTAGACGAAGCTGCTGAAGCTTTGAAACAAATTGCAAAATCAGGAAAAAAAGTCCTGTTTGTTGCTACTAAGAAACAAGCAAAACAGATTGTAGCCGAAAAGGCTACTTCTGTAAACATGCCTTATGTAATCGAACGTTGGCCGGGCGGTATGTTAACTAACTTCCCGACAATCCGTAAGGCTGTGAAGAAAATGGCTACTATTGATAAATTGACTAATGACGGAACCTACGCAAACTTGTCGAAGAGAGAAATTCTTCAGATTTCTCGCCAGCGTGCTAAATTGGAAAAGAACCTGGGTTCTATCGCGGACTTGACTCGTCTGCCGTCTGCATTGTTTGTGGTTGACGTAATGAAAGAAAATATCGCGGTACGTGAAGCAAACCGTTTGGGTATTCCTGTATTTGCAATCGTAGATACAAACTCAGATCCTACCAATGTAGATTTCGTAATTCCGGCTAACGATGATGCTACGAAATCTGTAGAAGTAATCTTGGACGCATGCTGCGCCGCTATGGCAGAAGGCTTGGAAGAAAGAAAAGCTGAAAAAGTAGACATGGAAGCTGCCGGTGAAAATGCACCGAAGGCTGGCAAGAAGAAAGCTGCAAAGGCTCGTATGGATAAGGCTGAACAAGACGCAATCAATGCGTCTAAGGCAGCTGCTTTCATCTCAAAGGAAGACGAAGAAGCTTAACATAAATAGTTGAGAGTTGAGGATTGAGGAGTGAGGGTTACTGTATAAGCGATTCTCGGTGCTCTATTCTCAACTCTCAATTTGCTTTATAACGATTATTCATTCATTAATTTAAATAAGAAAAATATTATGGCTGTAAGTATGGCTGATATCACCAAGCTTCGTAAAATGACAGGAGCTGGTATGATGGACTGTAAAAACGCTTTAACAGAATCTGAAGGCGATTTCGATAAAGCAATGGAAATTATCCGTAAAAAAGGACAGGCAGTAGCTGCAAAACGTTCTGACCGTGAAACTTCAGAAGGTTGTGTACTGGCTAAGTCTACCGGTGATTATGCTGCAATGATTGCCTTGAAATGTGAAACCGACTTCGTTGCCAAGAACGCTGATTTCGTGGCATTGACTCAGGCTATTCTGGATGCAGCTATCGCAAACAAATGCCAGACTTTGGATGAAGTGAAAGCTTTGCCGATGGGTAATGGTACGGTAGCGGATGCAGTGGTAGAACGCAGTGGTGTGACTGGCGAAAAGACCGAGTTGGATGGTTACAATTTCGTATCGGGCGCTTGTACTGCCGTTTACAATCACATGAACAAGAACCAGCTTTGTACAATCGTTGCTTTCAACAAAGTATGCGATGCACAGGTGGCTCACGAAATCTGCATGCAGATTGCAGCTATGAACCCGATTGCTATCGATGAAGACGGCGTTCCCGAAGCTGTGAAACAAGAAGAAATCAACGTAGCCGTTGAAAAGACAAAGGCTGAACAAGTGCAGAAAGCGGTAGATGCTGCTTTGAAGAAAGCCGGTATCAATCCTGCTCACGTAGACAGCGAAGAGCACATGGAAAGCAACATGGCTAAGGGTTGGATTACAGCTGAAGATGTAGCCAAAGCAAAAGAAATCAAAGCGACAGTTGCTGCCGAGAAATCTGCCAACTTGCCTCAGGCTATGATTGAAAATATTGCGAAAGGCCGTTTGGGCAAATTCTTGAAAGAAGTTTGCTTGCTGAAGCAAGAAAGCATCATGGACCCGAAAAAGACGGTTGCAGAAGTATTGAAAGCTGCAGATCCGGAATTGGTGGTAACAGAATTCAAACGCTTCACTTTGCGTGCTGAATAATTGTTGTAGTTAAAGATTTAAGAGCTGTCTTCGATATTGAGAGGGCAGCTTTTTTTATGGGCATACACACGAAAAAGACATTCCACAAACGAACATAAGTGAGTTGACCGACTCACTTATGTTAAACGCCCGACTTACTTATGTAAAACGGTCTACTCACTTATGTTCATCAAAGCGGCATATTTTGTATAATAAGTTACGGCTCATCCGACATTGGCGGACATTCATTTTTAATTTTCTCAAGCATGTTTTATGCAAAGCTCAAATTAATAGTTTTTGATAGTTGCATATACTCCATAGGATTGATTGTCGATATCATATAGTGGTCGGAGTAAATAGTTATTGTTATTGTTATTTAATCGGAAAATTGCTTTTTTGAGGTCAGAAACAGAGATCCTTTTTAGAATCTCTTCTGTTTTGCCTTTTAAAATAAGACACTTAATTGGTGCCTGAAGTGAATGCGGATGTGTTTGCTTATAAGTGTGTTAGCCTTCTTTCTTTTCCGCATTCTATTCCGTTTCTTTTTCCGCTAATTGTTTCCGGTATTGCTTGGGCGAAGAGCCGGTATAGCGTTTTACGTATTTCCCGAAGAAAGACAGGTTGGGGAAGTCCAGCTCGTTGACGATTTCCTTGATGCTTTTTTCCGATTTCTTCAGCAGATAGAGTACGTCTTTGATGACGTATTGGTTGATGATGTCGGAAGCGGTTTCTCCGGATATGTCTTTGCATACGGCAGAGAGGTATTTGGGCGTGACGTGCAGCTTGTCGGCATAAACCGCTACCATCCGTGGTTTGGGATATAACGAAGCGAGCAAGTGCAGGAATTCTTTGAACAGCCGTTCGCTGGAAGAATAGGTAGGCGTTGCGAATTTCCCGAATCGTTCCATGGCGTCATGAAATTCGTAAAGGAATGCTTGTATCAGCGAGTCGATGACTTCTTTTTGATGGCGTAGCGGAGTGCCCGTCAGTTTCGAACGGAGCAAGTCATAATACTGGCAAAACATGTCGGTTTCTTCGGGTTTTAGCGTGAGGATGGGGTTCTGCTCCAGGTATTTCAGGATATCCCAGGTGTTGTTCGAAATTACTGCAAGCTGGTTGATGTATTCCGGCGACATGCAGATGCAGCGGAACTGTACGTCTGCACTGACCATACTTTTTTCCAATATGATGTTGGGGTGGCAGATGAGCAGGTCGTATTCGTTCATCGTATAGGCTTCGCCGTTGATGTAGAGCGAGGCTCTCCCTTTGATGCAGAGGGCAGCCATGATGAATTCTACTCTGACGGCATTGGTTTGGTCTAATGTATGTAAGTCATCGATAAGGGCGAGCCGGTTGTCGCAATAGGTAGCGATGTGTTCTTTCGCTACAGTGTTCAGATTTCCGTGTGTGATATCCATGTTCTTATTTTCTTTTGTTTGCTGTGGCAAAATAAGTCATTATTTCTTGAAAATACCTGATTCCAATCTCTTGAAGACTGTTCTGTTTGTCTTATTTGGCTGTGTTGTTGGAAAATAGAACATTTATCAAGGAAAATAAAGCCATGTAATTTGGACTAAACTTGTTTCCTTTGCGCAGAATTTTAGAACAGTAACTATGGACAAAAAGGTTATTTTGCCGGTGTGCGCCGCTGTGCTCTTGCTTGCAGGATGCGGTCAGGAAGAACAGCAGAAGACGCAAGATGTGGTTAAGGTAAAAACAATGCAGGTCGCTCCGGCGGCGATTGAAGGCACGCGTTGCTTTTCGGGTACGGTAGAAGAAACGGCAGGCACGCCGCTCAGCTTTTCGGTAATGGGAACGGTAGAAGCTGTTCATTTCCGGTTGGGTGACCGGATAGGGAAGGGGCAGCTTCTGGCTTCGGTAGACCCAACGTCGATGCAGAGCTGTTATGATGCGGCAAAAGCCACGCTGGTGCAGGCGGAAGATGCCTATCGGCGTATGAAAGAACTGCACGACAAAGGCAGTTTGCCCGAGATACAGTGGGTAGAGGTGCAGAGCAAACTCCAGCAGGCACGCTCGATGGAAGAAGTGGCGCAGAAGAACTTGAAGGACTGTAAGCTGTACGCACCCTTTAGCGGTGTGATAGCTGATAAGTCGGTAGAGGTAGGGCAGAACGTAGTGCCCGGCATGGCAGTGGGTAAGTTGGTGGGAGTGAGCCAGCTGAAAGTGAAGATAGCGGTGCCCGAAGCCGAGATAGGCAGCATCGCCTTGCGCCAGCAGGCGGTCATCAAAGTGCCTGCGCTGGGAGATAAGGTGTTCGCAAGTGTGGTGAGCGAGAAAGGCATTGTTGCCAATCCGATGTCGCGCTCTTACGAAGTGAAGCTGGATGTGACGGATACAGATGGTTCTCTGATGCCGGGCATGGTAGCAGAAGTCAGTCTGGCGGGTGGAAACGCAGGAGCACAGGTGGTGATACCGGCACGTATCGTGCAACTTGATGAACAGAACCGTTCGTTCGTATGGGTAGACAATCAAGGTGTTGCAGAAAAGCGGGTGATTGCCTGCGGCGATTTTTCCGGAAACGGGGTCATTGTCACTTCCGGGCTGAATGCCGGCGACCGCATCATTGTGGAAGGCCAGCAGAAGGTATGCAACGGAACAATTATAAATGAAGAATGAAGAACAAAGGATGAAGAATATGCTGTTTTCATTCTTAATATAAGAGACTTATGGAAAAGAAAAAACGTAACTTTGTGGAATGGGCGATGCACTACCGGCAGATTGTTATTCTTGTAGTGACCTGTCTGGTGGCATTCGGTGTGTACAGTTTGCCCGAAATGCGTAAGAATGAGTTTCCCGACTTTACCGTGCGGCAGGGAGTCGTGGTAGCTGTGGCTCCCGGAAATACGGCGCAGGAGATGGTGGAGCAGGTTACCAAACCGCTGGAAGAATACATTTTCACTTACAAGGAAGTAAAAAAGGAGAAAACTTTTTCGAAAAGCCGCGACGGCATTGTTTACATACAGGTGGAGCTGAACGATGACCTGACGAACAAAGACGAGTTCTGGAGCAAGTTCAAGCACGGCGTGTCGCAGTTCAAGGCGCAACTGCCCGGCAACGTGCTGGCATTGGTGGTGCAAGACGATTTCGGCGATACTTCCGCCCTGCTGATTACGATGGAGAGCGAAGACAAGACCTATCGCGAACTGGATGACTATATGGGCCTGCTGCAAGGCCGCCTGCGCCGCATCAACTCCGTAGGACGCATGACGGTGAGCGGGATGCAGAACGAACAGATATCGGTTTATCTTGACCACGACCGTCTTTCGAAGTACGGGCTGAACGAACAGACGCTTGCCCTTGGTCTGATGCAGAAAGGTTTCACCACCAGCGGCGGGCGTGTGAAGGACGGCAGCATGGTAGAGCCTATCTACGTCAGCCGCTCACTCAATACCGTGCGCGATGTGCAGGAACAGATAGTCTATACCGATCCGCAGGGCAACACCGTGCGGCTGAAAGACGTGGCACGGGTGGTGCGTGAATATCCTGCCCCCGACAGCTACATCACCAACAACGGCCGTAAGTGCCTCCTGCTCTCCGTCGAGATGAAGAAGGGGCAGAACATCGTGGCAATGGGTGATGAAATCAACAAGGTGCTGGACGAGTTTCAACAGGAATTGCCGACGGATGTCAGTATCTTCCGCATCACCGACCAGCCGGAGGTGGTGGGCGACAGTGTGTCGAACTTCCTGCACGAACTCATCATTGCCATCGTGGCGGTGGTCATCGTGGTGATGCTCCTGTTGCCCTTGCGTGTGGCATTGGTGGCTGCATCTACCATCCCGATTACCATATTTATATCGTTGGGACTGTTTTATGCTTTCGGTATCGAGTTGAATACCGTGACGTTGGCAGGACTGATTGTGACGCTCGGCATGATTGTGGACAATTCGATAGTCATCATCGACAGCTACTTGGAGAAGTTGGGCGAAGGAATGTCACGCTGGCATGCTTCTATTCAGAGCACCACGCACTTTCTCAAGTCTATCTTTTCGGCTACGTTGGCGATTAGTGTTACCTTCTTTCCCTTTCTGTTGACATGTACGGGTATGATTCACGACTTCTTGGTGCACTTCCCATGGGGCATCACCATTGTATTGGCGGTATCGCTGCTTGTGGCTACGTTGCTCGTGCCGTTCATGCAGTTCTGGTTTATCCGCAAGCCTATGGGAGCAAAGGTGAAGGATGGCAAGAAGCCGTTCAACTTCCTCGACCTTCTGCAGAAGCATTACAACTGGCTGTTCGGCAAGTGCTTCGCTCATCCCAAGATAACGGTGGCTGTCGGCGTGGTTTCTATCGTGGTGGGTGCCGTGATGTTGGCTGGTTTGCCCCAACGTATTCTGCCTGTGGCAGACCGCAACCAGTTTGCCGTGGAGATATACCTCCCTACAGGCACGGATGTGGATGTGACGGCACAGGTGGCGGACAGCATGGAACACATCTTGAGCCAAGATCCGCGTGTGGTCAGTATCGCCTCTTTCAAAGGATGCGCCTCGCCCCGTTTCCAGACGGCATACGCACCCCAGATTCCCGGCACCAACTATGCACAGTTCATCGTAAACACTACCGGTGTGAAGGACACCGAGGCACTTTTGGCGGAATACACACCGAAGTACACCGAATACTTTCCCGGTGCCCGCGTGCGTTTCAAGCAATTAAGCTATAGCGAGGCTGTTTATCCCATCGAGGTGCGTCTTAGCGGTGAAGATTTGAGTATGGTGAAGCAAGATGCGCAGACCGTGCTCGAAGTCCTAAAGCGGATGCCGGGACTTATCCTTGCGCAGACCGATTTCAACGAGCCGTTGCCTGCCATTGCCGTCAATCTGAAAGAAGACGAGGCAACCCGCTTAGGCGTGACCAATCTGGGGCTGGAGTCTACCCTTGCCATGCGTTATGGAGACGGGTTGGCGATAGCTAATGTATGGGAGGGCGATTACGACATTCCCGTCAAGCTGAAAAGCGAGAAGGCGGATCGTGCCTTGCCTGTTGAGGTGAAGGACGAACTGATACCTGTTGCTGCCGGACTTGCTGATGTGCCTTTGCGGCAGGTAGCCGATGTGGTGCCCACGTGGAAGGAGGGACAGGTAGTGCGTCGCAACGGAATCTATACCGCTACCGTGCAGGCTGACTTGGCTGTCGGAGAAAATGCCCTGAGAATGACTGCCAGGGTGCAGGAGATGATGAAAGGTGTCGAACTGTCTGAGGGGGTGACGGTCAGCTACGGCGGTGAGATGGAGAAAACCGGTGAGATGATGCCGCAAATCATGGGCGGACTGATGTTGGCAGTTGCCATCATCTTTTTCATCCTTCTGACTCACTTCCGCAAGATCAGCATTGCCTTGCTTATTTTCGGCAGCATGACACTCTGCGTTTTTGGTACTGCCTTTGGCGTATGGATTCAGGGCGTAGACTTCAGCATCACAGCTATTTTGGGCGTGGTGAGCCTCATGGGTATCATTGTGCGCAACGGCATTATCATGATAGACTATGCCGAAGAGTTGCGCGTTACGGAACACATGACTGCCAGCGAAGCTATCTATCATTCCGCCCTGCGGCGTATGCGTCCTATCTTCCTCACGTCGGCTGCCGCCTCGATGGGTGTTATCCCGATGATACTGGGCAAGTCGAGTCTATGGATGCCGATGGGTACGGTCATTTGTTACGGTACACTCATCACGATGTTGTTCATTCTTACTGTCTTGCCGTGCTTGTACCTGCTTACTTTCCGGGGCAGCAGCAAGAAACGTGAAAAATGGGATGCCTTGGAGCAACAGTGATACTCTTGTTAGGGTGTTGATGATATCCCATGTATGGGGTCGGATACACCTTATATTATATATAGAATGCAAAATAGAAATTGAATATCCGTAAACATCTCCTGTAGGGGCGTATCGCATACGCCCGAATGCGCAACTAATCCACGTGGATGTTTTCAGGGCGTATGCGATACGCCCCTATAGGGCAATTGGGTAAAATGCGGATATTCATTAAACAGAAATAACGTTGAAAAATGAAACATACAAGTAAATGCTTTTTGATGGTTTGGGTATGGGGCTGCATGGCTGCCCCGCTTGCCGCCCAGCAGGTTTACACACTGGACGAATGTATAGAAAGCGCTTTGCTGAACAATGCCCGTATGAAAAATGCCGCCAATGACCTTGCTTCCGCACGCCACGAGCGCAAGGAGGCGTTCACCAACTATTTCCCCAGCATCAGTGCTACGGGCGGAGGTTTCCTGTCCTCCACCCACTTGTTGGGTATGGAGATGGAACCCGGTATGTCGTTGGGATTGATGAAGGATGGGCTTGTGGGTGGTGTTACCGCTTCGATGCCCCTCTTTACCGGAGGTCAGATTGTGCAAGGCAACAAACTCTCTGAGGTGAACGTAGAGAAATACCGCCTCTTAGGCAGGCAGGCGGAGAACGAAGTAAAGCTTACTGCCGAGCAATACTACTGGCAGGTGGCGATGCTGAAAGAGAAGCTCCGTACGCTGCACGTGGTGGAGGCGCAGCTGGCGGAAATCCTGAAGGATGTGGATGCCGCCGTGCAGGCAGGTGTGACCAATCGTAACGACCTGCTTCAGGTGCAGCTGAGGCAGAACGACACGCGCAGCACACGCATCAATGTGGAGAACAGCCTCGCTCTGTCGCGCCGTCTGTTGGCGCAATACATCGGTATGCCGGGTGACAGTGTGGATGTAGACTTCGTAGTGGCAGACTCGCTACCCGAACCGCCTGATGCGCTTTACCGTCGTCCCGATGAGTCGCTTGCCCTTACTCCCGAATACAACTTGTTGCAGGCAAAGCTGAAGGCAAGCCGCATTGAGCGGAAGATGACGCTTGGCAAGCAATTGCCTACGGTAGCGATAGGCGGCGGATTTGTTTATGATAACCTGCTGGACCGCGACCGCAATTATTGGGTGGGCTTCGCTACGGTAAGCGTGCCTCTGAGCGGCTGGTGGGAAGGCAGCCATAGTCTGAAGCGCAGCAAGCTGGCGGTGCGTACCGAGGAAAACAACCTGCGCAACGGCAGCGAACTGCTGGTCATTAACATGCAGAACACATGGAATGCAGTGACCGATGCCTATAAGCAAGTACGTATAGCTATCGAGAGTATCGGGCAGTCGGCAGAGAACCTTCGTTTGCAGACCGACTACTATCATGCCGGTACCTGCACCATGAGCGACCTGTTGGAGGCGCAGACTCTTTTCCAGCAAAGCCGCGACCGATATGTGGAAGCGTATGCTCAATATGCAGTGAAGAAGCGTGAGTATTTGCAGGCAACAGGACGTTAACGGACAGAAACGTAATGGCTTTTTAACCAAAAATTCTGATGAAAGGAACATTGCTTTTCATGAAGAAACCTTACCTTTGTATATAATTGAATGAGAACCAACTAAAATTTTTGTATTATGGACAAAACAACAATTGGAGTAAATGCAGGCATTGTCTGGCGGACGATAGACAGTAGCGGCAGGGCCTGGAAGTATGAAGAATTGAAAAAAGAGACAAAACTTTCCGACCGCGACCTGAATGCGGCTATCGGGTGGTTGGCACGTGAAAATAAGATTGAATTTGATTCTGAAATGCCCGATGGCGAAGAAGTGATGCACGTAGAGATGAACGTGTACTTTTGAAAAATGGCAATAAAAAATCTCCGAAGGATAAACGATGACTCTTCGGAGATTTTTTATGTTCAGCGATACCGCTTGTTGTTATTTCTTCTTGATATTCGATTCTTCCAGCCCGTAATGTTTGCGGCGGTCTTCTTGTTTCAGTATGCCGGCAATGACGATTGCGCATAAGCCGAAAATGGCAAAAATAACCATGGGGGCTGTATAGTCGTATCCGGTAATGGCTCCTGCAGCATTGTATTGTGTAGAGAAGCGGTCGATGACAAAACCGATAAGTGTGGGCACCATGGCAAGGCCGATGTTTTGGATGTAAAAGACAATGGCGTATGCCGAGCCGAGCTGTTTCATGGGGATAATCTTAGGAACCGAAGGCCATAGGGCGCTGGGTACCAACGAGAAGGCGATGCCTAACACAATCATTACGATAACGGCGAACCACCAATAGTTCATAATGGGTAGAGCAAACAGCACATGGACAGTGGTAAGCATTACCGAACCGATAATCATCAGTGTAGCTCCACGCCCGATTCGGTCGTAGAGCGTTCCGAATACGGGAGTAAGCAGAATCGTTCCGAAGGGCAAGAGGGCAGGAATGAGTCCGGCGAACGATTCGGGCACTTCATACTTGTATATCATCAGTTTGGTGGCAAATTTCAGGAAAGGGAATACGCCGGCATAAAACATCAGGCAGAGCAGCGTGATGAGCCAGAAACCTTTATTGCAAAGAATCAGTTTCAAGTCGGATAGCTTGAAACCTTCTTCGGGGGCTTCTCCGGCTTCTGCGCGGGCGGCAGATATGGCTGCATCTTCTTTGCGGTCCATGACGCAATAGACCAGATAGGAAATAAAGCCGACACACAAGGCTATGGCTCCGACAAGCACAGAACCGGATACATCACCCATCATGCGGGCTACGGGCAGGCTGACAGCGAGCGCAAGTGCTGTTCCGATACGTGCCATGGCTACCTGCAGCCCCATGGCAAGGGCAAGCTCTTTCCCAGCGAACCATTTCACGATGACTTTCGAAACGGTGATGCCTGTTATTTCAGCTCCCATACCGAAAATAGAGAAACCTAATGCGGCTATAATTACTTGCAGGTTCATGCCCCACAGCATCGCATCGCCGAAATCGGCTTGCAGGGCATACCATTTAATCAAGGCTCCGGCGAACATCAGTCCGGATGACATGACACCTGTAAACCGTACGCCCATCTTGTCGAGGATGATTCCTCCAAAGAACAGCATGAGCAGAAACACGTTGATGTATCCGTAGGCTCCTGAGAAAAATCCGTATTCGGTGCTGCTCCAGCCTTTCCCTGAAGATACGGTGCTGATGGTCTTTTCTACTGTTTCTTGCTTGCCTTCTACGGTCTCGATGTATTGGTAACGTGCTCCTTCTTCCAGTTTCTGTACGGTAAGGTCGGGTGAAGACAAGGCATTGCTTTCGGCAAAGAGCGCTACTTTCGCCACGAGGGTGTCGGCAGGCATCGAAGTATTGTCAGTAAAATAGACTACTTTCCCTTTTGTTGTCAACAGATTTTCAAGGGGAGCCATGACGTCGGTCAGGAAATAACCGCACATCATGGTGAACGACACGATGATGAGTGCCGTCCAGCGAGCGGCTTTCGAGTCGCTCAGGCGTTTCTGGATTTGTTCTTTCATTGTCTTTTTATTTATATAGTTTTACTTTTTCGTTAAATAGCGCAACAAAGATACTTCTTTTCATGGTTTTTTGTTTCATTTATCAAAATAAGTTCTAACTTTGAGGGCATATTAACTGACTAAAACTTAAATTTATGAGAAAGATGAAACTAACGGCACTTTGTGCGGTGTTGGGAGGAAGCTTGCTTTGTTCTTCCTGCATCGGTTCATTTAGTGCTTGGAATCGATTGAAAGATTGGAATATGGGTATCGGGCATAAAGCGGTGAATGAAATTGTGTTTATCGCTTTCCATATCATTCCGGTGTATGAGGTGGCTTATCTGGCAGATGTGCTTGTGCTGAATTCCATTGAATTCTGGTCGGGCTCTAATCCGTTGGCAGATGTAGGTACGGATAAGGTTATTCAGGGGGAAAACGGTGAATACCTGGTGCGTACCAATGAAGACGGTTATACCATAACGAAGATGGGTGAAACAGACCGCCCGCTGGATTTGGTTTATAATGAAGAAAACCGTACATGGAATGCGGTGGCAGAAGGCCAGACATTCGAACTGATGACGATGAACGAAGACGGCAGCGTTACCTATAAAGAGCAAAACGGGGAAAAGGTAACGGTTATGCCTCGTTGAATATAAGGATAAAATAATAAAAAAGAAGCTGCCTCTCCACCCCGGAGAAGCAGCTTCGCATTTATAGTTATAGGTGTATAAAGTCTTTATTATTTTATGTCGCGTTCATTTATTGAGCCAGCTTGCCGTCTGAACCCAATACGTTAAGGATTTTATGCTTGTACATCTTTTCCATTTCGTCACGAGCCGGACCTAAATATTTACGCGGGTCGAATTCTGCCGGTTTCTCAACGAATACCTTACGTACAGCAGCTGTCATAGCCAAACGAGAGTCTGAGTCAATGTTGATTTTGCAAACAGCCGACTTGGCAGCCTTACGCAATTCTTCTTCGGGGATTCCGATGGCAGCTTCCAACTTTCCGCCGTATTGGTTGATCATATCTACGTATTCCTGAGGAACTGAAGACGATCCGTGCAATACGATAGGGAATCCCGGCAGTTTTTCCATTACTGCATCCAATACGTCGAATGCCAAAGGAGGAGGAACCAGACGGCCTGTCTTCGGATCTACGTGGCATTGTTCGGGTTTGAACTTATAAGCACCGTGAGAAGTACCGATAGAAATAGCCAATGAGTCGCAACCTGTGCGGGTAGCGAAATCGATAACTTCTTCAGGATTGGTATAAGTGTGGTGTTCTGCTGACACTTCATCTTCTACACCAGCCAATACGCCTAATTCACCTTCTACGGTTACATCGTATTGGTGAGCATATTCAACGACTTTCTTAGTCAAGGCTACGTTTTCTTCGTATGGCAAGTGAGAACCATCAATCATAACTGAAGAGAAGCCAAGGTCTACGCAAGATTTGCAGAGTTCGAATGAATCTCCATGGTCGAGGTGAAGTACGATTTCCGGATGTTCGCAACCCAATTCTTTGGCGTATGCTACAGCACCTTCTGCCATGTAGCGCAGCAAAGTCTGGTTCGCGTAGTTGCGTGCGCCTTTAGAAACCTGCAGGATAACCGGAGATTTAGTTTCTACTGCAGCTTTGATGATAGCCTGCAATTGCTCCATGTTATTAAAGTTGAACGCAGGGATAGCGTATCCGCCTTTAATTGCTCTGGCAAACATGTCTTTGGTGTTTACCAAGCCCAATTCTTTGTAATTAACCATTGTTGTAAAATTTATAATTGTTAGTGAATTAATTCCACTGCAAATGTAAAAATAAAAGCGTCAATTCTGCATCATCTTCCCTAAAAAATGCGCCGCGCATTAAAGTGTTTTATCAAAAAATGCCGCGGATGTTAAAAGAACGGGCAAGGATGCAATGTAAAGGTTGCAAATGCTGGAGACGTACCGGGACAGGCGGCTTTGGGGGGATAAATGAAAAAAACATTCAAAACTTTTTCTATTTCAAAGAAAAGCCGTATCTTTGCAAGCCGAAACAGACCATTACACGGAAACCCTTTGAAAAAGGGTGGAAAGTTACCAAAACTATTTGCAAATAATAATAACAATAAAGTATATACTGAAATGAAAAAAGGCATTCATCCAGAAAACTACCGTCCGGTAGTATTTAAAGACATGTCAAACGGTGACATGTTCTTGTCTCGTTCTACTTGTGCGACAAAAGACACAATCGAGTTTGAAGGCGAAACTTATCCGTTGGTAAAGTTGGAAATTTCTAACACTTCTCACCCGTTCTATACCGGCAAGTCTAAATTGGTAGACACTGCAGGTCGTGTTGATAAGTTCATGAACCGTTACAACCGCATTAAGAAATAAAATTTCGTATTTTGTTCCATAACAAGACCGGGCATCCTGCGTTTCAGCAACGATGCCCGGTCTTGTTTTATTTATCCATTGTCCTTTTCCCGGATTTCCACGCGGCGGATTTTCCCGCTGATAGTCTTAGGCAATTCTTCGACAAATTCTATCACACGCGGATATTTATAAGGAGCGGTTACCCGCTTCACATGATCCTGAAGTTCCTTTATCAAGTCGGGACCGGCTTTTGCCTTATAATCTTTTGCCAATACAATGGTAGCCTTCACCACCTGACCGCGGATTTCATCAGGCACTCCCGTTATGGCACACTCTACCACTGCAGGATGGGTCATCAGGGCACTTTCCACTTCGAACGGACCAATGCGATACCCTGAACTCTTGATGACATCATCGGCACGTCCTACAAACCAATAGTAACCATCTTCGTCACGCCAAGCCACATCACCGGTGTAATATACTCCATCGTGCCAAGCCTCACGGGTCAGTTCGGGCGCACGATAATATTCCTTGAACAACCCCAGCGGTTTGCCTTTGTCAGTACGTATCACAATTTGTCCTTGTTCGCCATCCTCGGCAGAGCGGCCGTCAGGCTTCAACAGGTCTATCTGATATTGAGGATTAGGCACGCCCATGCTTCCCGGCTTGGGTTCCATCCACGGGAAAGTGGCAAGTGTCAAGGTAGTTTCGGTCTGTCCAAAGCCTTCCATCAAGCGGATGCCTGTTATCTTCAAAAAGGTTTCGTAAACCGAATAGTTCAACGCCTCACCCGCCGTGGTACAATACTCCAATGAAGACAAGTCGTATTTGCTCAAGTCCTCACGGATAAGGAAGCGGTAAATGGTGGGAGGTGCACAAAGTGAAGTGATGTGATAATCGTGAATCTTCTTCAGAATATCAGAAGGTGTAAACTTCTCGTGGTCGTAGACGAAAATGTTAGCCCCTGCTATCATCTGCCCATACAGTTTTCCCCATACAGCCTTGCCCCAGCCTGTATCGGCAATGGTAAAATGCAGGCTGTCTTCGTGCAGGTTATGCCAGAAGCTCGCCGTAGTGATATGTCCCAAAGGATAGGTGAAATCGTGTGCCACCATCTTCGGTTCGCCGGTAGTGCCCGAGGTGAAGTACATCAACATGATGTCATCGTTGGTGTTTACATTCACGGGACGTGTGAAAGGTGCAGCATTTTCGATGCCTTTATGAAAATCCTCAAATCCTTCGGGATACTCAGGACCTACGCTGACCAGTTTTTCTACGCTGGGTGACTGAGGCATTGCATCTACGATATGTTTCAGAATCACTCCTTCACCCGCAGCTACAATCATCTTGATGGTAGCTGCCTGACACCGATAGACAATGTCTTTCTTCGTCAGCAGGTGGGTAGCGGGGATCGCCACAGCTCCTATCTTGTGCAAAGCGATAATCGAAAACCAGAACTCATAGCGGCGTTTCAATATCAACATCACTTTGTCGCCCTTGCCTATTCCCAGACTCTGGAAATAAGAAGCGGTCATATCGGTATATTTCTTCAAATCAGCGTAAGTGAACTGGATACATTCGCCTTTGTCATTGGTCCACAACAGTGCATTCTTTTCCGGACGTTCTGCTGCCCAAGCATCCACGATGTCGTACCCGAAATTGAAATTCTCAGGCACATTTACTCTAAAATTCTTGATGAAATCCTCTTGCGAGGAGAAAGTTGTCTGACTTACAAATCTTTCTAACATACGTGTTTTGTTTTTTTCACCAGAGGTACACGGAGGAATATTTAGAACCTCTGTGATACCCTGTGTCCCCTATGGTGAATTTCCATTATATAAACCAATTTTATTGCATCACTACCGCAAGGAACTTCACGGTTTTTCCATCAAGCGCCAACATGCCGTGCGGCTTGCTCGAATCGAAATACAGGCTGTCGCCCGGATTCAGTATCAGTTCTTTCCCATTGATGTTCAATAACAGGCGGCCTTCTATTACTAAGTTGAACTCTTGTCCTTCGTGTGTGTTAAAGTATACGGCAGTACCTTCGGGTTTAGGCTCTACCGTTACGATAAACGGGTCGGCTATCCTGTCCTTAAATCCCGAAGCGAGTGATTCATACTTATAAGCCTTGGTACGTTCTACCGAAACTCCTGTCCCTTTACGGGTAAGGAAATACGATTTCATCTTCGGCTCCTCACCAAACATCAATTCATCTAACGTAATGCCATATTTGTGGGCGATGCGTTGCAAAAGACTGACCGAGAGGTCGCTTTCTCCTGATTCAAGGGCACGGTATTCTTCTGCTGTCAGTTTACAGTCCGATGCCACTTCTTCCACGCTTAGCTCCAATGCGTCGCGCAATCCCCGCAAACGCTCGGCAATTTGTTTTATCTGTTCGTCCATATTCTTATTTCTGTTAGTTCACGCCAAAATTACGAAAGATTTTAATAAGGAACGGCAGAAAATTGGAAAAATTATAAAAATAGTACGCTTTCAAGTCAAAAAGGTCTCTTACTCATTTCATTAGACAAAATAAGATACAATAACGGACAAAGTGAAAGCGACAGACAACTCTTAGCCCTTTGCCTGATACAAAGAATTAATAACTTTGCCAAAAAATAATGTCTTATAACAATGTAAGCTTATGAATTTACGACTTCTTTTTTTATTGGCAACATGCTTTATGTTATCAACTGTACACGACATACAAGCACAAGTAGAACGAAACGCTATTTATAAAATAGGTATAGGGCACTTTAATTACACTCCGAAAGGAGAAAATGACAATGCCGGCAAAGTATTGAAAAATATCACTTCATCAATTATAAAAGGAAAAAATACTACCCAACTGTCCGATTATGCCGATGATGTAAGGGCAAGTATCGCCAAAGGATTCGGGAATGTAGTCCGATTGCAGGTGATAGACGGGAAAACATTTCAAAACGAAAAACTTCGGGACAAGAATCTTCTTTACACAGACGGCACCATTGTCAGCATCAGTGCAACATCCAACGGCCCTTCGCTCAAGGAACGGAAAAGACTGAAAAATTCAGCGTTTACACCTTATACG
The DNA here is from genome assembly GCF_000190575.1 of Phocaeicola salanitronis DSM 18170. Lineage (NCBI taxonomy): Bacteria > Pseudomonadati > Bacteroidota > Bacteroidia > Bacteroidales > Bacteroidaceae > Phocaeicola > Phocaeicola salanitronis. The sequence goes on along the minus strand of NC_015164.1, from coordinate 2,181,849 downwards.
AATGTGGAAGCCACCATAAGTGTAACCGTTAATGTAAAGAATGCATATACCGGTGTAATGGAAGACAGCCGTACTTTCAATGCCAGTGGTTCTGATACGACCAGCGAGGACAAGGCGGTGACGGAAGCTCTCAGTAACCTTTCCGGAGTCATTGCCGGTTATTTCAATGCCAGATATCCCGTCAATGCCGCTATCATAGAGCGGGGTGAAATAAAAAAAGAAAAACAAAAAACGGTATACATCGATTTAGGCACTTCGCTGAGTGCTTACAAAGGCCAGCAGTTTGATGTCTATTCGGTAAAGGAGATTGCCGGGAAAGAGGCACGGATTGAAATCGGCCGTTTGAAAGTAGAAGAGGTACTGGGAGAGGAATTAAGCCTATGCAAAGTTACAAAAGGAGAGAAAGAAATAAAAACGGCATTAGACAACGGAAGCACATTAGTGGTTACCGTCAGAAGATGAGATTAATAATCCTAAAATAAAAAGTATGAAAACAAAGCGAAAAATTCAAAGAATAAAACAAATGATGCTTCTCATTTGTTGTTTGTTGCCCATCTTTTCATCTTGTTCTTCGGATGAAAGCAGTACTGTAGATTATACAGTGGTATACCAGGGGCATTCACCTATGACCATAGACCCAACCATTGTTGAAGCCATCTTGGAATACCAGGACCAGCAAGGGTTGATAAACCGCCATATATCCGTCACCACCGATCATACCGAACTTACAGACGCTGATTTCGACGATATGGCAAAGCAAGTAGGCAGTCAAACCCTTAACGAGATGGCAGGACACGATTATAATCAGGTAATACGGGATGCCGGACTCAGTGTTTCTGAGCCTGTTACTCTGGCTATCAGTTATCAGGTAGGACTGGTAGGAAATCTGGGAGGCAGCGTTATTTCTTACGGAAATATTCTGCTGGAAATCGACCTTCGGTAATTTATGCACACCGACCGGAATCCGGACGACTCTCTGTTTGTATGATTTCATTCAAACGGAGAATCGTTCTCTTTTCCGAATGCCTTCATATATTGTGCCGGAGTCATGCCACACACCTTATAGAAAGCACGGTAAAAAGTGCTATGACTGTTGAAACTTGCTTCTTTGGCTATCGCATCAAATGACAGGTTCGGTTTTTCTTTCATCAACTTTATCGCATATTCCACACGCAACCGATTCAGATAAGAACTTACGTTATCTGCATTGGCATACTTCCGGAGAATACGCGGCAAGTCGTTCTTGTTGGTATTGCTCAAGCTTATCAGTTCGTCGCGGCCAAAATCGGGCTGGAGGAAAAGGTTCTCATGGACCAGTGTATATTCCATGCGGAGGAAACGTTCGTATTCCAGTGAATTGCTGTCTTTCCCGACGGCATTCTGTGGGGTGTCTTCCGGCTTATCTGTCTGTCCTTGTTCTTCTTTTTCTGCATCGAGTAAGGTTATCGTATGTTGGCAGCATGTGTTGCGCGCTTCTTCACGTTGTGCTAATAATTCATTAATTTGTTTTGCTGCAATTCTGTTCCGGCGAAGCGTTACACGCCAGTTTCGTAAGATTATGCCGGTTAGGGCACATAGCATAAGTATGACAACGAAGGAGCCGATTAATAAGAATCCGCGCTTTTGGGATTGCAATTGGCTTTGGACTAATTGCAAGTCTTTCTCGTGTAAGTTAAATGCCATGGCATACTGGTGTGCCCGGCTGGCTTGTTCGCGGCTGTAAATGCTGTCAGACACGATGCTCAGCAGCTGTTGGTAGGCATCGGCTTCTTTATATAAACGCAGCCCCCTGTATGCTTGGGCAAAGCGGTCCAGAATTATCAGGTAGGTATAGTTTATCGTGTCGTTTCCGTATGTTTCCTGATAGTTCTTTCTGTCGTTTTGGTTCAGCTTTAAAGCATCGGCGTATCGTTGTGCTTCTAATAAGTAGGGGATGATCTGCCCTGCATTGGAAGAGGATTGCGAAAAATCGGTCTGCAGATATTTCCGGTAATACGCTTCAGCTTTTTGGGCATCTCCTTTCAACATCAGCAGATAAGCCATTTTCGAATAATGGAATCCGTATTGTTGGTCGATATAGCCGGGAGGAGGACCGGGCATCCCTGCCATGCGCTTAATCAATGCTTCGCGTTCCTTACCGGTTTCTACCGCTTCCTCCAACCGTTTTTCGTTCATGAGCAATGCCATCATCTCACCGTACGATGTGGAAAGGTTTGCCAGAATGAGTACATTCGTGGATTTTTTCATCGCCTCTATCCCTTGGCGGTAAAGTTTCAACGCTTCGCCCGGACGGTTCATGTTCCGGTAAATATTTCCGATGTTGCGGAGTGTTTCTCCTTCTCTTCCTTCATCGTGCAACAGGCGTGCCAGGCCTATCGCTTCTTCCCCGCAACGGATTGCGTCTTCATTCTTGCCTTGTTCTACCAACGATCTCATTAATGCCACCAACATGCGGATTTTCCGGGAAGGAACCAATTGTACCGAGTCGGAAGCCAGAGCGCGGCGAGCGTATTTTTCTTCTAAAATGCACTCGCCCGTTACTTCGTAACACATTGTCCGCAAGATGTCTGTCTCGAAAGGACGGATGCCCGGCAAGTGGTGTTGTTCTGCCGAATCGAGCAAATGCAATGCCCGCGCAGGGTCCTGCAAATGAATTTGCTGGATGTATTCAGGAGTAATAACTTGATTGCCTGATTTCGAAGCATGGATGTTGTTAAAGCCCAAACCTGCCAATAGAATAAGGAAAAATCTTAAAATCTTCATTTCTTTTACCTATGTTTCTAAGACAAAGATAGGCTGAAAAACAATACGAACCAAATGAAAACAGGTACGGATTAGGTTTTTTCAGCCTTGTCCGTACCTGACTTTAAATTTATTTAAATGCACTCAATTAATCTTCCACCCATTTGATGTCGCCTTCAGCGCTGATATATACATCCCAGTCGCCTCTTACTTCCACTTCATAAAACGTGCCTTCGGGAGTTTCCACGCATTCGCAGTCATCGCGTCCGTAAGCGTTTTCGCCAAACTCTGCTTTTAGTGCCGATTGTACCTCCTCGGGCAATTCGTCCGGACGTACATCATACGTTGTGCGCAGCCATTCTTCATTGAAGTTGAAGAGCACTTCTTTTTCGCGCCCGTCATGGAAGATTTCCACTTCGATGCGTCCGTCATCATAATCACGCTCCCGGATAACTGCGCCCGGATAATTTGTCTGGATGAACGCCTCAATGCCTGTGGTCACTTCCGTGTCTCCGCCCGAAGGAATGTCTGTACCCGTATCGGGACGGCCGATTTCTTCTCCTTGCTCATTCAGGTATACCTTCTTTTCGCGGTCTCCACGCTCCAGTTCCACACAGTAGTATGTATCGGTTGCGGTCTCGTAGCGGTCTGCATCGTCTATGCGGTAATCGGGATAATTCGCGTTGACAAAAGCCTGAACCGTTTCGGGCACGTTTCTTCTGCCGTATTCCGTCTTGGTCTGTATCCACGAACCGGATGTGTCGAACCAGATTTCATGCTTCATGCCGTTTTGCACGATTTCAACCTCCGTTCCGTTGCGTTCCGTCTCGATGTCTACAATCCGTGCGCCGGGAAAATGTTGCTCAATCCAGTCATTCACGCTTGCCGTCGGGGTTTGGGGCAGATAGCCGGTATAGTCGTTGTCCTTTCCGTCGTTGTCCACATATTCGTTTACCAATATGCCGCTTTCGGTATAATAAAGGTCAACTTCCGTCCCGCCGTTTTTCATCTCGATGACATAAAGCTTTTCTGCATCGGAACGGTCCAATACGTCCACTTCCCTGTCCGGAGTCCATTCGGCGTATGCGCTTTCGGAGATAGCCGTCAGGATAGCTTGAGGCAGGTTCGAATAAAGGATTTCGGTTTCTGTCATTCCCCAACGCGCATTGTCCAATGTGTACCATGCGGTTGTCTCTCCGTTCTCTCCTCTGAACTCGGCTATGGCATATCCGTCTTTTATTGTCCATTCAGCGCGTGTCTGTCCGTATTGGCTTTGGAAAGCGTCTAATACAGATTGAGGCACTTTGCCGTTAGAGCCGTCCGGTCCGTTGTCATCATCACTGCACGACACAAAGAAAAGCATCCCGCTAATCAAGAGTGTCCAAAAGGTTAAATACTTCTTCATAGTTATTCTTGCTTTTACATTTGTTTGATGCAAAGATGGAGAACGATTCTGAAAAGATTCTGAAATGGAGAAGGAAACCTTGTGATTCTTTCTATTGAAATCAATTGTCGATTAATAAAACTTATTGAATATCCGCAAAATGCCCATAGTATAAAAGGGAGTTAGAAGGAGTTATGCCTCCGGCAGGAGTTAAATGCCAATAGTCCTGCTATGGCTCCCATGAGCAAAAGTATTGGCTTCTAACTCCTTTTAACTCCCTGAAATAACTCCTTTTAACTCCTTATTGGGCAAAATGCGGATATTCATTTAAAACTTTGTGTCTCTGCGTTCGTTTTTCACTTAATCCAAGTACAAGTAATCGTAATGCACCAAAGGGCGCTGCCCGTGCTCGCCCTGCATCTTGCGGGCTTCTTCCGAACTTGCCCCGATGCGTCCCACGCCTATTTGGTTCCCGCCGGCATCCATAATCCGCACAATGTCGTCTTTTTCGAAATCCCCTTCGATGCGTGTCACGCCTACGGGAAGGATGCTGATGGCTTTTTTGCCTTTTAACGCCTCTACCGCTTGAGCATTGAGGTGTAATTCCCCCTTGGCGAACCCTTCGCTATGGGCAATCCATTTCTTTACGCTCGATACGGCTTCGGAGGCGGGTACGAAGCGGGTGCAAACCGTGTCGGCAGGGTGCTCCAGCAAGTCTGTCAGGATATTGTCGCGCTTCCCGTTGGCGATAATCACCGTAATGCCCTCGTCTGCCACTTTGCGTGCAATCGTGGTTTTGGTGAGCATCCCTCCTCTTCCGAAGCCCGACTTCTCGGCTTGGATATAGTCGGAAAGGTCTTTCCCTTGCTCCACCTCGCGTATCACCGAAGTGCCCGGCTCGGAAGGCGAGCCGTTGTAGATGCCGTCTATGTTGCTCAGGATAATCAAGGCTTGTGCGTCGAGCATCGACGCCACCAGCCCCGAAAGCTCATCGTTATCGGTAAACATCAGTTCGGTGACCGATATGGTATCGTTTTCGTTGACAATCGGAATCACGCCGTTCTCCAGCATCACCTGCATGCAATGCCGTTGGTTCAGGTAATGCCGGCGTGTGCCGAAGCTTTCTTTGGTGGTCAGCACTTGCCCTACGGCGATGCCGTGTTCGCGGAACAGTTCGTAATAACGGTTTATCAACTTCGCCTGCCCTACGGCGGAATACAGTTGCCGCTGGTCTACGCTGTCCAGCTTACGCGATACTTTTATCTCACTCCGTCCCGAGGCGACCGCTCCCGACGAGACCAGTACCACCTCGACTCCTGCCTTGTGCAGTTCTGCCACTTGGTCGACCAGTGCCGACATGCGGGTTACGTCCAGTGTCCCGTCCTTCCGCGTCAGCACGTTGCTCCCTATTTTTACCGTTATCCGGTTATATGGATAGTTCATTTTATAAATGTATTGTTGTAATTCACTCTTGCGACAAATGTACGGAAATTCTTTGAAATAACCTCACGAAAGAGGAGGATTCGGAAAGGCATGCGGGACGCTTTCCCGAATGCAGCCGCATTTTCATCGTGTTTTAACAAGGAGAAACAAGTGTTTTAGTATGGAAAAACAATAGTTTCAGCCTGTTGAAACTGGTTGAAACTGCCGTAGGCTTCCGTCATGCGAACGTATGGATTGACTTTTTTACCTATATTCTTTGCTTTTATCGACCAAATGTCCGGAAAAAATCGTAAGTTTGCAAACAAAAAAGCATGAATCGAGCTCCGCATACGAAAAAACGCATCCATGTTCTCCAAATCTTTTGGCTGCTCTCTTTATTGTTTCTAAGTTATTACGAACTGACTCCTTTATCAGAAGCCGACACGTTTCTATTCCCTTTGCTTTTCCTGATGAGCTTGTTTTACATTGCGCGCCGCCGGCGTATACTTCCCCTTGCGTGGCACGATGCGCTTGTGCGCTGGCTTCATCCGCTTACGGTGCGCTTCCGTGCTTTCCATATCTGGCAGATACGGGGCAATGTGGCTCCGGCATTGAACGGCAAGCCTTGCACGTGCAAGAATTGCGGCGATACGTTTACGGGCAACTTCTGTCCCCGGTGCGGGCAGAGCCGCAACACCCCGCGCTATGTGCTGAAGGGCATCGTGGGCAATGTGCTCCGCACCGTTTTCCGGGTTGACGGGAAGTTTGCCCATACGCTCCTGGAATTGCTTTACCGCCCCGGGCACATGATGCGCGACTTTATCCGGGGAAGGCGGGTTAATTACACGCTACCCCTTCCGATGGTGTTTCTGATGACCGCTTTTTATATGCTGACCGCCCAGCTGATTGTGCCCGAAATACGGGAGAGGAAAGGGGAGAAGGTGGAGGAGGCAAGCGAAGCGCCGCTCACCAAGGCGGAGGGATTGCGCCGTGCCATTCGCGGGCTGGAAGAGATAAAGACTGATTCCGATAATCCGATCGGGCAGAAGAACCTCGAAATCTCTATCCGGGAAATAGAAAAAGAACTTGCCAAGGTAGAGCGTCAGGACTCCATTGCAGGCACTCCTCAGCCAGACGATAACCTCGTCAACACCAGTATCTCCTTTTTTAAGAAAGTGGAAACGGCTATCGAGGGCGTTCCTTTCCTTTCGAACGTATGGAGTCTGATGAAGCGGTGGGGGCACGGGAATAAGGCGTTCCATATCCTCCTTACGTTGCCCTTGCTTGCGATTGCCACCCGCTGGGCATTTTACCGGCGGAAGAAGCCTGCCGAATACAACCTCATGGAACACATCTTCATTCAGGCATATATTGCCGCGCAGATTTTGTTGATTAGTACGTTGGTAGTGCCTTTCAACGGCACGGCGCATGTAGACGACTTGTATGAAGTGCCCGAATGGATTATCTTCCTGCTGTTCTGGTGGGACTACCGCCAGCTTTACCTCTGCACGTGGTGGAGGAGTTTCTGGAAAACCCTGTTGATGTTCGGTTATTGTTTGCTGATGGTTATTTGCCTTGCCACTGCAGGCGTATTGTTGCTTTGCCTGGTGGAGGGGACAACAAACCTTAACTTGTAAATCTCGGCGGAATTGCCTACTTTTGCATCCGGAAATACAAATTAGGTTATGGTCAAAGCTATCTTTTTCGATATAGACGGAACGTTGGTTTCCTTCAAGACGCACACGATTCCCGAATCGGCCCGCAAAGCCCTTGCCTTGCTCCGCGAGAAGGGCATCAAGGTGTTCATTGCTACCGGACGTCCCAAAGTTTTGATGATGAAAGCGGTAGGCGGTTTGGACTTCGATGGCTATATTACCCTGAACGGGGCGTATTGTTTTACCGCCGGTCATCAGGACATTTATAAAGGAGCCATTCCGGAAGAGGATATCGAACGCCTTATCCGGTTCAACAAGCAACATCCGGAGCTGCCTTTCGTCTTCGTCCACGATGATACGTGGTTTATCACGGGCGTAAACGATGCAGTGCGTGAAGTGGCAGACTTGATAAAAATAGATATACCGCCTGTGCACCCTGCCGAATATGCGCGGGGCAAGGAAATCTTGCAGGTTATGGGATACTTTCAGGCTGGCGAAGACGGGGAAGTGTTTTCGGACGTGCTAAAACATTGCGAGCCGATGCGCTGGTATCCGCTTTTTGCCGATATCATTGCACGGGGGAACAGCAAAAGCCACGGCATCGACAAGGTAATCGAGTATTATGGCATCGACCTGAAAGATACCATGGCGTTCGGCGATGGTGGAAATGACATTCCCATGCTCCGCCATGCAGGCATCGGGGTCGCTATGGGGAATGCCGCACCCGAGGTGCAAAATGCCGCCGATTATGTAACCTCTTCGGTAGACGAGGACGGCATCTTGAACGCGCTGAAACACTTCGGGGTTTTATAAGAGCCTGTTTAAGAAGCTGTTTTGAATTTTTCCAAAAAGTTTTTCTTGGCTTGATGTATCCATTTTCGTGTGTGCTTTGGGCGATTTTTTGGTCCTTTCCGCTCCTGTTCTTCGTCAGATAGCCCGCTATCCTCCTCATAAAATCAGAAAAACATCCTCGAAAACAATTCGCAAAATTAACCTGAGCAAAATTTAAACAGACTCTAAATCCTTACATAAGGCTTCAATCGTAGCCCGCACCCGCCGGGAGGTGGTCACGTTGCGGGTATATTCATCCGCATCCTTGTTTCCCATTGTAACTTCGGGGTTGGTGAAAAGCATGCGGCTCTTTACCTGTTCGCGCGCGGAGAAATGGAACTCATGGATGCCGGTTTCTTGTGCTAATTGGCGGATATTCTTTTCATTCACGCCGCATCCGGCAAGGAGGATGATGCGTCCGCGGGCGTATGACTGCAGGTCTTTGAGGAGCGGAGCACCTTGGGGAGCCGTGGGTTGCTGCCCCGAGGTCAGGATGCGTGCCACGCCCAATGATGCCAGCTCATCGAGGGCACGGTAGGGATTCCGGCAATGGTCGAAGGCACGGTGGAAGGTGACAGGGGTATTCCCGCTGGCTTCCATTAGTTTTTTCATCAAGGAGAGGTCGATATCGCCTTCCGGCGTGAGGCATCCGAAAACCAGTCCGTCGGCTCCGGCTTGGCGTGCCACGCAGATGTCTTCCAGCATGGTTTCTATTTCGGTTGGGGTATATAGAAAGTCTCCTCCGCGGGGGCGGATAATGACATGGAGGCGGATGTCAAGCAAGCGTCGTGCCGTCTTGATTTCGCCATACGACGGGGTAGTTCCTCCTTCGGGAATGCTTGCGCATAATTCTACGCGTTGTGCCCCTCCTTCTTGTGCGGCGAGGCAACTCTCTACGGAGTTGGCGCATACTTCGAATGTATAAGTCCTGTTATTCATTGTTTTTTAAGTTGTCAATTTGTTGCCTGATTAATACCTGAAACTGCTTCCGCCCAAGAACTCGCGGAGAAGCGAGGTGGGAGGCAACTGGTCATCGGGGATAGACGTGAAATAGCTCAGGAAGCGGAGGAGGCGGTTCGCTTCGGAATATGCCGCACAATTATTGGGCACCTTGCGCAAGAGCGGTTCGGCATAGTCTTTCAACACGGCAAGCTCGAAGAGCAGAGCCGAATTGAACATGGCATCGGCATTCTCCTGATAAGGGAATATCCATTTCTCTTCGCCGGCACGCACGCTTTCCCAGCGGTTGATTGTATCTTCGGCACTGTTCCCCCGGTATCTCGAGTCGCGGATGATGCGCCGGATGAGGCGGTTGTCCGTAGTGGGGATATAGTTGTGGTTATCCAGTTGGATGGTGGTGAGTGCCGATACGTATATCTTGTATTTATTCTCATCGGGGATTTGTGCGGTCAGCTCGGGGTTGAGCGCATGGATGCCTTCCAGTATCAGAATCATATTATCCTTGATGCGGAGTTTCTTCCCGCTCATCTCTCGTTTGCCCGTTACGAAGTTGAAGCGGGGAAGTTCTATTTCGTTTCCGGCTAACAGTTCTTTCATCTGCGCTTCGAAGAAGGGCAGGTCGAGGGTGTAGAACGATTCGAAGTCGTGCTCTCCGTTTTCGTCCAGCGGGCTGTCCTCGCGGTTCACGAAATAATCGTCCAGCGAGATGGGGTAGGGGCGCATGCCGTTCGTGATGAGCTGCACGCTCAGGCGCTTGCTGAAAGTGGTCTTGCCCGATGAAGAGGGTCCCGAAATCAAGACCAGCTTGACACGTTCTCCGTTCCGGTCGCGGTGGGTGATTTCATCGGCAATGCGGACGATTTTCTTTTCCTGAAGTGCTTCGGATACGTTGACCAGTTCGGTGGCAAAGCCCTTGTGGCATGCGATGTTGAAGTCACCCACGGTGGCGATACCCATAATCTCGTTCCACCGGTGGTATTCCTGAAACACTTCAAGCATTTTTTCTTGCTTCACCACGTCTTCCAGCCGGGTAGGGTCTTTCCGGTTGGGTACGCGGAGCAGCAGCCCGTCGTAGTATTTCACGATGTCGAACAGGCGGATGTAGCCCGTGCTGGGCACGAGGCTTCCGTAATAGCAATCGGTGGTGTTTCCCAGCCGGTAGTAGAACGTATATAACTGGTCGTAAGTGCGGAGCAGTTTCGCTTTGTCCATCATTCCGTGATGGAGGAACATTTCCGCCGCCTGCGCCGTGTGGCATTCAATGCGTTGGAAAGGGATGTCGGCATCGATGATTTCCTGCATCCTTTGCTTGATGCGGATAACGTCGTCAAGCCCTATGGAGCGGTCCAGGTGCAGGTCGCAATAATATCCTTTCGATACGGGGTGTTCCAGCGAGATACTTCCCTGTGGGTAGAGGTCTTCTACTGCTTTGGCAAGAATGAAGCAAAGCGAACGGAAGTAGGTGCGCATCCCCGAAGGGTTGGTGACATCGAGGAATTCTACGTCCTTGTTGTAGTACACTCTGAAGTTGAGGTCTTCTACCTTGTTGTTGACTTTTGCGCTTACTACGCCGTACGGCATATTCAGTCCGAAGCCCTTGTAAATCTCCAAAAGATTGCTTCCTTCGGGGAAACTTCTTGTTTGATTGATGTTTTTACAATATATTTGTAACATAATTGTAATACGTGTTGCATTTAATCAGAATTTGCCGTTAATTTACGGAATAAACGCCGAATGCCAATTGACATCTTAACTTAATTATAAATGGAGTATAGTTTTTATGATTTTTTAGCATTGCTAGGCTCGCTTGCCCTTTTCCTGTATGGCATGAAAATCATGAGCGAGGGACTTCAGAAATTTGCGGGTGACCGCCTTCGGAATATCCTGACAGCAATGACGACTAACCGGGTGACAGGTGTGTTGACCGGTACGCTCATCACCGCATTGGTGCAATCTTCTTCCGCTACGACGGTTATGGTCGTGAGTTTCGTAAATGCGGGTTTGTTGACCTTATCACAATCCATCAGTGTCATTATGGGTGCCAACATCGGGACTACGGTCACCGCTTGGATTATTTCGGCTTTGGGCTTTAAGGTGGATATTTCCGTCTTTGCCCTTCCGCTTTTGGCTTTCGGCGTTCCGCTTCTTTTTTCGCAAAAAAGTTCGCGCAAGTCTATCGGCGAGTTTATCTTCGGTTTCTCTTTCCTGTTCATGGGGCTTGATTTATTGAAAAAGAATGCCCCTGATTTGAGTCAGAACCCCGATATGCTGGCATTTGTGCAGAATTATACCGATATGGGATTCTTTTCGGTTATCTTGTTTGTGCTTATCGGAACGGTTTTGACGATGATTGTGCAGGCTTCTTCCGCTACGATGGCGATAACCTTGATTATGTGTGCCAATGGCTGGATTAGTTTCGAGCTTGGAGCGGCGTTGGTGCTGGGCGAGAACATCGGGACAACCATTACCGCCAATCTTGCGGCGCTTACCGCCAATACGCAGGCGAGGAGGGCTGCCTTGGCGCACCTGATGTTTAATGTTTTCGGCGTGATGTGGGTGTTAATCTTATTTAAGCCCTTCTTGAGTATGGTGGACTGGATTATTGACGATTGGATGCAGGTAAGTAATGCGGGTGGAGTTGCGGTTTCGTTCAAGCTTTCGGCGTTTCATACGTGTTTTAATGTATGCAATGTGTTGATTCTGATATGGTTCGTCAAGTTAATAGAACGGACGGTATGCAGGCTGATTCCGCAAAAGGAAACGGAAGAGGAATATCGTCTGCAATTCATTTCGGGCGGTATGCTTTCTACGGCGGAGCTTTCTCTTTTGCAGGCCCGTAAGGAAATCAATCTCTTTGCCGAACGTATTCAGAGAATGTTCGGAATGGTGCGTAACTTGCTTCATACCACGAATGAGAATGAGTTCAATAAGTTGTTTGCCCGCATAGAGAAATATGAAGGCATTAGCGATAACATGGAGGTGGAGATTGCCACATACTTAACCCAAGTGTCTGAAGGGAGGTTAAGTTCGGAAAGCAAGCTGGAAATACGCGAAATGTTGCGTGAGGTGAGCGAAATAGAAAGCATCGGGGACAGCTGTTACAATCTGGCACGCACGATGAGCCACAAGCGGCGTGCCAATGTGGAGTTTACCGATGAGCAGTATGGTCACATTGAGCAGATGTTTCAGTTGACCGATACTGCCTTGACGCAGATGATAGCTTTAATTGAGGATACACATCATGCGGTGGATGTGAACCGTTCGTTCAACTTGGAACACGAGATTAACAATTACCGCGACCAGTTGAAAGACCGGAATGTAGTGGATATCAACGAGAAGGCATACAATTACCAGACAGGCGTACATTATATGGACCTTATCGCCGAGTGTGAGAAGTTGGGTGATTATGTGGTGAATGTGGTGGAGGCGCATACCGAAACCAAGGAGAAAAAAGCCTGAAGCCTGCTAAAGATTGACTTACATCAAGAATTTGGCTGATTTGTATAAATATGTGTTGTAAAACATGACAATGTATGCCATAAAACCTGTATTTTTGTGTCGTAAAACATAAAAACAGGATAACTAGTATGCTTAAAAGGGTGAAAAAAATTCTTGTAACAGGTCTTCTGGAAATGAAGAACAACAATGTGCGTATCTGGGAAGACATGACACGTTGACAGAAGATTAGGATTTTTTTGAATGTAGGTAAAAAGTAAATGAAAATGGAATGAATAATGGAGGTTGCAGGGCGTAAAGCTTTGCAGCCTTTTTTGTTTTTTATTGCGGGTTATGCGGGGTAATAAACTTGAATGAATGTCTTCATGTTGCCATGCTGAGTGGCATGATGAATGAACATAAGTGCGATGGCTGATGCACTTATGTTAAATGACCGACGCACTTATGTTCAACGGCCGATGCACTTATGTTCATCCGAAGGAGGCATATTCCTTAAAAACGCTGTGTGTCTCTGTGGTGAGGTATCGATTAATTTTGCACACATATTTAGAGCCTGTTAAAATTTTGCTCAGGTTAATTTTGTGAATTGTTTTCGAGGATGTTTTTCTGATTTTATGAGGAGGATAGCGGGCTATCTGACGAATAAAATCGGGGAAACAGACCGGAAACAAACGAAAAAGAACCTGATAGAATATTACTTTATTGGAAAATTTAATATGAATATCCGCAAACAGCCAATGTAGGGGCGTATTGCATACGCCCTGAAGACATCCACGTGGATTAGTTGACGTATTCGGGCGTATGCGATACGCCCCTACAGGCAATTTGGCAAAATGAGGACATTCATAAAATTTAAACAGGCTCTTATTTCATCAGACCTCCTGTACTTTGCGAAGATTAACAGTTGCAAGGGCTTAATAGGCGGTTTTGTCCGTCTTATTTTCCCAGTCGGTGAAAGCTTTGAGGGCTTCTTCGGGCAAGAGGCGTTCCGCTTGCAGGCGGCGGTCTTCAGGATTCAGTTCCAGTTCTTTGTAGATGAATGCGTCATCGAATCCGATACGGGCGGCATCGTGTTTGTCGTTTCCGTAATACATGCGGTCCAGATGCGCCCAATAGATGGCTCCCAGACACATGGGGCAAGGTTCGCACGAGGTGTAGATTTCGCATCCGCTCAGGTCGAACGTACCCAGTTCCCGGCACGCTGCACGGATGGCGCTTACTTCGGCATGGGCGGTAGGGTCGTGGTCGGGGGTTACTCGGTTGGTACCTGTGGAGATGATTTCCCCGTTGCGTGCGATGACGGCTCCAAAGGGGCCTCCTCCTTCGGCTACATTGCGTACCGACAGTTCTATAGCTTTGCGCATCAATTCTTCTTTCGTCATAAGCTTTCAGGTTTAAGTTTCGTGTCCCTAAAAGTACGAAGAAAACCGCAGATTAACGCAGATTTTCACGGATTATTTTATTTTTACAGAGTCTTTCTTGCAATATTATAGTAGAACAAAATTGGTTTGCGAAAAATGGATTGGAACACAGAGACACAAAGGCACAGAGTTTTATTTCTTTGAGAGAACAGAGTTCACGGTGCAAAGTGCTGGCTTTATGATCTTTGCTTTTTCTATATAATTATTTCTCCGTGTCTCTGCGTCTCTGTGTTCGATAAAGAATCACACTGATTTTTCGCAATCCATTTCCGATTAACTATATCTGCGAAAATCTGCGTTAATCTGCGGTTCAGTGAAAAACACAAAAAAGCGGAGGCACTTTTACGTACCCCCGCTTTCTTTTTATCGGGTAAGAGATATATTACATCATGCCACCCATGCCTCCCATTCCGGGTGTCGGCATTTCGGGCTTGTCTTCTTTCTTATCTACGATGACACATTCTGTAGTCAGGAACATACCGGCGATAGAAGCCGCATTTTCCAATGCTACACGGGTTACCTTGGCAGGGTCTACCACGCCTGCGGCATGCAGGTTTTCGTAAACGTCTGTGCGTGCATTGTAGCCGAAGTCACCTTTGCCTTCACGTACTTTCTGAACAACTACTGCACCTTCCTTACCGGCGTTGGCAACAATCTGGCGCAACGGTTCTTCGATGGCACGTTTGATGATTTCGATACCGGTAGTTTCATCGGCATTATCACCCTTCAAGCCTTCCAGTGCATCGATGGCACGGATGTAGGTTACGCCACCGCCCGGAACGATACCTTCTTCGATAGCCGCACGTGTCGCGCACAAAGCATCGTCTACACGGTCTTTCTTTTCCTTCATTTCCACTTCGCTGGCTGCACCTACGTAAAGCACGGCTACACCGCCCGATAATTTGGCAAGACGTTCCTGAAGTTTTTCCTTGTCATAGTCGGAAGTAGAGTTCTTGATTTCAGCTTTGATTTGGTTGATACGGTCCAAAATGTTGTCTTTGTCACCGGCACCGTTCACGATGGTTGTGTTTTCTTTCGTGATGGTAACTTTTTCGCAGCTACCCAGCATGTCGATAGTGGCTTGTTCCAGTTTCAAACCCTTTTCTTCGCTGATGACAACACCACCCGTCAGGATAGCGATATCTTCCAGCATGGCTTTACGACGGTCGCCGAAGCCCGGAGCCTTAACGGCACAAATCTTCAACTGGCCACGCAAGCGGTTGACAACCAATGTGGTCAAGGCTTCGCTATCTACATCTTCTGCGATAACCAGCAAAGGACGTCCGCTCTGTACGGCAGGTTCGAGGATAGGCAGGAAGTCTTTCAGATTGCTGATTTTCTTATCGTAAATCAGGATGTACGGACGTTCCATTACGCATTCCATCTTTTCTGTATCCGTTACGAAGTAAGGAGACAGATATCCACGGTCGAACTGCATACCTTCTACAACGCCGATGGTGGTGTCGGTACCTTTGGCTTCTTCGATGGTGATGACACCGTCTTTCGAAACCTTACGCATAGCGTCGGCAATCAGTTTACCGATAACCGGGTCGTTGTTGGCAGATACAGTAGCTACTTGTTCTATCTTGTCATAGTTGTCGCCTACGGTTTCAGCCTTAGCCTTGATGCATTCAACGACTTTCGCTACGGCTTTGTCGATACCACGCTTCAAGTCCATCGGGTTGGCACCGGCGGTTACGTTCTTCAGTCCTACGCCTACGATAGCCTGAGCCAGTACGGTTGCGGTAGTTGTACCGTCGCCTGCATCGTCGCCGGTTTTCGAAGCTACAGATTTCACCAACTGTGCGCCGGTGTTCTGGAAAGCGTCTGCCAGTTCGATTTCTTTTGCTACGGTTACACCGTCTTTCGTGATTTGCGGAGCACCGAATTTCTTTTCGATGATGACGTTACGTCCTTTCGGACCCAGTGTCACTTTTACGGCATTTGCCAGTTCGTCCACGCCTTTCTTCAACTGGTCGCGGGCATCAATATTGAAAAGTATTTCTTTTGCCATGATTCTTCGTTTTTAATTGTTCATTATTCATTATTAATTGAGTACGGCGAGCACATCGCTTTGACGCATAATCAGGTATTTTACACCGTCGTGTTCGATTTCTGTGCCCGAATATTTGCCATATAATACTTGGTCGCCTGCTTTCAGGACCATATCTTCGTCTTTTGTGCCATTGCCTACGGCTACAACTTCACCTTGCAACGGTTTTTCTTTTGCTGTATCGGGGATGATGATGCCACCGATTGTCTTTTCTTCTGCAGGTGCCGGAAGAATCAGCACTCTGTCTGCTAATGGTTTAATGTTCATAATGTAATATTGTTTTTTGTTGTTATACGTTTTTTGTCTCGCTTGCCGAAGCAAGTCACTTTTCTTTCTACTAAAACCGTGCCAAACAGCCTGACTGACAAGTTGGCAGGAAAAGTCTGCCATCCTGTGTTAGGCTTAGGATTTATTTGGTCTGTGTGTATCCTTCGCTGCGTAATACTTCAACCAAGCGTTGCTTGAAATCTCCTTGTATCAGGATTTCACCGTCTTTAACCGAGCCTCCTGTCCCGCATTTGGTTTTGAGTAGTTTGCCCAGTTCTTTCAGGTCGTATTCCGTACCGACAAATCCTTTTATGAGGGTTACGGTTTTTCCGCCTCTTGCTTTTTTCTCGATATTTACCCGTAAAGGCTGCTTGTTTTTGTCAAGAGTTTCAGTCTCTTTTTCGCTTGCTTGTTCGTAGTGAAAGTCGGGGTTTGTGGAATATACAATATTCAGTCGGTCTTTCCAGTCGTTTTTTTTCATATAATATGTTTTAAAGTACATCCAAAGTTAAATACATTTTTCAGTATTTTGTGCATAAATTTCAAATAAATGGCGTATTTTTGCGGAAATTGAACGAAAATAGGAGCCATGACACTACAATCAGCTAAAAATACGGATAAGATTCCCGAACCTACCTTGCGCAGGCTTCCGTGGTATCTTTCGTGTGCCAAATTGATGGGAGAGAAAGGCGAAAAGTTCGTTTCTTCCACGCAAATTTCGAGGCAAATCAATATTGATGCATCGCAGATAGCCAAAGATTTGTCGTATGTGGATATTACGGGGCGTACACGTGTCGGGTATGAAATAGAACGGCTGGTGCAGGTGCTTGAGGACTTTTTGGGTTTCACCAATCTGCATCGTGCTTACTTGTTTGGCGTGGGAAGTTTGGGAGGAGCTTTGTTAGGTGATTCGGGGTTGGCGCATTTCGGACTAAAGATAGTGGGCGCTTTCGATATCAAACCCGAGTTGTTAGGGACTAGCATTAATGGGATTCCTATTTATCATACTGATGAGTTCGAAGCACGTATGCGGACGGAGCGGGTGAATATCGGAGTATTGACTGTTCCTATTTCCATCGCTCAGGAAATTACCGATAAAATGGTGGCTGGAGGTATCAAAGCGGTATGGAACTTTACGCCTTTCCGTATCCGGGTGCCCGAACACATTGTGGTGCAGAATACCTCGCTCTATGCCCATCTGGCGGTGATGTTTAATCGGTTGAATGAAATGAATACTTGAATCGAATCTTGCCACTGAAGTATGCAGAGCCTTTAATGTTTAATTTCCTTTGTGGCACTCTGTGTTTCCCAGTGGTGAAAACTTATACGAATACGGAAAATGAAGATTATAGCAGTAGGAATGAATTATCCCTTGCATTGCAAGGAGTTGCACGCTACGGAGCCTTTGCCTGAAGAGCCGGTTATTTTTATGAAGCCCGATTCGGCGCTCTTGAAAGATGGCAAGCCTTTTTTTATCCCGGACTTTTGCCGGCAGGTGGATTATGAAACCGAGTTGGTGGTGCGTATCAGCCGGTTAGGGAAAAATATTGCCGAACGGTTCGCGCACCGGTATTATGATGCTGTAACGGTAGGTATTGATTTTACGGCACGTGACTTGCAACGCCGTTTCCGCTCTGAAGGCAAGCCTTGGGAATTATGTAAGGGATTCGATAATTCTGCAGCTATCGGCGATTGGATTCCGGTGGAACAGTTTGCCACTATTCAGAATATACGTTTCCGTCTTGATATTGACGGTTGCAAAGTGCAGGAAGGGAATACGTGCGACATGCTTTTTCCTGTAGATAGAATTATCGCTTACGTAAGTCAGTTCTGCACCTTAAAGATTGGTGACCTTTTGTATACGGGTACGCCGGCGGGTGTTGGTCCCGTAACGATAGGCAATCATTTGGAAGGATATTTGGAAGACAGAAAAGTACTTGATTTTAACATACGATGAAGATACGTACAGGATTTGGGTTTGATGTCCATCGTTTGGTAGAAGGACGTGACCTTTGGTTGGGTGGGATAAAGATTGAACATTCAATGGGCTTGTTGGGGCATTCAGATGCCGATGTGTTGATTCATGCCATTTGCGATGCCTTATTAGGCGCAGCCAATATGCGTGATATTGGTTATCATTTTCCCGATACGTCAGGTGAGTTTGAACACATTGATAGCAAAATATTGTTGAAGAAGACCGTTGCGCTTATTGCTACAAAAGGTTATACGGTAGGGAATATCGATGCAACGGTATGTGCCGAACGCCCGAAGTTGAAGAACTTTATTCCGCAGATGCAGCAGGTGCTGGCAGAAGTAATGGATGTGGACGTAGAAGATGTCTCGATTAAAGCCACTACTACCGAGCGGTTGGGTTTTACAGGGCGTGAGGAAGGCATCTCGGCATACGCCGTAGCACTGATATCGAAAGGATTATAGCACCAAGCCGATGGAGAGCAGGATGCCGAAGAGGAACATGTTTCTTGATGTTTCTCCCAAGATGACGTTCAGAGCTTTCCCTTTTCCGATGCGTGCCATACGTGCGGTGGTCAGAATATGGAGGAGCAAGTAAATCTGAGGAAGAAGGCTTGCATATAATTTGCCTTGTCCAAGAAAATAAAAGCAAAGCCAGCATGCCGTAAAACCTAAAAAAAAGTAGATAATCAGTCCTGCTTTCGCTCCGAAACGGACGACTAATGTACGTTTCCCGCTAATCTTGTCTTGTTCTCGGTCACGAAAATTATTTATCATCAATAGAGTGTCGATAACCAGTCCGCTGGCGAGCGATGCAATGGTGACGGGCAGGTTCCATGTGTGCGCCATTACGTAATAAGTACATCCGACGGGTACAAAACCGAAAAACACCAATACCAGGAGGTCGCCCCAGCCCTGATAGGCAAGTTTGGTATAGAGATAAGCGAAGATGATACAGGCTATGCCCACAGGAATCATTTCCCATCCGCTATAGAAAAGAAGCCCAAGTCCGCTTGCTCCGGCAAGAATAGTGGTGAGGAGGATGCCCCGTTTCATTTCTTTTGGTGAAATCCAGCCCTGTGCACAGGCCCGTTCAGGACCTAACCGGTCTTCGCGGTCGCTTCCTTTCAGAAAATCATACAGGTCATTGATGAAATTTGCGTCTATCTGCATCAGAAAGGCGAACAGGAAACAAAGGACGGCAGGTATGGCATGAAAATGTCCGTGTGCTTCTGCTAACGCGCATCCTATCATGACGGGGATGGATGCAGCAGTCAATGTTTTGGGGCGTGCCGCCAATATCCAGGCTTGAAGGGAATTGGGTTTAACGTTTTCACTCATAATGTATTTGCTTATTCATTATTCACTTGATAAAGTCGTTTTTCTAGGATGATGCGGTACACAGCGGGATGTACGAAGTAACGGATGTCTTTCCCTTCAGCTATTGATTTCCGGATGAAAGTAGAACTGATTTCGAGCAAGGGCGTTTGTACTGCTTTCACCTGTTTTGACATAGCATCGGGGATATGCAGGCTGTATCCGGAGCGTGGATAAACCAGAATCCGATGCTTTCGGAGGATTTCTTCGGGGGACTTCCATAGGCTGAACTTTTCCCAGTTGTCTGCTCCGATAATCAGGATAAATTCCCGTTCCGGATAAGTGTCGGATAGATTCCGGAGTGTATCGACGGTATAAGAAGGGCGAGGCAGGCTGAATTCGAAATCGGAAGCTCGGAAGCGGGGATAGCCGTCTATTGCGGTTTTTACCATTTCCAACCGGATACGGTCATCCAACAGGCGGATATCCTTTTTAAACGGATTTTGCGGAGTCACAAGAAACCACACTTCGTCCAAGTCTTCGTACTCGCACAAATAATTGGCGAGGGCGAGGTGTCCGATGTGTACTGGGTTGAACGTTCCTCCGAATATTCCTGCTTTTAAATGAGTTTTTTCCATTTGAAGAAATTTACTACTTGCCATGCGGCTACTATGAACATTGCCGCGGCAATGATGTATTGTTTCAGGCTGAGGGCAAATATACCTACGGCTAAAGCGGTCAGCGCAATGAAAACCGCTACAATCATCAGGATGAGCAGGAGTTTTTTCGGGTCTTTAGGCATTGTGTGTAAGTTTTGGGTTAAACGAAACAGGTGAATCAGCTGTTTAAAAAATTACGGATGGCTTCCAGCGTTTGTGCTTCGGCTTTCTCCAATTGGTCATTTACTACGACAATGTCGAATTTCGGGGCATAGCTAAGTTCGAATTCCGCTTTGGCTATCCGGCTATTAATTGTTTCCGGTGAGTCGGTTCCTCGTCCTTCCAGACGCTTGCGCAGTTCTTCGATAGAAGGCGGTTGGATGAAGACCGATAGAGCGCGGTCGCCATAAAAGCGCTTGATGTTGCATCCGCCTACTACATCTACATCGAAAATGATGTTTTGTCCTTCAGCAAGTTGCTTTTCTACTTGCGATTTCAAAGTCCCGTAAAAACGGCCGGGATAGACCTCTTCGTATTCTACGAATTCATTGTTCGCTATGCCTTCCTTGAATTCTTCAGGCGAGAGAAAAAAATATTCCACTCCATTCTGTTCCGTACCACGGGGCGGACGGCTGGTGGCAGAGATGGAGAACCGTAAGTTCAGCCCTTGCTTTAGCAGGTAGTTGATAATAGTCGACTTGCCCGAACCCGAAGGTGCGGAGAATATGATCAGTTTTCCGTTCATAGAAATATTGTTTTTCACCACAGATTACACAGCTATTATCAATTAATTATGAAATCTGTGTAATCTGTGGTGGTATGAAATTTACATTACGTTCAGTACTTGTTCTTTGATTTGTTCCAGCTCGTCTTTCATTTGTACCACGATGTTCTGCATCAATGCATGATTCGATTTGCTTCCGGTAGTGTTGATTTCGCGTCCCATTTCTTGTGCTATGAAACCCAGCTTTTTGCCCTGACCGATTCCGTTGTCAAGCGTTTCGCGGAAATAATTCAGGTGGTTGGCAAGGCGCTGTTTTTCTTCGTTGATATCCAGCTTCTCGATATAGTAGATTAATTCTTGTTCCAGCCGGTTTTTGTCGTAATCCTTTTGAATGGTCTTTTCCAGCGCATCGGTGATGCGTTCGCGTATTTTTGTCACCCGCTCTTTTTCGTAAGTTTCCAGTGAGTGTAACAGGCGTTCAATATTGTTTGCCTTTTCACGGAATTTTTTTTCCAGTGCCGCTCCTTCTTGCTTGCGGAAGTCTACGAGGTGCTGTATCGCTTCGTCGATGGCTTGACTGGCTACGCTCCATTCTTCATCCGAGAGTTCTTGTACTTCTACCCGTGTCAGTACGTCGGGCATGCGGAGCAGTGTGGCAAACCAGTCTTCCGGCACCGGAATATGATAGGTTTCGGCAATGTGGCAGATTTGTTTGTAATAATTTTCTATGAGTGTGGCATTGATAGGGGTAGCGGTTTCGCCTGTTTCTTTTTCAATCCAAAGGGAGAAATCCACTTTCCCACGTTCCAGTGCTTTCGAAATACGATTCCGTATTTCCATTTCTTTTTCCCGATAGAGAGGGGCTATGCGTGTCGAAAGGTCAAGTGCCTTGCTGTTAAGTGATTTGATTTCGACGTTTATTTTTTTATCTCCGAATGAAACGGTCGCTTTGCCGTATCCGGTCATTGATTGTATCATACACTTTGTTTTTATAAAGTCTTGCAAAGATAGTAAATCTCTGCCAACTATCCAAATGCGCTCATGCCCTAAGTGTTAAAGTCGAAAGGCAATGGCTGCTACGTGATAAGGTGGTGCAGGATAAAAGCGCAGAGACGCAAATGTAGTATAAGGAATCATTTGCGTCTCTGTGTCTTAAGTTAAAGTTTTACGGTTGCGATTAGTTCATCGGGAGTGACCAGATGCTGTTCGCCCGTTGTCATATTCTTGAGCGTGAGCTTGCCTTCCTGCATTTCGTTCTCTCCCGCTATCGCCACGAAGGGGATGGCTTTGGCGTTAGCATAGCTCATCTGCTTTTTCATCTTCGAAGCATCGGGAAAGATTTCTGCACGAATACCTGCTTCGCGTACTTTTGCCAAGATGGGGAGTACGTAAGCGGTTTCTGCTGAGCCGAAGTTAACGAATAATACTTGTGTGCTTGCCGAAGCGTCCTTCGGATAGAGGTCGAGTTGGTTCAATACATCGTAGATACGGTCGGCACCGAAAGAGATGCCTACGCCTGATACGCCCGGTAAACCGAATATGCCTGTCAGATTGTCATACCGTCCTCCTCCGCTGATGCTTCCTATTTGTACGTCGAGCGCCTTCACTTCGAAGATGGCTCCTGTATAGTAATTCAGTCCACGCGCCAAGGTGAGGTCAAGTTCCACTTCCGAACGGATGCCCAGTCCTGCAATCGTATTCAGGATGAATTCGCTTTCTTCTACTCCTTTCATACCCGTTTCACTCAAAGCCAGCGTCTGTTTCAAGGTGGCGAGCTTTTCTTGGTTTGTCCCGCTCAACAGGATGATGGGCTGGAGCTTGGCGATGGATTCTTGTGGGATACCTTTCGAAGCCAGTTCGGCATTGACGTTCTCCAATCCGATTTTGTCTAGTTTGTCGATAGCGACGGTAATATCTGTTATCTTATCTGCCTCACCGATGATTTCAGCTATGCCGCTCAGGATTTTTCGGTTGTTGATTTTGATGGCTACCCGTATGCCGAACTTGCAGAATACAGTGTCGAGCATCTGCACCAGTTCCACTTCGTTCAAGAGTGAATCGCTTCCCACTACATCGGCGTCGCATTGGTAAAATTCACGGTAACGTCCTTTTTGCGGACGGTCGGCACGCCATACGGGTTGAATCTGGAAACGTTTGAAGGGAAAGGCGATATCATCACGGTGCATCACTACGTAGCGTGCAAACGGTACGGTGAGATCGTAGCGTAAGCCTTTCTCGCAAAATTTGCAGGCGAGTTTGGCTGCATTGCGTGAGAGCAGTTCTTCATCGGTCAGTCCTGAGAAGTAATCGCCCGAGTTCTGTATTTTAAATAAGAGCTTGTCGCCCTCGTCGCCATATTTCCCCATTAAGGTGGAGAGGTTCTCCATAGCGGGGGTTTCTATCTGTTGGAATCCGTAGAGGCGGAATACCTCACGGATTGTACTGAATATATAATTGCGTTTCGCCATCTCTTCCGGCGAAAAGTCTCTGGTTCCTTTGGGTATGCAGGGTTTTGTTGCCATAATAAAATCGGTTTAAAGTTTAGCGGTGCAAAAATACGGAAAAAACCGTTACGTTAAATATAAAATGTCCTTACTCGCGGCGGTTAGTGAAAATCAGGATATAATATATTAAGGTGGCGAGCGAGCCTAGTGCGGCTACTACATACGTATATGCTGCCGATTTCAAGGCATCGAACGCCTGAGATTGGTTGTAATTGTTGGTCACTCCTGCACTTCTCAGCCATACCAAAGCGCGTCGGCTGGCATCAATTTCCACAGGAAGGGTAATGAAACTGAACAAGGTGGTCATCGCAAAAAGGCAAATGCCAATCAACATCAGTTGGGGGAAAGTATTGATGAGGAACATTCCTGCCAATAACACCCATTGCACGATGGAAGAAGAGAACTGCACTACGGGAACTAATGCCGAACGCATCTGAAGCGGAGCGTAGGCTCGTGCGTGTTGTACAGCATGTCCGCATTCGTGTGCGGCTACAGCTGCCGCGGCTATGCTGCAGGTATTGTACACTCCTTCGCTGAGGTTGACGGTTTTATTGGCTGGGTTATAATGGTCAGTAAGCATTCCCGGGGTACTGGTTACCCGTACATCATAAATGCCGTTGTCGCGCAACATCTTTTCGGCAATCTCTCGTCCGGTCATTCCGTTGGAAAGTGCCATACGTGAATACTTGTCGAATTTACTTTTCAGGTTGGCTTGCACCAGATAGCTGAGAATGGCGATGCCGATAAATAAAATCCAATACATCATATAATTCAATTCTTTAAAATGGTTTTCAGGAAAACTTACAAATACTTTGCCAAATGTAGGGAAAAAACAAAGAAAAATCAATCTGTCAGCTGTTAATTGAGGATTATTAAGGCATCAGGCAAAGATATTTGTACTTTTTTTGAAGATTCCTTTGCAGATTCAGAAAAAAGACATACCTTTGCACTCGCAAATCAGAAATGATGGCAAACAGGTTTGATTCGCTAGCTCAGCAGGTAGAGCACAACACTTTTAATGTTGGGGTCTTGGGTTCGAGCCCCAAGCGGATCACTTTTAAAGGATTGAAATCCAAGCGGTTATCTAAAAATAGGTAATCGCTTTTTTGTTTATATGTTGGTTTTGAACGTTTGGTTTAAATCAAGATGCAAACAGGTTGTAAGTTGTTTTAATACAATATTGGATATATTTTCTGATATATGAAGATGCTGAAGAGGAAAAGCTGTCTGACGTTTTGCAAAGGTCAGGCATATGGATTGTTGGATTCCGAGTAAAACAAATGGGAGATTTATACAGGATTGGTGAACAAATCAGAATAAGGGGCTGAAACTTTTAATAAAGACATAGGTGTATATCCGCTGAGCTTCTTAAACTCGCGTATGAAGTGCGATTGGTCGGAATAGCCGCTTGTGTATGCTATTTGTGCCTGGCTAATTTCTTTGCCCGTTTGATGCTGCATTTGTGCCAAAGCCTTTTGGAATCGGGCGATACGGGCATATTCTTTGGGATTCATGCCCACCAATGAATGGAATAACCGTTCAAACTGTTTTTTGCTTAGACAGGTAATGGAAGACAATTCGGTTACGGTTGTTTGAGGAAAACTGTATATCTGCCGTATAGCAGCATCCATTCTCTTGATGTTATATGAAGTTTCGGACAAGTTGTTGGCAATTTGTGACAATAACCATTTTTCGATATAGTTTATACAGACAGAATTATCTTCACAACCGGATATTCGTATAGCCAGTTCATTCAATTTCTTATTTTCCAAGCTATAGCCGGAAACCTCTTGGTTGTAGAAAAGCGATGTGGGTAAATTCAGAAACAGACTCATCGTGTGAGGGTGGAATACCACCACTATCATTTCTACGTTTCCGTTTGCATATAGGTGTGACGGGAAATTAACCTGACCGCTGATAGCCAGTCTGTCTTGGGTCGTGTTTAGTTCAGGGATATAGAGCGGTGTCTGTTTATGAAAAATGATTTGAGGACAACCAATAGGAAAAGTAAGGGTATTCAGCGGTTGATTGCTTTTGAATACCCAATAATACCTGACGTAAGGTTGCAGTAACTTACATGGCTTGTAAAATTTGAAATCCTCTAGAATCATTTTACAAAGGTAAGGCTTTTGCCGTTTCTTATTGATTACGGGTAAAAATATAGCTGCAAGTTATTGCATTTGCAGCTATATTTTTAATCTATCGACGTGACTTAGTCTTTGTCTATTTTCAGGATGCTTCCGGTTTCGGGATTGAAAATGACGCGGGTATTGACTTTTTTAAATAAATCGTTGACCAATACTTCGGTTGTTCCGAATTGTGTGATAGGCAATTCAGCTTCAAAGCATGTCTTTCCCTGGTAGCTGACCGTTACTTTCCCTTTGCCCGGAATATTGTAGATAGCCCCTTCCAGTTTTTTCTTTTTCTTATTGTCTTCAGTAACAGTGGGGAGCGGCACGGTGCTTTTCAGGTTGATGTAGATAGGCTCTCCCGCTAAATCTTCGGCTGGAAGGACGCCTAAGGAACGGGAAAAGCGCAGTGCGACTTTATCGGTAAGTCCGTCTTGGGGGACGATATGGGCGGTGAACACTTTGTCTTCACGGTCGGTCGTTCCGGTAAAGAGCTGGGTCAGTGCTTTTTCCTGTGTGTCCAGGTTGTCGATAACCAATTGAAGGGAAGCCCCGTCTTTAGGCATGGCATCTGCCTGTCCGCGTAAAATCAGGTTTTTGCTTTCCCGGATGTTATAGATTTCCTTGGCGGTAAGGTCTGCCATCTTGGCGGAAGACCCTGCCAGCAAGATGTCCTCGGTCATGTATCTGCGTGGGTTCTCGTGCTTTTGCGGCTTTTCGAGCACGTATTCCATCGGCATTTTTTCGGGTGCGGAAGTGTTAATCGCTTCAATCAGCCCTTCTTCGGTCAGTTCCACGTTGCTCATGCTGCTTTTGTCCTTCAATTTGACGAGGTAGGCTTTTGTAGAGTCGGGCACTCCTGCGGAACGTACTTCTATTTGCTTGATTTCCCAATACGTTTCCGGTTCGGGACTTACGTTGTTCATCCGTAAATACTGGTTTGCGTATTGGCATAATTCTCCGGGATGATACGTGACGCGTGTGGCTATCACGTTTACTTCCAGCATTGTTTTCGGCAGGAAATAGACGATGCCTTCGTCTTCGCCCGGAAGGTACGGGCTGATGTCTTGTGCGGCGATGGGCGCCGTGCATGCAAGGAGGCTTAGCGCAAAAACGTTTTTTTTCATATTACGTCTCATTATTTGATTTCTGAAAGAATTTTCCATGCTTCGGGTAATGCGTCAATGATGTCGCCGGCGGTCAGAGAGATTTCTCCCATGCGCCGGCAGGCGATGTCGCCGGCAAGTCCGTGGATATATGTCCCCAGGCGTGCGGCGTTTTCTTGCGGGTATCCTTGTGCCAATAGGGCAAGGATGATTCCAGTCAATACGTCTCCGCTTCCTCCCGTAGCCATGCCCGGGTTTCCCGTAGGATTGAAATAGAATTTCCCTTCGGGGGTGATTACCGCCGTGTAGGCGCCTTTCAATACGATGTAGCATTGCAGGTAAGCGGCAAGCTCTTTGGCTTTTGTCAGCCGTTCGAAGCTGTTGTTGCACTTTCCGATGATGCGTTCCAGTTCGCCTATATGCGGGGTGAGGATGCTTTGGCGGGGCAGGCGGTTCAGGTAATTGCGGTGCGAGCTTATGATGTTGATGGCATCCGCGTCCAGTATGGCGGGGATATAACAGTCTGCAAGCTGGTCGAAGGTGGCAAGTGCCGTTTCTTCTTCCTGGCCGATGCCCGGTCCGATGGCGATGGCTTGGTAGTTGTCGAGGTCGACCGGTTCGGCGAAGTAATGTTCATGCACGTCGTTCTGCACCATGGCTTCGGGTACAGCCGTTTGCAGGATGTCGTGGTTGCATACGGGAGTGTGTACGGTGAGCAGCCCCACTCCCGAGCGCAGGCAGGCGCGTGCCGCCAGGATAGAAGCCCCTGCCATTCCGTTTGAGCCGGCTATAAGCAGGGCGTGTCCGAAGTTGTTCTTGAACGCGAAACGCTTTCTCGACCTGATGAGCTGGCTCACGTCTTGCGCTTCGGTAATATAATAAGGTGTATCTGCCTGCGCGATGAATTCGGGGCTGATGCCAATGTGAAGCAGCTTCCATTCGCCTACGATGTCTTCGTTCTCGGGGAAGAGGAAGGCGAGTTTGGGAAATTGTATGCTTAGGGTCAGGTTTGCCCGGATGATGTTGGCGCGGGCGTTGTTCGAGTTGTCTTCGCCCATTAGCCCTGAAGGAAGGTCGATGGAGACCACTTGCGCGCTGGAGGCATTGATGTATTTTACTACGGATGCGAAGCCGCCGCTCAGAGGCTTGTTCAGTCCCGAGCCGAACAGGCCGTCTATTACTACGTCTTCGGCTTCCAGTTTGGGGGGCTCGAAGCTGTTGCTAATCTCGTGATAAGCCGTGAAGCCGCATTCCTGAAGGCGTTGGATATTGGTCATGCAATCTTCCGAGATTGTACCTTTGATATTGAACAAGTAGACCTCCACATCATAATTTTTCGTAAACAGGATGCGTGCGGCAGCTACGGCGTCTCCACCGTTATTTCCCGCTCCGGCAAACACGATGATGCGGTGCGAGCGGTCCCAGCGTTTACAGATTTCATCGGCGACGAGCGATGCCGCTTTTTCCATCAGGTTAATGGAAAGTATGTTGTTGTTGGCGATGGTATATGCATCCGCCTCTTTCTGTTGTGTACAAGTAAGTATTTTCATCTTTATGTCTTAATAGCTGTTTTGCGGGTAAAAGTACAAAAAAAGTACAGAAGTTTGAGGGAAAATTCGTAATTTTGTCCCAATTTTATAAAGCAGTATCAGTATGGATGTTATTCAGATCAAGGAAAAGCAGTTTAAAACGTTTATTCCGGAAGCCGATATCCTGAAGGAGGTAGAGCGTGTGGCAAGTGAAATCAATCGGGATTTGGCGGATGCCAATCCGCTCTTTATCAGTGTGTTGAACGGCTCTTTTATGTTTACTGCCGATTTGATGAAACGGCTTACGATACCTTGTGAAATCTCATTCGTAAAGCTGGCTTCGTACGAGGGAATGTCTTCCTCCGGGAAGATAAAAGAACTGGTAGGGCTGGGCGAAGACATCGCTGGGCGTACAGTGGTAATCGTGGAGGATATTGTAGACACGGGCTTGACGATGCAGCGCCTGCTGGAAACGCTTCGCGCGCGGAATCCGAAGGAAATCCGGATAGCCACGCTGCTGGTGAAGCCCGACAAGCTGAAGGTGGATTTGGATATTCCTTATGTGGCGATGCGTATCCCGAACGATTTTATCGTAGGATACGGGTTAGACTATGAAGGTTTCGGGCGCAACTATCGGGACATTTATTCCGTAGTAGAGTAATCGCATTTTTTATTGTATTATTTAATAATAAGGTAAACAAGATGTTGAATATTGTAATTTTTGGAGCTCCGGGTTCGGGCAAAGGGACTCAGAGCGCGCGTATTGTAGAAAAATATGGCTTGAACCACATTTCTACGGGAGATGTGTTGCGTGCCGAGATAAAGAACGGGACGGAGTTAGGCAAGACGGCTAACGAATACATAAGCAACGGCCAGCTCATACCCGATGCCTTGATGATTGATATACTTGCAAGTGTGTTCGATAGTTTTAAGGACAGCAAAGGCGTTATCTTCGACGGTTTCCCCCGCACCATTGCGCAAGCCGAAGCCTTGAAGAAGATGTTGGACGAACGCGGGCAGGAAGTTTCAATCATGTTGGATTTGGAAGTGCCCGAAGACGAACTGATGGTCCGCCTGATCAAGCGCGGGCAGGAAACCGGACGTGCCGATGATAACGAAGAAACCATCAAGAAACGCCTGGTGGTGTATCATTCGCAGACCGCTCCGCTGATTGACTGGTACAAGAACGACGGTAAGTACCTGCACATCAACGGCTTGGGCACGATGGACGGGATTTTTGCAGACATCTGCAAGGCGGTAGAGAGCCTGTAAGGCGAATAAGTTTTTAAGTTTTTGGGTTGATAAGTTTTTAGCGGCATGACTCGGAAACTTAAAAACACTTGTCACGCCGGATTTGCAATCCGGCGTAATGAAAGAATCGGATTTATAATCCGAAACCATTTACTGACAATGCGGATTGCAAATCCGCAAAGGTTTGATTACGCTGGATTGCAAATCCAGCGTGACAAGTCAAACTCAATAACTCACAAACTTAAGAACTTACAAACTCAATAACTTACATCGTATGGCTGAATCGAATTTTGTAGATTATGTGAAGATATATTGCCGCTCCGGCAAGGGAGGGCGCGGGTCTGCACACTTGCGTCGGGAGAAGTACATGCCTAATGGCGGTCCCGACGGGGGAGACGGCGGAAGAGGAGGTCATGTGATTTTGCGGGGAAACCGCAACTATTGGACGTTGCTCCATTTGAAATACGAGCGCCATGTATTTGCCGAGCACGGAGGAAACGGCTCGAAAAGCAGGAGCTTCGGGAAAGACGGTGCCGATAAGATTATCGAAGTGCCCTGCGGGACGGTGGCATACAATGCCGAGACCGGCGAATACGTGTGCGACATTACCGAACACGGGCAGGAAGTGGTGCTCTTGAAAGGCGGCCGTGGAGGCTTGGGAAACTGGCATTTCCGCACGCCCACCCGTCAGGCTCCCCGTTTTGCCCAGCCGGGCGAACCGATGCAGGAGATGATGGTGATATTGGAGTTGAAGCTGCTTGCCGATGTCGGTTTGGTGGGATTTCCCAATGCCGGCAAGTCGACCTTGCTTTCTACGATTTCCGCAGCCCGTCCGAAGATAGCCGATTATCCTTTTACGACGCTCGAGCCAAACCTGGGCATCGTGTCTTATCGCGACGGGAAATCGTTTGTGATGGCGGATATTCCGGGCATCATCGAAGGGGCGAGCGAAGGGAAAGGGCTTGGCTTGCGCTTCTTGCGCCATATCGAGCGCAACTCTTTGCTGCTGTTCATGGTGCCGGGCGATGCCGATGACATCCGTCATGAATATGATGTGCTGTTGAATGAGCTGGCGAAGTTCAATCCCGAAATGCTTGACAAGCAGCGCGTGCTTGCCGTTACGAAGTGTGATGTGCTCGACGAGGAGCTGATGGAGATGCTGAAGCCGACGCTTCCCGAAAATGTGCCCCACGTGTTTATTTCTTCCGTTACGGGCATGGGCATTCAGGAATTGAAAGATATCCTGTGGACCGAATTGAATAAGGACAGCAATCAGCTGGAGGGCTTGCGCCACGCCTCGATTGTGCACCGCCCGAAAGACATCAGTGCGTTGTCTCAGGAATTGAAGGAAATGGGCGAAGACGAAGACTTCGGATATGCGTATGAAGAAGACGATGACGACTTCGATTATGAATACGAGGAGGAAGATTGGGACGATGAACCGGAAAAATGACGGACGGCTGACCAGCGATAAAAGAATGTTGAAATACGGTTTGACGGAATTGTATTCCAACATTTTTTGTTTCTCTACGACCCGTCATGGAGGGTATAGCGAAGGGGCGTACGCCACATTCAATTGCAACGCCTATTGCGGTGACGCTTGCGATGCCGTAAGGAAAAACCGCGGGTTGCTTTGCTCGTTGTTGCCCGAGGACGCCGGATTGCTGATTCCGCACCAGGTACACGGAACGGAAGTGCGGGTGATAGACGAGGCTTTTTTGCGGAAGCCTGAAAGCGAAAAGGCGCGTCTGCTCGAAGGGGTGGATGCGCTGGTGAGCGATGTGCCGAAAGCCTGCCTGTGCATCTCTACCGCCGACTGCATCCCCGTGTTGTGCTATGATGTCCGCCGCCGGGCGATAGCCGCAATCCATGCCGGTTGGCGCGGGACGGTGTCGCGCATCGTAAGCAAAACCTTGGAAAAGATGCGTCAAGCCTACGGGACGGAAGGGAAAGACGTTTGCGCCTGCATCGGCCCCGGCATTTCGCAAGAAGCGTTCGAGGTAGGCGATGAGGTCTGCGAGGCGTTCCGCCGGGCAGGCTTCGATATGGAGCGCATAGCCGTCCGTAAAGAGAAGTGGCACATCGACTTATGGGAAGCCAACCGGATGCAGCTCATGGCTTTCGGCATAGAGCCGTCCCGTATCGAAGTGAGCGGCATCTGTACGTATACGGATAATGAAGACTTTTTCTCCGCACGCAGGCAAGGCACCGCTTCCGGGCGGATATTGTCGGGCATAATGATGTGTTGAGTTTTAAGTATATAATGTGTCTGCTCAGAAACGCAGATTAACGCAGATTTTCGCGGATTATTATTTTTTTGGGTCACGCCGGATTTTGGTCACGCCGGATTTGTAATCCGGCGTAATGAAAGCATCGGATTTGTAATCCGAACCCAATAGCTGATAATGCGGATTGCAATTGGCTTCGCCGACCTACGGTTCCGCAAGGGCTTGATTACGCTGGATTACAAATCCAGCGTGACATTGGAAACTTACAAACTCAAAAACTTACGAACTCAAAAAAACTTATGCAAATAGAAGTATCAGACGAATTACGCCGCGCATGGCCTCAGTTCCGGGGAGCGGCAGTATTTGCTACGGTAAAGAATTCGGCTTACAATGCCGGATTATGGAAACGGATTGACGAGTTTACCGCCCTGTATCGCGCGAAATATACCGTCGATTCCATCAAGGAAATGCCTGCCATTCAGGCCACCCGCCAGGCTTATAAGAAATGCGGGAAAGACCCCAGCCGCTACCGCCCTTCGTCCGAGGCGTTGTGCCGGCGCATCTTGCGGGGCATCCCGTTGTATCAGATTGACACGCTGGTCGACTTGATAAACCTGGCTTCTATCTATAGCGGGAATTCGATAGGAGGTTTCGACCGCGACAAGATTCAGGGCGACCGCCTGGTGCTGGGTATCGGACGGGCGGGCGAACCATACGAAGGCATCGGCAGGGGCACGCTGAACATCGAGGGCATGCCGGTCTACCGGGATGCGGCGGGCGGAATCGGTACCCCTACCAGCGACCACGAACGGACAAAGATGAGCATCGGCACCACGCACGTGTTGGCGATAATGAATGCGTATGGCGGGAGCGAGGGGCTGGCCGAATCCGTCGATTATATGGTAGGGCTGATGAAAGAGTTTGCAGAGGCCCAAGACATAGAGATTGTTTATTTTGAATAAAATGAATATCCGCATTTTACCTAATTGAATAAAACCCAAAACCTATGGATATAGAGAAAATTTTAACGGAAAGGATTGTCTTTAAGGGCGCCGCTCCGAAAAAGAAGAAAGAAGAGAAAGTAAAGACAAAGGCAAAAAAGAAAGGCTATATCACCGGTGCGCACGGCTCCGGTTCGGCAAAGATGAAGGCGGAATACCGCCGCCGCCGTGCCAACCGGCATAAAAACGGTTGACCGGATGCATGCATTCCTCCGCGTCTCCGGAAGAAAAACTTTGTCGAAACGTAATGATTTCTGTGCAATATCGCCGTTTTTTGTTTTGCATACCGATTAAAAGCCTTATATTTGTTCTATGCAAAACAAACTAAAATGATAAGCGTATGAAAAAGTTATTTCTGTTAGCGGTATGTATGTTGTCGATGCTTACGGTGTCGGCACAGATGAGGCCGACGATGATGTTCGAGGTGGGCATCGGCATGAGCGGCTGGACGGGTGATGCGGCAAAGGGTTCGAATGCGTTGTTCAATCCGCGTGTCGGAATATCGGCAGATATCCCGTTGAACGCATGGTTCTCTTTCCAGCCCGGGCTGAGCTGGGTCTCGAAGGGGGTTAAGTCGGACATTTCTTCACAAGGCGTAAACAGCGATGTGCAGATAAACCAGAATTATTTTCAGGTTCCCTTGATGGCGGCGTTCCACATGCGCGCCACCGATAATTTTGATTTGGTATTTACGGCAGGCCCGTATATCGCCGTAGGCGTAAACGGTAAAACGGAAGTTGATGTGGATGACATGACTATGTCATGGAAAACGTTTAAGGATGGAGATGTCGGCGGGACTCAAATTTGGGACGGCTTCCGCCGCTTCGATGCCGGTATCGGAATCGGTGCCGCGCTCGATTTCCCCCATTGGATAGTGGGCGTGGATGCCGATTTCGGCTTGTGCAGGCTTTATAAGGACGGCCCGCGTAATTATGACCTCTTCTTCAGCGCAGGCTTCAAGTTCTAATCCCTTTCGCTTTCGGATGATGCTTGTTACGCCGGATTTTGTAATCCGGCGTAATCGCCGTGACTAACTAGGTTAACGAAACGTCATTCCGTTATTTTTATTACATTAATCTTCTCATTATGTATTTTATCCGTTGGATATTCCACAATTTATTGTAAGTTTGCGGACGGATAAATAGATTCAATATGGGTAAGACGGTGTTTGCTATATGTTCTTTGCTGACGGCAATTCTTCTCAGTGCCTGTGTCTCTGACCCCCATCGGGGAAAGGAAACGGGGTGGGACAGTTTGTATACGGCCGGACATATACAGCAGATAACATTTGTCCGTCCGGACGAGGCGCTGGCTTTGCTTGATACGGCAGAAGACCGGCGCTTGCTTTCCCCCTTCGACATTAACGATTTGCGTTGTTTTGTTTATCATAATGGTTTGTCGCATTATAAGACGGCTTTGTTTTATGCGCGTAAGGCATATGCGCTGCCTGAGTCACGCAAAGACCCCGAACGTTTTTTGTCGCTTGTGTTTACGATGGCAGAAGATTGTCACAATAACGGAGATTATGCCGGGAGTGTGAAATATTGTGCCGAAGGGATGAAGCTAATACAAGAGACCGGGGACAAGACATACGAGGCGAACCTGCATGTCATGTGGGGGATGAACCTGATGGAAATGGAACAATACGATGAGGCTTTCCGGCACATGAACCTTGCTATCGGCATATTGGATGAGGAAGTCCGTAAGCATCCTTGCTATAAGACATGGGATGACCTTTTTTATGCGCTTGGCATGAAAGTTTCGTTGTTGTGGGACAAAGACCGTTACGCAGAAGCCCTTGCCATGCGTCCCCTTATTGCGAAGGCTTTACGCGGACTGGAGGCGAGTGAAGATACGCCCGAAGGTATTTTTGACATGCGTCGTGCCGAGACGGACGTGGTTTATTGTTGTATAGCGTACACAATAGGGAACAAGGCGGAAGGGGACAGCCTGTACCGTAGGGTGGAACAGAACGCTTATTCCTCTACATCCGATGGGGAGTATAT
This sequence comes from Phocaeicola salanitronis DSM 18170, assembly GCF_000190575.1. Classification (NCBI taxonomy): domain Bacteria; kingdom Pseudomonadati; phylum Bacteroidota; class Bacteroidia; order Bacteroidales; family Bacteroidaceae; genus Phocaeicola; species Phocaeicola salanitronis. The sequence continues at coordinate 2,147,233 of NC_015164.1, read as the reverse complement.
CCGCATTCCTTGCTTGATATTGGCAAAACGTTTCGATGAAGCCCTTTATTATATAGGGCGCGAAAAACAAATCTTGAAAGAGACCACAGATACGGTCAATTGGGATTACATCAATCCGCATTTGCAGACCGAGCTGGAGGCTTATCAGGGAAAGGGAGATTGGAAGGCGGCTTCGCGTGTGCAGGAGACGATGCTTGCCCTGATTGATTCGCTTCGCAAAAAGGAGAGGAAAGAAGATGCGTTGGAGCTTGCCGAGATTTATAAGACGGATGAACAGGCGTACCGGATAGAGCGGCAGGCGGCTTCCATTCAGAAGCGCAACATGTATATTGTCTGTTTTATCGTTATTTTGGTTGTAGCGTGCTTATATATCCGCCATATATTGAAATCGAACCGCACAATCCGTTTGAAAAATGATACGATGGCGCGGACGATTGACGAACTGATGGCTTACAAAGATGAGCTTTTTATCCGCCAAGAAGAAAATATCCGTTTGCGGGAAGAACTGCAGCGGTTGGATAACGCGCCGGATAATCCGGAGCCTGAGACGGCAGGTGCGGAAGAAGAAGCAGACGATGTGCCTTCCCTTCCGGAATTAACGGAAAGAGACCGTGCATTATACGACCGTGTGAGTTATGAAATCATGAGCCGCCGGCTGTATCTGTGTCCGGGATTTAACAAGAAGGAATTGTTGAAAGAGATTCATGTCCCAGCCAATAAGTTTGCGGTTTTGTTTAAGGTGTTTGCCGGTTGCAGCTTTTCCCAGTACATACAAAATTGCCGCCTTGATTATGCTGTCCGCTTAATGCGTGAGCACCCACAGTGGACGTTGGACGCAATCGCCAAAGAAGCTCAAATGTCTAAAGGAGCTTTTAATATCCAGTTCCATAAGCGGTATGGCATGAAGCCTTCTGAATTTAGAAGCAGAGAACTTTCGTTGGACGAGGAAAAATAAGAAACTGTTTTTGAATTGATTTATACTTCACGCGGTATGAAATTGTGCATTTTAATGGAACACAGAAAACACGGAAAGACACAGGAATGACACACTATCCACCCGACCTGATTGAAAAACAGTGGCAAGTTATACCAAAGATTTTAGAACCGCAAGCGAGGAACCGGAAACATCCGTTTAAAGAGGTGACGGATACCTTGCACATTTCAAAACAGCTCCTTAATTTCTCCGATAAGTTTGTTTGGCAGATACAAATCAATGTATGATTGAAAGGTTCAGTATCTGTTTCAAACTGTCTTCTTTTTACGTTCTCCATATGGAAACCGTACGGTTTTCATATCGAGAACGTACGGTTTTCAATTGGAGAACGTACGGTTTTGAGATGGAAACTATAAAAAGATACCATTTGGATTGATAATATGACCCAATCAGCAACTTTAACTGTTTTGATTCTTTGATTAATTCAAAACAGTTTCTGAAAGGAGAGAACTTTTGATAATCAGTTTATTGCTTGCCTGATGTGATTTTCGTGAGACATAGTGGTGATTTTCATGAAACTTTTCTAGCCCACATTGTAGGGCATGTTAACTTGTACTGCCTAACTTTGTTCTTAATATGATGAATATACATTAAAAAGATTGCGTTTAAATAAAATAATGAGTATATTTACGCCCATAAGCTACATTTTGTTTTTTATTTAATGGGTGAATTTTGTGTCCAGACAAAATAGGTTTAAAATGTAATCTGAAAAAGTGATGTATTATATATTGCATGTTGCAGGCTGTTGTAAATCAATAGCAAGTAGTGATAAATAGACTTTTTGATATTCATTTAGGACATTTTGATATTGCATTAAGAGGCGTTTGATACATCTTTTCGGACTTTTTGAAATAAAGTGTAGAAGCAAGAGGTAGGTCAAGTCTTTAATTTGTACTAGCTTTGACATGCATTTGAGCAAAAATAAATTTTATGAATTGAATAAAACAGAAATCAGATATGAAACAAAATATCGTATCACCTCAAGCGATGATAGTTGGAGAAGGAGCTTATGCTGTCAATGAACTTCATTTAAGCATAGAAGATGCCTCGGAACAGAATCTGTTTATTTATCGTTATGCCGCCGGAGCACAATTCAATGTCAGCCGGAAGCTGCAGAATAATGTGATTTGCGGATTGGTGGCATTGACGGAAGATCCTTCTTCGCCAGGAGATATGATGTTGGCTCCGAATGCTACTCTTATAAATAAAGGTGTCATTGACATTCATTTCAAAGAATTGTATGCTGCTCATATTCGGAATGCACAGCGGTGTGGGGATGCTTATCAGGTCGATGCCTTGCGTGGGTATGCAATGGCTGCAGGTGCAAATTCGGTATTGATAAACGAAGGTGTCATTAATGTCTATATGGATCATGACGCCGATGCCGAGACTACGATGTATTGTTGTGCCATGTGGGCGGAAGCTGATTCGATGTTGGTTAATAAAGGAGAAATTCATTTCTATGGCAATGGTTCCTGGCAAGCATTGGTGCGTGGTGTAGGAGGTGTAGCCGACCATTTGCATGTGGTGAATGAAGGACTGATTACGGTAGATGTGGAACGTGCTTTCCAAACCCGTGTGTTACATACAGCCGGTATGTATGGTTCGCTTTGGAATAAAGGGCGTATTGAAGTGCGTGTGGCCGGACGTGTGATGACGATGGGAAGCGTGACAGGTACACAAATGCTTAATGACGGTGAAATTTATGTTACTTCATTGGCCACTTTGATTGAAGGGAAGATTCCTTATTTATTTAATTTCCCGCCAATGGCCACGGGTATGTATGAGCATTTCCGTCCGGGTGCTTTATTGCCGAGTCCGATAGTCAATAGGGGAGTGATTAAGGTGCATTTGATAGGTAGCAAAGCTTCTGGTCCTGATGCGATTGCTTTCGGATTTTATTATCAGATGGAAAATAAAGATAATGGGGAAACTCCGGTTCGTTTCGTTTCCAATGAAGGGACAGTGGAAGTAACTCAAGAAGGACCTGTGAATTATGTAACGGGAGAATTGGGCGTGAACATGCAGTTGAAAGAAGACAATCCGGTGAAGTTGAAAATCGGTACGTGGAAAACGCACAGCCGTGACTTCTCGCAGACACACGACTTGTTCGTGTGCCAAAGTGCGTGTTTTGACTTGTCGGAGCTAAACTTAATATTGGAGGATGGAGGTGTACTGCCTGATGTATCTGAATTGGTTTATCAGCTTCCTGTTGCTTTGCATCGGGGTGACACATGTATAATCAGCAAGTAGGAATGAATGTTATATCATTAAAATATAGAGAATTATGGACAACAAGATGGTGATTAATCACAAAGAAGTAGAAAAAGTAGATATGGGTAAAGGTGTAATCCGTCAAGATTTCGCCATGGGCAAGAATCTGAATGTATTGCACTGGAATATGTCTGACCAAAGTGTGGTAGGTATGCATACGCATCCGCAGGAACAATTCGGATATGTCATCAAGGGTGGTTTCCGCCTTACGATTGGCGATAAGGAATATGAACTGAAAGAAGGCGATGCTTATTTGGTTCCCGCAGATGTGCCTCATGGTTTTGTAGCTATAGGTGAAACGGAAGCCATTGATGTGTTCGCTCCGGTCAAGACAGTTTTTCCGTGGGATAAATAAGCATGAGTATCGGACCAAAATAGTTGATTCTCGATGAAAAAAATTATTGGATTATGGTTTTGGGGCATATTGCTGTTTGCCATATCGTCTTGCTCGGAGGATGAAGAGCCTGTATTCGTTCCGGAAGAAGAGGAAGAAATATTGATAACGGGTGAGTCGGGTACTACGGTGGTCAATACGAAAGATATTGTCTTGGGGATGAGCGAGGACGATGTGGTATTCGAAATGACTTCCACTATTCTGACGACAAGTGGCCGTGTGACGGAGACAACGCTTAATTGTTGCGCTATGGCTGGCATTAACTTTACGGATAATGGCGGGATGCTTGCAATGGATACGTTGAATACGGTAGAGGATGTGGTGCTTATCAATCGGGGAACCATTACCATTCATACCAAAGACTTAGTGGAACGGTATAAGGACCAGATTCAGACTCCGGATGACCCGGAACGTCCTTATACTTATCTTCGTTTGATCGCCATGTTTGTCGGAACGAATAGTACGATTATTAATGAAGGGGTCATCAATGTGTATTTTGACCATGATCCGTCTGTGACTTCTACGATTTATGTCATGGGAATGAACGGAGGCGGAAACTCATCGATGATTAATAACGGCGAAATTCATTTTTATGGAAACGGTTCTGTAGCTACCCGTTTGCGTGGTATGGCAACATTCGGTAATAGCATTTCCGCATTCAATAACGGTGTCATGACCGCAGAATTGGATATGTGTGAAGACGCGCGTATGATTACTACGGGCGGTACTAAATCGAATGTGATAAACGATGGTACGATGCAGATGCGGTTACCTGGTTATATACTTTGCATGACCCGTTACGGGGATTCTAATTTGATAAACAATGGTGTGGTTGACTTGACCATGGTTGACCTTCCTGAAGGATATACCGCTGTGGGCAACGCTGAGAATCCTGTCGTTTGTGCGATGTACGACCCTTTGTCGGACGGACGTACGCAGATGCCTTCTTTGGTGAACCGGGGCAGTATCAGCATTGCCATTGAAGGAAGTGAACGCTCTAATTCGGTAAGTCAAGGTTATGGCATGTATTGTGACTTGATGAGTGCCGGAGGGGGAGATTTGCAGGTGAATGTCATCAATGATGGAAGCATCGAAGTGTCACAAAGCGGTCCGATAGATTTCAGAATGGCAGAGGCTGGATTCATAACTCGTCCTGCGGTAAGAGAAGAAGCTTGCTGCATTAAGCTGGGACGTTGGAATACGACGTTACGCGATTTTTCCCAAACTCAGGATTTGTTTTACGGTCAAGGTGTCAATATGGATTTTGGCGGAGGAGAATTGCTGCTGAAGAAAGGAGAAGATTATGTGGACGGAACTTCTTACAGTGTAGCTCCGGAAGCATTGCTTTATAATGGAGGAAGAACGATGTTTCGTTATGAGTATTCCGGATATGAAAACTTTGACATAAAAGCAGCTGATGAAAGAAATGTTAATCTGACATGGGATAAAGAAAATAATCAGGTGTCTTTGTCTGACAAATAAAACAGAAAATAGAATATGGAAAATATAGTAAGAAAAAGTGTCCGTGTAGGGAGCGCAGGGTATTATGTCAACCGTGAACATCTGGTTATCACTAAGCCAGAGGCAGGTAATGTAGCGGATATTACTGAGCAGGCGATTGCCGCCGGTAAAGTGCTTAAGGGGCGTAATATCGTTCTGTATGCTTTGGCGGCATTGATGGATGATGAAGAAAATCCGGGACAGCAGCGTTTGGCTCCGAATGCGACTTTGATAAATGAAGGCGTCATCGAGATACATATGCATGACATTGTTGACGCTTATAAGGCGCAAGTAAAGGCTACGCCTGATGACCCGAACGGAACATATCGTTTCGTGAAATGTTTTGCCATGGCTGCCGGTAAGGATTCGACCATTATCAACGAGGGAATTATCCGGATTTATTTCGATCAGGAGAAGGATTTGGAAACGGCTGTATATGGAGAAACGTTGTTGGCGGGTGAGAATTCGACGGTTATCAATAATGGGACTATCGAATTGTTGGGTAACGGCTCATTCGATACACAGACCCGTGTCATCGCTCTTCCGGTCAATAATGTGACCATCATCAATAACGGGAAAATCAATGTGGATGTCGAGAAGGCTTCTACCGTCCGTGTGTTGGCTACAACAGGTACTGGCGGAACGATTGCCAATTATGGTTCTATCCGAATCAATTCGACAGGAAGAATCATGACGATAGCCCGTTTTGCCAATACGCATTTGATTAATGCCGGAGATATTGATATTGTTTCGCGTGCGCATTTCATTGTTAATAAGGTGTCGTTCTTGTACCAATCTTATCCTTTGGCATGTGCTTTTTATGAACATTCATTGCCGAATACCCAGCTTGTTCCTCCTTTGGTCAATAAGGGTACGGTGAAGATTCATTTGGAAGGAAGCGAGGCTTCTACTCCGAAGGCGGTTGCGTTTGGTATCTATAGCGAGATGGTAGGCAAGGAAGAACATATTCATCGCATGGAAAATACCGGCTCGATTACGGTGTCAAAGTCGGGGCCCTATGATTTTCTGGTAGCGGAAGTGGGCGTAAACGCTCAGTCGGCTAAAGATTTTCCGTATCATGTAGAGATAGGCGAATGGCATACGGAAGCCCGGAACTTTACAGAAACGAAAGATTTGTTTGTCTGCAATAGCGGAATCTTTGATTTCGCGCATACTCGTTTGACACTGACGGGAGATAATGCCGTGTCGGATGTAAAAGCTGAAGGCTTGGTTTATCAGCGTGACGAGGCGATGCAACGTGGCGATACCTTCCAAGTTCTGAATGCGGATAAATTGGTTATTACAAAGTAAGAGTGTTAAAAAAGCAGGTTTTTTCCCTGTATGTTTAATTTTAAATACCTATTGAGATTATGGCAAAGAAAGTTTTAATTATTGCAACGAATTATGGTTCATGGGGTGAGGAATTGCAGGCTCCGTGGGATGCATGTAAGAAAGCTGGTTTTGAAGTGACTTTGGCTACTCCGCAAGGAAAGAAACCGCTTCCTTTCCAAATCAGTGTAGACCCTGATTTTGTAGACGGTGTACAGAATATCAAGACTAATCCGAAAGAAGTTTGCGACCGCTGCAAGGAATTGGTAGATGGCGAAGAATGGGCACATCCGTTGAAATTCTCAGAAGTAAACATGGCTGATTATGATGCGATTGCTTTGACTGGCGGTCCGGGTGCTATGTTGGATATGTGTAATTGCTGGGAATTGCATAAGCTGATTATGGATGCTTATAAGAGCGGTAAGATTGTGGCTGCATTGTGCTATGCCGTTTCTACATTGGTATTCCTCCGCGACCCGGAAAATGATTATAAGTCGATTGTGTATGGCAAGAAGATTTGTGCTCATCCACGTGCATGGGATTTCTATGGTCCGGGTATGGCTATGTCATACGAATTGTATGGTGCAACTCCTGACAATTGCGGTACGAATGTGATTACTCCGGGATTCTTGTGGCCTATCGAAGACTTGGTTCGTGACGCTGTAGGTCCTAACGGCGCTTGTATAGCACGTATCAATGCAAGTCGTGAAGACCCGCAAGTTTATTACGATCATCCGTTTATTACCGGTACTTCGGTAGAATCATCTATCGCATACGGTGATATGATTGTGAAAGTGTTGAATTCTCTTAAATAATAATTATAAGGAGAGTCATGTGTGGGGTTAATTCCGCACATGACTTATTCCTTTTTTAATCAAAAAGCAAAATGCCGGCAATAATAATTCATAGCATTGAGATGACCGACGAGCAAAAGAAGATTGTAGCCGATAAGTTCATCTCTACCTTTTCCGAAGTAAGCGGAGTGCCTAAAGACCGTATTTATCTTTTTTTTAACGGATACGGTTTGAACGAGGCAGCTACAGGCGGAAAATTATTTTCTGAGAATCCTCCTAAAAGCGCGAAAGCAAAGTTTAACGAGGATGAGTGGGCTGATAAACAGAAGTAAAACTAACATATAATAAAAAGGATTTATTATGGATGTAAACCAAACCATCGTAAAAGCACTGGAAGATATCGGCGTGAGCTATGTATTTGGAGGGAGCGGACAGGTAAACGCCTCTATGTTGTTGGCTCTGCGCGATTCGAAAAAAATAAAGACCGTTATTATCCGCAATGAGCAGGCGGCGTCGTTCATGGCATGTGGCTACACTATGTTTAACCCGAATAATTTGGGTGTGTGCTTTGCGACGGGAGGTCCGGGTGCGTTTAATTTGTTCTCAGGCATGGCGGTAGCATTATCCGATTCGTTGCCCATATTGGCTATAACAGGATATACTTCAATGGGACAACGGGGAAAAGGTGCGTTGAACGAATCTACAGGATTGAGCCGTACGCCTGATTCGCAGGTGATGTTTTCGGCTACGACTAAAAAATCGTATGTATTGGAGCGGGCAGAAGATACGTGTGATATCTTGGAAGACGCTATAAATACAGCATTCGACGGGCGTCCGGGACCGGTGCATATCCATATACCGAAAGATGTGACTACGGCAGAAGTAACCAATTTCCGTCCGATTAACATCCGTGTAAAAGCGGTTAAGGCAACGGAAGAAGCTCTGCAAAAAGCGGCGGATGCATTGGCTGATGCAATCAGTAAGAATAAGAAAGTGCTGGCGATGATTGGTTATGGTTGCGTGCGTAGTGAGGCATCCGGCGAATTGCTCCAATTAATAGAAAGGTATCAAATACCGTTTGTCCAGACAATGGATGCCAAAGGATTATTGCCGGAGAATCATCCTTTGTGTTTAGGCATGTATGGAACATCGGGTGACAAGGCTGCTAATACGTATTTTCAGGAGGCGGAAGTCGTGCTCGCGATGGGAAATTCGTTCGCTCAAAATGCTACATTCTCATTCCAACCGGATTTATATGCGAATAAACAGTTGATTCATGTGAATATTGATCCGGCTGAAATCAATAAAGTGTATAAAGCTGATGTAGCGGTGGTAAGCGATATCAAATTGGCACTTCAGGAGTTATTGCCTTTGTTGGAGAAACGTAATTTGCCCTCCTTGCAAATCGGTACATTGCCCAACAGACATTATTATGAGGAACCGGTGCATACGGATGCCCAACGGATTTTTCCGGGAGATATCGTCCGTGTCTTGTCTCAGAATCTGCCAGACAATGCCATTGTAATGGGTGATGCCGGTTCGCACATGTTGTGGTTGAGCTGTTATTTGCAGTTGAATAAGAATCAGCGCTATCAGAATCCGGGAAGTTTCGGACCGATGGCAAGCCATACGAACGGCTGCTTGGGAGTGAAATGCGCTAATCCGGATAAAGTGGTGATTGCAGGCGTGGGTGATGGATGCTATCAGATGGCAGGATTCGAATTGATGACAGCAGTGCAATATAACATTCCTGTTATTTGGATTATATTCAATAACAGTGAATTTAATATCATCAAGAAGTTCTTGCTGAATATGTATAATGACGAGGCATATATGCAGTTTGAGAATCCGGATTTTGTGAAGTATGCCGAAGCATGTGGAGCGAAAGGATATAGGGTAGAAAAATTGGAAGAATTCTTGCCGGCGTTGCAGGATGCCATCGCGTTGAACAAGCCTTGCATTATTGATGTGTTGGTAGATAGTGAAGTGTATCCGCCTTTCAGTTTGGGGAGGGTATAAATATAAAAATGCATGTCCGTAATGAACCGGAGCAATGGTGTGCAAAATGAATATATACTTACTTTGCCAAGTCAGTTATCTTCGTGGGCTGTAGCAGTTAACTGGAATTGCTTATGAAGTATATATTCATTTTCCGGACATATTAATCAGGTTGAATACGGACATTCATGGCACGGAAAATTCTTTTGCCGGATCGGACAAATATTTATTCTACCATATCTTTCCTGAATGATAATGCCGGTTCATCATCGGCACATGTGTTTGGCAGAAAGTTGTTTATCAATGATGCTTTGTCGTTACAATGCGGATAAGCCTTCGTATATAGGAGGCGTGGTGAATTATCTGCGCTTGAGTGTGACTGTAGGCAAGCCTGTCCGCATGTTCTTATAAAAAATGGGAGGATAATTGAATATAAAAATGGAAGAGACAAAGAAATATTCGAAAATGTTGATACCGTCTATTTTATCGGTATCTGTGCTTACTATTATGGCACCTACGGCAGTATCTCCTGCCTTGGCTGCTATACGGGATGCATTCCCGCATATTTCGGAAACACAAGCCAAGTTGGTTTTAACCTTGCCTACGTTGATAATGATGCCGATAGGATTGTTTTCCGCGCGTCTTACTGCTAAGATAGACAAGAAAAAGCTTTTGCTTACCGGGATGATACTTTTTCTTGTATTTGGTGTGGCTGGAGGTTTTGTGAACGATTTCCGGCTTTTGTTGTTAATGCGTTTGTTTTTCGGAATAGGTTTAGGCATTATGACTCCTTTATCCACTTCACTGATATTTGATTTTGCTCCGGATACCAATAAACGTAGCAAGCTTTTGGGCTTACAAGGCTCTTTTAACCAGTTGGGCGGTTTGCTTTTTATGAGTTTGTCGGGTGTGTTGGCAAGTATTTCGTGGCGTTATTCGTTCTTGTGTTACGCCTTTGTGGTTATATCAATCGTATTGACCGCTTTGTTTATGCCTTCTATTCCACCGTTGGCTTCCCCCAAAAATGCTGCAGGTGGTGTAGGCAAGAAAACGGGAATGAATAAGAAGATATTTGTTTTAGCGTTTTTTGCCATGATGATATTTGCTTGTTACTTTGTGATAAATACCGACTTGGCGTTGTTTATGGACGTGGAGGGTATCGGCAATGCGAAAGAGTGTGGCTATGCGCTTTCTCTGATGCGTATCCCGGCGATTATTGCCGGTGTGTTGTTGGCTTGGATTATGCGGAATCTGAAAGACTGGACCATGCCTTTTGCCACGGTGATAATGGCGGCAGGATATGTCATTATCGCTTGCTCTCATTCGTATAGCGTCTTGATGGCAGGATGTTTGGTCGTGGGGCTTGGCGGCGGCTTCGCTTTGCCTCCCATTTCTCTTTTCTTGCCGCGCATTGTCACTCCGCGCCAGCGGACTTTAGGAGTAGCTATTATCATGTCGGTGGCTCAAGTGGGACAATTTGTGTCTCCGCTTTATACGGACTTGTTTGTAGATAATTCGATGGATGGTTCTGGTAGAATGCGTTTTATTGTGTGTGCCGTTACTTCTGTGATAATCGGTTTTTTGGTGGTGGCATTTGCTCATACTTTGCCGAAAAAACCGTTAGAAAATTGCATATCTACGAAGTGACGTAGAAAGAATTTAAAGGTATAAATTATTAGAATGAATAAGATATGGCAATTAAAATTTTAAGCGTAGACGATGAACAGGACTTGGAAATACTGCTGACCCAGTATTTTCGTCGGAAAATCCGCAAGGGTGAATACGAGTTCACCTTTGCGCATAATGGTTTGGAAGCCTTGCAATTGGTGTTGGAAAAGAAAGACTTTGATATTATTTTGAGTGATATCAATATGCCCGAAATGGATGGGCTTACTTTGTTGACCCGCATCAACGAGATGAGGAATCCGGCATTGAAATGCATTATGGTGTCTGCATACGGCGATATGGACAACATCCGTTCGGCGATGAACAACGGTGCATTTGATTTCGCTACTAAACCGATTGATTTGGATGATTTGTCACGCACGATAGAAAAGGCGATTGAGCAAATAAATTTTGTCAGAGAATCGCAGAATGAACATGATCAGTTGGAGTCTATTAAAAATGATTTAGCGGTGGCTGGTGAGATTCAGCAGGCTATATTGCCTCGTAAATTTCCGCCATTCCCTAAGTTGGCTGATGTTGTTGACATTTATGCCTCAATGACTCCGGCGAAAGATGTGGGTGGAGATTTCTACGACTTTTTCCAGATAGACGAAGAACGAATCGGCTTTGTAATAGCCGATGTATCGGGGAAAGGTGTCCCGGCATCCTTGTTTATGGCAGTAAGCCGGACATTGATTCGTGCTACAGGCATCAGGGGAGTCCCTTCTCATGAATGCATCAATTATGCTAATAAATTGTTGTGTAACGAAAGTCTTGACTCGATGTTTGTAACGGTCTTTTATGGTATTTACAATATCAAGACCGGCGAGGTGGACTATACGAATGCAGGGCACAATCCTCCGTATTTATTGCGTAAGAATAATACCGTAGAACCATTACCGCTTTCCAAGAATTTTATCGTAGGCGTATTTGATGATTTTGTCTATACAAATTCGAGCTTGACTTTGGAGCCGGGAGACACGTTGATTCTCTACACCGATGGTGTGACAGAAGCCTTTAATGAAAACCGGGAAATGTTTTCGGAAAGCGGATTAGAGAAAACCTTGAAGAGTGTACCGGGTGCAGGGAGCGAAGAAATAGCGGAAGCTATTTTGGAAGACTTGAAGGATTTTGTCGGGAACGAACCTCAAAGCGATGACATTACGATGTTGATATTGAAACGATTGAAATAACACATGTAGTACAATAAAAGACCTTTTTTTATGAAAGACAATTTTAAAGTATTCAAACCTGCCGATAAGATGCAGTTTGAATTTACAGATCTGATTGCCGGATATGTAAGCGATTTTAATGAAAGTGAGAAATGTTTTACGTTGACAACAACAGATAAACGTTCTTTCCCTGTATTGTTAACAGATACTACATTTGCGCGTTTGATGCGTAATTTGGACGAACCTTACCAGGATGCTACTGGTAATCTTTATCAGCTTTTGTCTCAAAATGGCCGTATGGCTTTTGTCTTTGGTATTTTCTATCCCCAACATGACGGGCAGTATACATTTGAAGCAAAACAGATAGATTTTCCGGAAAGAGAATTAGGTAAGTTCCGTTTTGAAGAATCCAACTGGTGGGCTAATCAGGCAAAAAGTATCTGTAACTTTTTTGTCCGTGCGCAGTTCGGTGATGGTGAAATCGATTATGAAAAATACCGTACGGCGGTAAGCCTGGGCGGCAAACGGGAAGTGAACTCTTTCCGCCAGGAAACCGATACGATTTCACGTATGATTTACGGTATGGCTTCCGCTTTTATGCTGACAGGTGAAGACATTTTCTTGGAAACAGCTGAAAAAGGTGTGGAATACCTGAAAAAACACATGCGTTTCTACGATGTAGATGAGAATGTGGTTTATTGGTATCATGGCATTGACATTGATGGGGACAAAGAAAAGAAAATCTTTACTTCTGAGTTTGGCGATGATTACGATGCCATCCCGATGTATGAGCAGATTTATGCATTGGCTGGTCCGATTCAGACTTACCGTGTGAACGGTGACCCTTCTATTTTGCGCGATGCTGAATTGACTATCGACCTTTTCGAACGTTTCTTCAAGGATAAGAAAGGAGAAGGATATTATTCGCATATAGACCCGGTATTGTTGAGTCCGGACAGTTCAAGCCTTGGCCCGAACCGGATGCGTAAGAACTGGAACTCTGTAGGTGATCATGCTCCTGCTTATTTGATTAACTTGTATCTGGCTACTGAGGAAAAGAAATACAAGGATTTCTTGGAATATACAGCCGATACTATCACTACACATTTCCCGGATTATGAGAATAGCCCGTTTGTAAATGAGCGTTTTATGGACGATTGGAGTCATGACCTGACATGGGGATGGCAACAAGACCGTGCGGTAGTGGGGCATAATCTGAAGATTGCATGGAACTTGATGCGTATCAATAGCATCTGCCCGAAGAAATCGTATGAAGAATTTGCCCAGCACATTGCAGAGGTCATGCCTCAAGTAGGTTTGGACGTACAGCGTGGCGGTTGGTATGATGTGATGGAACGCCGTTTGCATGGCAATCAAGAATATTATCGTTTCGCATGGCACGACCGTAAGGCATGGTGGCAACAGGAGCAGGCGATTTTGGCATACGAGATTCTGTATGGTATCTATGGCAAAGAGGAATATTTGAAATATGCACGTGAATCAGCTGCCTTCTATAATACTTATTTCCTTGACCATGAAGACGGAGCCGTTTATTTCAATGTATTGGCTAATGGCTTGCCTTACCTGCTGGGTACGGAACGTAAGAAGGGAAGCCACTCGATGAGTGCTTACCATTCAGTAGAATTAGCTTATCTGGCAGCTACTTATACCAATTTGCTGAATACCAAGAAACCGTTGACCTTATATTTCAAACCTATGGTAAATGGTTTCAAGGATAATGTATTGCGTGTACAACCCGATATCTTGCCTGTAGGAAGCGTGAAATTGCAGGAAGTATGGATTGACGGACGGGAATGGAAGAATTTCGATGCAGATAAGTTGACCATACAGCTGCCTGCCGTAGAATATCGTCCGAAAGTCAAAGTCGTTATTGTTCCTAAAGATTGAAAAAGATGAGTGCGGAAGTTCATAAAGTAGGTTCTGTGTTGGACGCTTCATCCAGCAAAGAAGAACAGCAAGTCATATTGTCTATTTTGGATGAAAACAAAAGTGTGATTTTGGACTTGTCTGAATGTAAGTATGTATCGAGTGCCGGATTGCGTGTCATGCTTTATGCTTATAAAGTAGCTGCATCCAATGGCTTGAATGTGTACTTGGTAGGTGTATCTAAAGAGGTGAGGGAAGTAATGGCTATTACAGGCTTCGAACATTTCTTTAAATACTTCGATACGGTAGAAGAATGTCAAAGTCAAATAGGGTAAGTATGCAGCGAGTAGATTTATTCCCGACACATGAGTATAAAGGATTGAAATTGCGTACAGGGCGTCCTTATCCTTTCGGGGCTACCGTAATGGGAAATGCTGTAAACTTTTCGGTCTATTCCCGTTACGCTACGGATTGTACGTTGGTTCTTTTCCATAATCATGAACCGGAACCGTTTGTCGAAATACCTTTCCAGAAGGAATTTAAGATGGGAAATGTATTCTCGATGATGGTCTTCGATTTGGATTTCGAGAATATCGAATATGGTTATCGGATGGACGGGCCGTGGAATCCGAAGGAAGGTCATCGTTTTGATAAGACGAAAATCTTGATGGACCCGTATGCCAAGTTGATTGCAGGACGTGACGTATGGGGTGCCCAGCCCGATTGGGACAATGTATATCAATACCGTGCCCGTGTGGTTTGTGATGACTTTGATTGGGAAGACGACCTTCCGTTGGAAACTCCGGTAAATGAACTGGTCATCTATGAAATGCACGTCCGTAATTTTACATGCGGTGCGGATGCGAATGTAAAGCATCCCGGAACCTTTGCCGGCATAGCCGAAAAGATTCCTTATTTGAAGGAGTTAGGCGTGAATTGCGTGGAATTGATGCCGATTCATGAGTTTGACGAATTTGAGAACAGCAAGCCTTCTCCGGTTGATGGGCATATGCTTTACAACGTATGGGGATATAGCAATGTAGGCTTCTTTGCCCCTAAAGCCGCATACGCATCTACCGGGCGTTTCGGTATGCAGGTGGATGAATTGAAAAATCTTATCAAGCAACTTCATGCGAATGGTATTGAAGTTATCCTGGATGTGGTTTTCAACCATACGGCAGAAGGGAATGAGAATGGGCCTTATATCTCGTATCGGGGTATTGACAATAAGACTTATTACATGTTGACTCCGGAAGGTTATTATTTTAACTTCAGCGGGTGCGGCAATACGTTGAATTGCAATAACCCCAATGTGCGGGATATGATTGTAGAAAGCTTGCGTTATTGGGTAACCGATTATCACGTGGATGGATTCCGTTTCGATTTGGCGGCTATCTTGGGACGTGACCAGAATGGATGTCCGATGCCTAATCCGCCTTTGCTGGAGTCATTGGCTCATGACCCTATTTTGGGTAAAACCAAATTGATAGCTGAGGCATGGGATGCCGGAGGCTTGTATCAGGTAGGTGCATTTCCTTCATGGGGGCGCTGGGCGGAATGGAACGGGAAATACCGGGATAGCATCCGCAGGTTCCTGAAAGGTGACGAACATGTATTGGGCGATGTGAAAGAACGTATCGCAGGTTCAGCCGACTTGTATGCCTCTCAAAACCGAGGCATTAAGGCAAGTGTGAACTTTATTACAGCACATGATGGATTTACATTGATGGATCTTGTATCGTATAATGGCAAGCACAATGAAGCGAATGGCGAGGACAACCGGGATGGAGAAGACAATAACAATAGCTGGAATTGCGGCTGGGAAGGCGAATGTGAAGATGCGGGAATCAACTACCTGCGTCATAAACAGATAAAGAATGCAATATCCTTGTTGATGGTAAGCCAGGGTATTCCGATGATATTATCGGGTGACGAAATGGGGAATACCCAATATGGAAATAACAATGCTTATTGTCAGGATAATGAAATCGGATGGCTCGATTGGACGAATCTGCAGAAGAATGAGGACATTTATAATTACTTCCGTAAGATTATCCGCTTCCGTCAGGCTCATAAAGCATTGCGTTTCGAATATCATTTCGGGCATTGTGATTACCGTAATCTGGGATATCCCGATTTCTCATGGCACGGTGTAAAAGCATGGCGTCCTGATACCGGATATAACAATCTGACCGCAGCCTTTATGCTGAACGGACGGTATGCGGAGACAGACGGGGTGCCTGATGATTTTATTTATGTAGCCATGAATATGCATTGGGACATGCATGGGTTCGAACTCCCGCAATTGCCCGAAGGCATGGCATGGCATGTATTTGCCAATACGGAAATGGCTGCTCCGGACGATATTTGCGAACCGGGAGAAGAGTGTATGATTGAAAACCAGCAGGAAATCCTGGTAGGGCCGCGTTCTATCATGATTTTGGTTGGGAAATAGAAAACTGTAAATAGTAAATTGTAAAATTATAAATTAAAAAGATATGGATAATCAATTTGTAATCAATCAGGAAGGTAATACCTTGACTATCGTTTTAGGTGACCAGCTTACTACAGGCAATGCTCCTGCCCTTATGGAAGAATTGAACGGATACAAAGGCAAGGGCATAGAAAAAGTTGTCTTTGATGCCACCAAGCTGGCTTATATTGCCAGTAGCGGTATACGTACCATTATTTTTGCCAAGCAGAAATTGGGCGGAAACCCTGTAATTGAGTTTGTGAATTGCGCTGCTGATATCCGTAGCGTGTTTGAAATGACAGGTCTGCAGAACTACATTTCTTTCGTAAGCAAGTAAGCAGGTAATGCTATGAAAGAATTGGTTTTCAAGCCTATTGCAGGCAGAACGGAAGAAATCATTGATGCCATCCTCCAGACCGGGGAGGTGGCATCATGCACCAAGGAATTGTATGCCATTCATCTGGTTTGCGAGGAACTGGTGGTCAATGTGGTAAGTTATGCTTACCCTGAAGGCGTGGAAGGTTATCTGAAGATTCAGATAGAGAAGGCCGACGGATGCATCACGCTGAAGTTTATTGATGGAGGTGTGCCGTTCAATCCGTTGGAAAGGGATATGCCGGATGTTTCTCTTCCGCTGGAAGAACGCCAGATAGGGGGACTTGGAATCTTCCTTACGGTTCAGATGATGGATAACGTGTCGTATGAACATGTAGGTAATGAAAATATATTGACTATCAAGAAAAAGATTGATGATGAAAAATAAGATAGGAATACTTATAGAAAGCGATTTCTATGAAAATGAAATCTTCTATTATCAGTTCCGTTTCAAGGAAGCCGGGTATGAGGTTCATTTTCTGTCCCGTCTTTGGGGCAACGAGGGCATTACGTTTAGCGGGCATGAATTCAGGGCACCGTTTTATTGTAATGAGAGCTTTGAGGCGCTTGATGATGAGGCTCTTAATGATTATGCAGCTATTATCGTGCCTGCAGGTATGGTGTCAGACCGTCTTCGGTATACCGAAGATGTGACGAAGCTTCCTCCTGCATGTGTGTTCTTGCAAAAAGTATTTGCGCGCAAGGACATCGTTAAGGGAGTGATTTGCCACGGCTTGTGGTTGTTCTCTCCTGTAGCCGAACTGGTGAAAGGAAGAAAGATGACCGTGCATAATAATCTGTTGGGCGATGCCAAGAACTATGGTGTAGAGTATGTTGATGCAGATGTTGTGGTCGACGGAGACTTGGTTTCGGCGCGCACCGGAGGGCATTGTTATTTGCTGGCTTTCGAGATATTGAAAACGTTGGCAAGCAAATAAAACCTATTAAAAGGGGACGTTTCTTTTGTCCGCAAGTGTGGGTATGTTGTAAGGCCGGCTTGTTGCTGGTAAAAACGCATATACTTGCATGGGCGGACGGAGATAGTTCCATCGGACGGCGGAACTGGCTTCATAAGCCATCGGAGCCAGTTTCGTTTTCTTTGTTAAATGATATATACTGAAATTCGAAGTGAAAAAGCATGGTTGGCATATCTTGAGTGTTTTTCTTCTCGTTGTGGTGGTGATATTGGGATATTTCAATATCGGCTTATCCCGGCGGGTGGATGCTTTACGGGCTCAGCTGGATGAGTATAAGGAAAAAGAAGGTAAGTCGTATGTGGTGGAACGTATCAGCAAACAGATGGAAGACATAGCTTATCAGCAAAAAGATATTTCCGAGAAGCAACGCGAAGAAGCGGTATTCCAGATGGGAGTGGCCGAGCAGATGCGCATACGTGCCGAAGAAGAGCAGAAAAAGGCGGAAGCTTTTTCCCGCAATGCGGTTGAAGCTAGAAATATGGCGGAGAACCAGCGTGAGCTTGCCGTACAACAGCAACTTCGTGCCGAATATGCAAGGAATGTGGCTGATACGTTGAGCAATGTGGCATTGGGACGTGCTTTGGCTTTGCTTTCCAATGTGCAATATAGGGCTGGCAATAAAGATGTGGCGGCTTTGCTTGCGTATGCTTCGTGGAAATATACATCCGAATATAAAGGGAATGTGTATCAGCCTGTTATTTTTAATGCCTTGGGACAGACCAGTGAAAGTTTTGTGTCCAGGAATCTCCATAAGGGAGGTGTCACGAAGATAGTTCAGTCTTCGGACGGTAAAAACAGTTATGTCTCGGTGAGTAACTATGGAGAGGTGAACCGATGGCGTTATGATGAGGGATTTGTTGGGAATGAAGTGTTGTTCAGCAATCCGGAGTATAGTTTCAGAGATGTTTATTGGGATGAAAATAATGTGGTGTATGCCTTGTCATACGATGGGAGGATGCTTGTCATAAACGGGAAATCGGCAGAGACCTTTCTCTTGCCGGAAGATAACGGGTGGATGAGGATTGTTCCTTTCGGCAATGGACAGCTGCTTTTGGCTTCGGCTATGCACCTTTATATATATGATAAGAAGGAGGACCGGATAAAGAAAACCATTTCTCTATCAGAACCTCTTGCCGCTTTGGGATGTAAAGAAAACCAATGGTTGGCATTCGGTAAGGAAAACGGCTTATGGAGGATAGGGCGTGAAGGGGAACTGGTTCCTCAGGAACATTTTATTAAAGAGCAAGTTACGGCTTTTTCCTGGTCGTCTGACTTGAAAATGGGAGCGGTCGGAGTAGAGAATGGAAATATTTATCTGATAGATGAGACGGGGAATGTGGTAAAATCGCTTGTGGGGCATCGTTCCCGTATAACTCAACTTGAATTTAAAGGGCAATACTTGTTCTCTTCCAGTTATGATTGCACCGTAAGCTTGTGGGACATCAGTGCCAGCAAGCAGGAGGCGGTATCGTTGAAGACTTTATCCGGATGGGTGCATTGCATTTGCATGGCGGAAGATAATACGATATGGACAGGAGATGAGAGTGGGGCAGTGTCGCGCATCATGATTTCTCCCGACGAGATGGCTGCTCTTATCCAAAGCAAACTGAAGCGGGATTTTACCGATGATGAATGGTCGTATTATGTAGGGCGTAATGTTCCCCGCATACGGCTTAAATTAGTAAACAAAATTAAAGATTGAAGACGATGAAACGATATCTTCTGTGTCTGGTGTTTTTGCTGCTTGCCGGTATAGGGCAAATAGAGGCAAAGGGCGGGATTCCTTTCTTTGTCAATTATTCTCCTGCGGTTTATCATGCGCACAACCGTAATTTTGATATTGTGAGTGATGATAGCGGGCGGGTGTATGTTGCCAATTTCGAAGGGGTATTGTATTACGACCAGACGGAGTGGCATACGATTCATGCTCCGGGGGTATTCCGGATTACGAAATTATTTAAGGACAACCGGGGACGAATCTGGGTAGGCGGATACAATCTGTTCGGATATCTGACCTCAGACGGGAATGGAGAACTGGAATTGCAGATGGTATTCTCTAAAAACAATAAAGGCTTTTTGGGCGAAGTGACGGATATCGGGGAGAAGGATGGGAAGATTTATGTTACGACTTCGCTGGGTGATGCGGATATTCAGGATGATTCCATGGACGGTTTTATTGTTAATCAGGACAAATCCGATGATATCCGGTATTATAAAGAGGCATTGGTAAACAAGCGGTTGACGCTGGAGGATGGCTCGGTCTTGTTGGCTACGGCTGGAAATGGTTTTGTGATGTTGGATAAAGAGGGGAATGAAGTGTATGCGCTGACAGAGCAAAACGGGTTGTGCAATAACAATGTGAATGGCATTTATGTAGACTCGTCAGGTTATGTGTGGGGAGCTACCGATAATGGTCTTTTTTTAGTAAATATACATACGGCATATACTTATTTCCGCTCTAACGAGGGCTTATCGGGTGAAGTGCAGTCCATTTGCCATACCGCCGACGGGCTTTACGTAGGCACTTTGCAGGGCTTGTTCTACAAGGAAGGTGATGTTTTTGAACCGATTCGGGCAATCCAGCATGCCTGTTGGCAGCTCCAGCAAGATGCGGCAGGGAATGTCTATGCTTCTACGGCTGGCGGCTTGTATGCCGTATATGGCAGGCAGGCACGGCAAATAACGGGCAGCCATACGCTTTCTGCCTATGTTTGCGGAGATGGAACGTATTATACGGGTGAAGTGGATGGTGTTTATCAGGTCCGGCAGGGTGAAAGGAAACAGCTGAACATTATCGAGAAGGCTACCTATTTTTATGTAGATGACGATAAGACGTTGTGGGTAAGGAATATTTATGGACAGGTGTTCCGTTGCGAAGGAGACTATTCCGGGTATGTTATTCTGGCTCCCGAAAATGCCAAAGGGGAGAAAGACAGTTTTAACAATACGCTTTTCGTCCAGAATGGAATCATATTTGTGTTGAGCCATGTAGGGTTGTTTAAGTGGGATAAGGCAGGGAAAAAGTTGGTAGAAGTGGCGGACCGCTCTTTGTGGTCTTCGGATATCCAATATCCCCAGTTTGTTTATCCCGAGCCGGGCCGGCGTGTCTGGGGAACAAATAATGACGGGAAAAACCTGCATATATACACCAAAAAACAAGGGATAGAGGAGATAAATGCCCTTTTGCGTCCCATACATGATTTGACAATAGGAACAATGGAGACCGACGGGGATGATGTATGGTTGGGAGGAAATTTCGGACTGATTCATTGGAATATGGCGGTGAAAGAACCGGATTATGCAAAGAAATCTCATGTATACATCCGGCGCATTGTGATTGATAATGATTCGGTGGTATGGGGCGGATTTGATGAGGGAGACTGCCTGGGGGTTACGCTTCCTTTTAAAGAGCTTTCATTTAATAGCGGCATCCGTGATATCAAGGTGTATTTCTCTTCGGACTTGTTCTCTGTTCTGGGGGCAACGGAATACCGTTACCGGTTGGATGCCGGTGACGAATGGTCGGATTGGAGTACGGAGACTTCGGCACGTTTTGCCAATCCACGTTCGGGGCGTTATACATTTCAGGTTATGGCACGCGACCGGTACGGGCGTACGATGGAATCGTTGACATTGCCTTTAACCGTGCGTTATCCTGTTTATGTACGTTGGTATAGCATCGTATTGTATATCGTTGCACTTTCATTGCTCATCCTGTTTTTGATAAGGTGGCGTATGCGCCGGCTTTTGGCGGAGAAGATGCGTCTGGAGCATATCGTGGAAGAACGGACCTCGCAAATACGTAATCAGAAGGACGAGATTGAAGAAAAATCCAAAAAGCTGGAGATTGCCCTCGATGATTTGAGCAAGGCTCAATACCAGCTTATCCGTCAAGAGAAGATGGCTACGGTGGGTGCGTTGACCAAAGGGCTTGTAGACCGTATTCTGAACCCGATGAATTATGTGAACAATTTCTCGCACATGAGCATCGGGCTGGTAAAAGACATCAAGGATAACCTGGACGATGACCAGGAGAATATGACTTCGGACATTTACGAAGATTCCGTTGACGCACTTGATATGCTGAATACGAACCTGAAGAAGATTGAAGAGCATGGATTGAACACGACGCGTATATTGAAAGCAATGGAGGAAATGCTGAAAGACCGGAGTGTGAATCCGACGCTGATTAATCTGGCATCGATTTGCCGTAAGAATATAGAGATGCTTCATGCGTATTATGCTGAAGATATAGCTGAGTGTCATATCCGGATAGAATCACCGGATAAGGAAGCGATGGTTGTAGCGGAAGTGGATGCAGAACAGTTCAGCAAGGTCGTGATGAGTATGCTGGCAAATAGCATGTATGCGCTTCGGAAAAAACGTCAGCAAGGTAAGGCTTTCGAACCCTTGATACGGTTGCGGGTTTTCATTGATGCCGATTCAAGCCAGGCGAAAGTAAGTATTTATGATAATGGTGTTGGCATTGAGTCCTCTATTATAGACAAGGTATTTGATCCGTTCTTTACCACGAAAACTACGGCAGAAGCGGTGGGAGTAGGTATGTATCTTAGCCGGGAAATCATACTCAATCATGGCGGGGACATAACTATACAATCGGTTAAGAATGAATATACCGAATTTGTTATTTCTGTACCTGTCCACCATCCGGAAAATGGGAAAAAGAATGATGCGGATGAGAAAGGGGAAGAGAATAATTAAGAAAACAAAAAGATTAACTCAAAAATCTCAAGATATGGAAACGATAGAACAATTGAAGCGGCAGGTAGAAAGTTTGCAAGACCAGTTAAGGCAGCAGGAAAAAATGGCTACATTGGGTTTGCTTACGGCAGGAATCGTACACGAGATACGTAATCCGTTGAACTTTGTCATCAATTTCAGCAAGCTTTCTGGAGACTTGATAAAAGATTTGGAAGAAGATATCGAAGCCAATACGGCAGATATTGACGGGGATGACGTAGAGGATATCCGGGATATAATGGAAAGCCTGAAAGAGAACCTGCAAAAGATAAAGGAACATGGCGACCGGGCTATCAGCATCATTCAGAATATATTATTGTATTCGCGTGGGAAAGAAGACGAGTTTATTCCGACGGATGTATGCAAGCTGGTAAAGGAATATGTATGGCTTTCGTATCATGCGATGCGGGCAAATCTGAAGAATTTTAATATCTCTATCTTGGAAGATTATGGAAAGGATATTCCGATGATGTCTGTAGTGCCTCAGGATTTGAGCCGTGCCGTATTGAATGTGATGAACAATGCTTGTTATGCTGTGTGGGATAAGGCGCAGAACGGGGATGCCGACTATAAGCCGACGGTCTCGGTCAAGGTGGCACGGCAGGCGGAAGAGTTGGTTATCTCAATCACCGATAATGGGGTAGGGATGAGCCCTGAAGTGAAACAACGGCTGTTCGAGACTTTCTTTACGACCAAGCCTACAGGACAAGGTACGGGGCTGGGAATGTTTATCACCCGTAGTATCATTGAGGAGAAACATCACGGACGCATTGAGTTTGATTCAGAAGAGGGCCGGTTTACTACATTTTCATTAATAATACCGATTAAAGCATGAGAAAATGGATTGTTACTTTCTTTTTGCTGGCAGCATCCATGGCATGGGCGCAAGACGATAGTGAGCTGCGCCAGATTTATATGCAGGCAGAAGAAGAATATACCATAGGACATTTTGATGCTTCCATTCGTTTGTTGAATGAGAATATCGCAGGGTTTGACGGGGCATTGAAGACCAGTGCCTACCGCTTGCTTTCGTTGTGCTATTTAGGAAAAGACCATGTACAGGATGCTGAAAAATATGCTTCTCTCCTTTTGAAAGAAGACCCGTATTATAGCACATCCATCCATGACCCCTTGCGCTTTGCAGATATGATAGAACGTCTGAAACGAGGTGAAGAAGCTACTATTACCACAGCTTCACAACAGGCCGAATCCATAGAAGAAGCTCCGGTACCGGTTACATTGATAACGGAAGAGATGATTAAGGCATCGGGGGCAAGGAATTTAAAAGAGGCCTTGCTTGCTTTTGTTCCAGGTATGACAGATATTGAGTCAAATGAAGAAATGAACATTGCTATGCGTGGTATATATTCATCTGGTCAAGAGAAAATACTTATAATGCTTAACGGACACCGTTTGAATAGTTATTCAACGAATACTTCGCGTCCTGATTTTAGTATTAGCTTAGATAAAGTGAAACAGATAGAGGTTTTGCGTGGTCCGGCTTCTTCTCTTTATGGTGGTGTGGCATTAACCGCTGTGGTTAATATTATTACACATACTGGTTATGAAATCAATGGGGCTGAAGTAAAAATAGGCGTTGGAAACTATGGTCAGGTAAAGAGTAGCTTTTTGTTTGGAAAGCAATATTTGGATTGGAACATTATGGGATGGGCATCTGTTTATAATTCTTCAGGAGAAAAGGTGAATGTTCCGGTTGAAGAGCAAATGGGGGTTTTGCCTGTTCCCGGTGATATAATTATTGGTGGTTTTAACAAAAAACCGTCATTTGATGTAGGATTGAATTTAGGTTGGAAAGATTTTAGTTTGTTGTATAATACAAATTTTAGTAAAACTGTAGCACCTTATTCAATGAGTTATTTTTTTGCTCCCTATTCGTATGACCGCTATCGAACTTTTCAAGGTAACGCTCCTGGGTTTGCTAAATTATCTCATCATTTAAATGCTTCTATCGAAAAGCAATGGGAACGTTTTCAAATGAATGCTGGATTTATTTTGGATATGGAAAATCAAAGTAGATACCAAATAGCAGGAGATACTGTTCCAGATGTAGGATATAATATGTTTTTCCCTGTTGGAACAAATGATACAATTATTTCGACAAAAGGTGCATTTCAATATCATAATTGGCAAGAAACGACTTGGGGGGGATTCTTAAAGGGAAATTATCAATATAATTTAAGTGAAAATCATAAAGGTACAATAAGCGCGGGCTTGCAATTCGATAGATTTCATCTTAGTGATTCTTATTATGTTGAAGGAGATAATTTTGATAGAGTCCTTGTTACTTATGATGATAAAAAAAATTTATATGTTGGGTCTGAAATAAGTGTGAGTGCTTATGCGCAAGTAAAACACCAATGGAAAGATTTTTTGATTTTGAATGCAGGCTTACGTTATGATTATAAAAAACGTCGGAATAATCAAGTAATACAAGAATATTCTCCTCGTTTAGCTTTAATTTTGATACAACCTAAATGGAATCTGAAATTTAGTTATGCTAAATCTTTTGTGGATGCACCTTATTTTTATCGGAATAATACGCTTGATACAACTACAGGAGGAGAAAATTTATTGTCGGAGTATTTGCATTCTTATCAGTTAACTTTTGTTGCTAATGATTGGTTTAAAGATTTGAATTTTGATATTAATTGTTTTTATAATAAAGCTACTGATTTTATAGTACCCGATGGATTGGTTTATACGAATGCAGGTAGGTTGGAAAATATTGGCTGTGAATTATCTTCTTCATATTCATTTCGACGCTTTAAAGGTTGGTTTAATTTGACTTGGCAGTATGTTTTATCTTCTGATAAATATAATGTGAAAGGTCATGATGTGTATAACGTACCGACAATTTCATCAAATCTCATTTTGATGTATGAAATTTTTCGAAATTTCAATGTTCATACCCATTTAAATGTATTATCAGATCAGACTTCATTATACGAAATACCTGATGAGCAGGGGAATATGTTTTCTGAGGAATTAGGTATCCCAGCACGTGCTGTTTGGGATGTAGGGATTGATTATAAATTTAATAGGTTTAATGTCGAATTTAATATTAATAATCTCTTGAATAAAACATATGAGCAAGGAGGAAGTAGTATAGCCCCAATTCGTCAACGTGGATTATGGTATATGTTAACTTTATCTTATAAATTTAATAATTAAATAAAATAGCTTCAATGGATACTATACAGGAAATAATCAATAATAACATATTAAAGTATTTAGATAAGACTTCGCTTGAAATAGAAGATAAGTGTTATTCTTATCGAGAACTTGACGAATTTGCAGATAGAATTGCACAACGAATAATAAGAGAATCAAAAATAGTTGATGATAAGGGCGTTTATGTGGGAGTATGTCTTCCTAGAAAATTTTGTTTATTATCTGCTATTTGGGCAATATGTAAATTAGGTTATACTTATGTCCCTTTAGATCCTGAATTGCCGATAGAACGAATGAAATATATTATAGAAGATTGTAAAATGCCAATTATTATTACTGAAGGTAATTTGACAAAGCAATTTTCTGATATAACTGTAATTGATTTGTTAGAGCAAGAAGCTGAGGATAATAAAGAAAGAGAAATTTCATTGATTGATGACGTGAATAAAAAAAACGCTTATGTTATTTATACGTCTGGAACAACAGGGAAACCGAAAGGTGTTCCTATTACTTATCAGAATCTTTTGAATATGTTGCATAATTTATCATTGCCTTCAGTTTTTAACATTTCAGAAAAGAGTAAAATTTTAAATTTTGCAAGTATTAATTTTGATGCATCTATTCTTGAAATTTATTCAGGATTGTTTTATGGTGGTACTTTGATAATGGCTACAGAGAAAGAGCGTCGTGATGTACAATTATTGTCTGAATTGATTCGTAAAACAGGTGTGACTTTTATGACATTGCCACCTTCTTTAGTTGTATTATTCCAAGATTTGAATTTTAAATCCTTAGATACATTGGCCGTTGTTGGAGAAAAAATGCTTCCTAATATAGTGCAACGTGTAAATCAATATTCTTATCGTTTGATTAATGGTTATGGTCCAACAGAAAATACAGTGATGAGTACGGTAAAAATTGTAGATTCTGATATTAATATTCAAAATATAGGGACTCCTGTGCCTGGAGTTGTAGCACATGTGGTTCATGAGGACTTAACTTGTGTAAAAGTTGGTGAGATTGGTGAATTGTGTTTGGGAGGAGGTCAGTTGACCTTAGGATATTTAAATCGTTCTGAACTTAATCGACAAAAATTTTTTGCAAATCCATTTGCTGATGCAAAAGTAGCACCTATTCTTTATAAAACAGGAGACTTGGTACGTCTTATGAAAGATGGTAGTTTTGATTTTATAGGTCGAAAAGATACGCAGGTTAAAATTAATGGATATAGAATAGAATTAGGAGAAATAGTTCAACAAATAGATGCATGTGAAGACGTTGTACAGTCTTGTGTGCTGGTGGTAAATGATTCACTTGTTGCTTATGTTAAATTAAAAAATAACTGTTTAGTAGAATCTGTTATAAAACAGATAAGATGGAAACTGAAAGAATTTCTTCCTTTTTATATGCAACCATCTTCTTGGGTTATTATAGACGAATTTCCTCGTACAATTAATGGGAAAGTAGATCTAGAAAAATTGAAAAATGTGAAACAAAATTTTGTAAAAAAACTAGATAAAAAAAGGAATTCTCAAGAAGATATGATGGCGCATGTAATAGGGCATATAATAGGTCAGGATTTTGTTGATATTGATAGTGATTTCTTTGATGATTTAGGAATGACTTCCATTCAAATAATGCAGATTCCCATATCGTTGGAAATTTTAGGAATATATGTATCTGTTAACGATATATATGAAAATCGTACTATCAGAAAGATCATAAAAAATCATTCCATGAAACGAAACTATTGGTTTAATCAACCTGTAAAAGGAAAACCTGTGTTGATAATTGTAAGTGGTTATACTAGTTTTTCTTTCCTATATACGAAACTAGCTCAGGCTCTATCTGATTTGTATGCTATTTACGTATTGGAATCTTATCATGAAGCTCCGTGGCAAGTTACTGTTTCATGTGATGATATTGTTAAATATTATATGAAACAACTAGCTTCCGTTGTTTCTCAGTATAAAATAGCTGCTATTACTGGATTTTGTGTGGGGGGAGAATTAGGTCTGTTATTGGCTTATAAATTAAGTAATGAATATTCTTTATTTCCTCATGTTATAGTATTAGATGGAGAAGTAAAACGCAGTAAAGATAAAGAAGATTATATACCTTTGGATATGGATTTTCTTTCAAGTGAAATAAATCAAGCTCGTTTTGAACGGGATTTAAGGATGGTCTGTACGATGCCTGATTTTCATTATGAAGGGAAGGTTACTTCTATTTTGGCTAATCAGTTTATGAGTGATTTTATGCCTCTTTCAAAAAAATCAACGGTAACGGAAAAACAGAGGCAGAAAGCACGATATTTTTATAATCGTACTCCTAAATTATGGAAACAATATTATCCGGATTGTGTGTTGTTTTATGTAGAAGCTGATCATTGGTCTTATTTGCATACTCCAGAAAGTATTGAACCAATCGTTGAGTATATCCGTTCATTGGTTGTTGAAAATAGAGGCGAAGATACTGATAAGGTCGATTTAAAATAATGAAGTAGAAATGATACAGAACGAAACAATAACCAATATCCTGACACGAGTTACGGTCAGGAGGTTTACAGACGAGCCGGTAAGCGATGAGGCGTTGCACATCTTGCTGCAGGCGGCAATGGCTGCACCCAGTTCCATGAATCTGCAGCCTTGGCATTTTATTGTGGTGCGTGATGAAATAGTGAAGCAATGTTTGAAAGACTGCTTGCCCTATGCCAAGATGATAAACAGGGGATGTACAGGCATTGTGGTGTGCGGGGACATTTCTCTCTATGAGCATATCAATGAGGTTGATAAAGAAGACAATACGCTTTATTGGGTGCAAGATTGTTCGGCTGCATCCGAGAATTTGTTGTTGGCGGCACATGCTATCGGGCTGGGAGCAGTGTGGACGGGCATTTATCCGTTGGAAAGCCGTGTGGGCAAGTTGCGTGAATTGTTGGCGATTCCTGCCCACATAGTGCCGCTGAATTTGATTTTGGTAGGGCATCCGGTTGTTCTTCCTCTTCCTAAGGAGAAGTGGGATGAAAAGAAATTGCATTACGATAAATATTAAGAAAGAGTGTCCTGTTAAGTGGTAAGAATTGCGGTAAAAGGAGTGGAATGCCTATTAAAAAGTAATATATACTGCGTTGGCCAAATAATATATCTTCGTTGGTCAAGTAATATATCTTCATTGGCAAAGTCAGTATATGTTCGTTTTTAATGCAATTCTATTGCCTGTTCTCGGGCATTCGTCTGTTTGAAAATTTGAATCTATGAGAGTGAATTTGAAATTACATCATGTGGGTTACACTGTTGCTGATATCCGTGTTTCCGCAAAGCGGTTTGCATTGTTGGGATATCAGGTGGGAGAAGTGCTTTACGATGAAGGGTTAAACGTCGAACTTTGCTATTTGACGAAAGAAGAGGGGACTGTAATAGAATTGGTGCGTCAGTTGCAGTCCGATTCGTTAGAGGCGGAATTGCTTCGCGCAGGAGGTGTCATGCCTTACCATTTGGGGTATGAGGCAGACGCTTTCGATGAAGCTTGCCACGAATTAGATGCACAAGGATACCGGCGGTTGTTTCATCCGGTTCCTGTCGGAGTCTTGGGAGGTAAGCGCATTTGTTACTTTCATCATCCGGATATCGGTTATGTTGAGTTGTTAGAAAAGTAAGTGTTAATAACTTATATATTAGTTGCTCTACGCGGCAGGGGCTTGCCGGAGCGAGCGGAGTACCGGAATCGCTACGGGCAGGGCGAAGATGAACGAACAGAAGTCGGCTACAGCCTGGCTCATCTCTACCCCTTGCAGGCCTAAGAGGTGAGGCAGCAGGAGGATGGCAGGGATGAAGAACAGCCCCTGGCGTGCGGAGGCGAGCAGCACGGCGCGCACGGGCTTGCGGATGGTCTGCAGCAGCATGTTGCAAAGGATGACCCACGTGCCCAATGGCAATGTGATAAGCTGCCAGCGCAAGGCACGCGCGCCTACGGCGATTACCTCGGCGTCGTCTTCGCGGAACCATGCCACGATTTCGGGTGCGTAGATGTAGCCGACAATTGAGCATAGGGTGAGAAACACTACCCCTACTTTTACGCAGAACCAGAAGCCCTGTTGTACGCGTGGGTAGATGCCTGCGCCGTAATTGTAGCCGCATACGGGCTGGAAGCCTTGGCCGAAACCGATGAGGAAAGAGTTGATGAACATGCAGATACGTCCCACGATAGACATGCCCGCAATGGCGGCGTCGCCATACCGTCCGGCGGCTACGTTGAGCAGGATGGCGGCAAGGCTTGCCAGTCCCTGCCGGCAGAGCGAGGGGCTTCCTCCGTAAAGGATTTCGCGGAAATAAGCTGGTTGTGGCGTGAAGTTGCTCAGGCGGATGCGGATGTTTTCTCCCCGGCTGTCCATGTAGAGCAGGATGCCGAAGCTGCACACCTGTCCGCACAGCGTGGCGTATGCCGCTCCGGCGATGCCCATGCCGCATACGAAGATGAACAGCGGAGCCAGCCCGATGTTGAGCACCGTGCCGGCGGTGATGCCCACCATGGCGTAGGCGGCGTTGCCCTGAAAGCGCATTTGGTTGTTCAGCACCAGCGACGATGCCATGAAGGGCGCTCCCAGCAGGATGATGCCCAGATAGGTCTCGGTATAGGGCAGGATAGTGGGGGTAGAGCCCAATATGCGGCAGATAGGGGTCAGGAACAAGAGCCCGAAAAGCGTGATGAGGCATCCCATGATGAAGGCGCTGAAGAATCCCGTTGCCGCCATTTTCTCGGCGCTTTGATAGTCGCGCGCCCCCAACCGGCGCGAGATGAAATTGCCCGACCCGTGTCCGAAGAAGAATCCGAACGCCTGTATGATAGCCATGACCGAGAAGGAAATCCCTACGGCGGCGGTGGCCTGGGTGTTGATTTTCCCTACGAAATAGGTATCTATCATCACGTAGAATGAAGTGACCAGCATGCTGACGATGGTGGGTATGGCAAGCGACCCTATCAGCCGGGGGATGGGGGCGGTGGTCATCAGGGTATATTTGTCGATGTGCTTGTGTTTCATAACCGTTTTTTCATGGATTGCCGGTGCAAATTTAGTGAATTTGGCGGATGGTGGACTGAAAAAAGGAAGAAAAAGATTGGCGCTTTCAGGAGAAAGGCGTATCTTTGTAAAGATGGAGGATGAAAGGAAAACAAATAAGCAAGTGATGCTTGGTGAACTTGGAAAATATTGTATTGATATTTCTAAGTTAGAAGCTGTTTTGAATTTATCGTGCGATGATTTGGGATGAGTTTTTGAGGCATTTTCGTTTCTGTGATGAGGAAGATAGCGGGCTATCTGACGAAGAACAGGAGCGAAAAAGACCAAAAAATCGCCCAAAGCACACACGAAAACGGATACATCAAGCCAAGAAAAACTTTTTGGAGAAATTCAAAACAGCTTCTTAGTTTTTGGTGGCGTGGTTTTGGCTGGTATTATGAAACTGGACGTAAATCGTGCCTTGTTGTTCGGATTGGGAACAGTTGTTGTCTTATTGACGGTAGCTGCGGGTCTTATATGTATATTATTGGCAAATTCTAATAAAGAAAAATGAGTTATGGAATTGATTTTGTTTTTGTCTTTTTTCGGATTGATAGCTTTAGGGATTATTATGTGGGGAGTGAATCAGTTGCGGAAACAGCAATCTCATAAAATCTCATAAAAGCATTGGATGAATGCGTGTAGTAAGCAAGATTTGAGGGCTATACGGATTCTTTTGCTTATCTTTGACCTCAACCAAAAGAATAAAATTATGGAACAGGCTGCTTTTACCCGCAAGGAACTGATGCGCAGGCTGGAGGAACACCGGAGGAAGAAAAAAGAAGTAATCCGTATGATGGAGGATTATTTGAAAGAAGAATGTAAAAAACGGACAGGACGGGAACCCGAATCTTTTGAGGTATGGTGAAGATAGATTTGGAATGGGTGAATGTTTTGTCACGCTGGATTTATAATCCAGCGTAATTCTGCGTGCGAAACCGTAGGTCGGCGAAGCCAATTGCAATCCGCATTATCAGCTAATGGTTCCGGATTACAAATCCGGCGTGACACACATTTTACCTAATTGACTTTCGGGGCGTATCGCATACGCCCCGAAAGCATCCGCGTGGATAAGTGGACGCATTCGGGCGTATGCGATACGCTCCTACATGGGATGTTTGCCAATACTCATTTAATTATTTAAGCTCGACGATAACGGACGATGAAGGCGTGGAGAACATTGTTGCCCTCTTGTTCCGCATCGACCATCCGCGGGCGGTGCAAATCAGTGGGGAGTTTGCGCGTGCGGTGCAGCTCTTTCACGAGAAGCCCGAATGAAAACGGGGCGATTTGTTCCTGATTCGCATAAATTAATAAACTTGTGCTTCTTTTTTATGGATAAATCCGTATCTTTGTGCGCATTTATGAGTTTCGGAATTAATAATTTAAAGATAAAGAAAAATGGCACAAGAAGACGTTTTCAAGAAATTGGTTTCGCATTGTAAGGAATATGGCTTTGTGTTTCCGTCGAGTGAAATTTACGACGGGCTGGGAGCCGTTTACGACTATGGACAGAACGGTGTGGAACTGAAAAACAACATCAAGCAATACTGGTGGCAGAGCATGGTGCTCTTGCACGAAAATATCGTGGGAATCGATTCGGCAATCTTCATGCACCCCACTATCTGGAAGGCTTCGGGGCACGTAGACGCATTTAACGACCCGCTTATCGACAACCGCGACTCGAAAAAGCGTTATCGTGCCGATGTGCTGATTGAAGACCAGATTGCGAAATACGACGAAAAGATAAACAAGGAGGTGGCAAAGGCCGCCAAGAAATACGGCGATGCTTTCGACGAGCAGGAATTCCGTTCGACCAATGCACGCGTGCTGGAGCATCAGGCGAAGCGTGACGCCCTGCACGAACGCTATACACAGGCGATGAATGCCGGACCGGACCTGAACGAGCTGCGCCAGATTATCCTGGATGAAGAAATCGTGTGCCCCATCTCGGGCACGAAGAACTGGACCGAGGTGCGCCAGTTCAACCTGATGTTCTCTACCGAAATGGGCTCTACCGCTGATGGCTCGATGAAAGTCTACCTTCGTCCGGAAACCGCACAAGGTATTTTCGTGAACTATCTGAACGTGCAGAAGACAGGGCGCATGAAAATCCCCTTCGGCATCGCCCAGATAGGCAAGGCGTTCCGTAATGAAATCGTGGCACGCCAGTTCATCTTCCGCATGCGCGAGTTCGAACAGATGGAAATGCAGTTCTTCGTTAAGCCGGGCACCGAGCTGGAATGGTTTAAGAAGTGGAAGGAAACCCGCCTGAAATGGCACAAGGCACTGGGCTTCGGCGATGACCATTACCGTTATCACGACCACGAGAAGCTGGCGCATTACGCCAATGCAGCCACCGACATCGAGTTCCTGATGCCGTTCGGGTTCAAGGAAGTGGAAGGCATCCACTCGCGCACCAACTTCGACCTGAGCCAGCACGAGAAGTTCTCGGGCAAGAGCATCAAGTATTTCGACCCCGAAATCAACGAATCTTATACTCCGTATGTCATCGAGACTTCTATCGGCGTAGACCGTATGTTCCTGAGCGTGATGAGCGCTTCGTACACGGAAGAGAAGCTGGAAAACGGCGAGACACGCGTGGTGTTGAAGCTCCCTGCCGCCCTGGCTCCGGTGAAGCTTGCCGTGATGCCGTTGGTGAAAAAAGACGGTCTGCCCGAAAAGGCGCGCGAGATTATGGACGACCTGAAGTTCCATTTCCATTGCCAGTACGACGAGAAGGACTCTATCGGCAAGCGTTACCGCCGTCAGGATGCCATCGGTACGCCGTATTGCGTAACGGTAGACCATCAGACGCTGGAAGACAACTGCGTGACGTTGCGTAACCGCGATACGATGGAGCAGGAGCGTGTGGCTATTGCCGACCTGAACAATATTATCGCCGACAAGGTGAGCATCACCAGTCTGCTGAAAACCTTGCAATAATGAATGTGTGCATGAAGAATTATGTGATGTGTCTTTGGGGCGTGCTCGTGCTGATGTGCGCCCTTGCCTCATGTAGCGAAGACACAGACCTGTCTGCCGACCCTTATCAGAATTGGGAGGCGCGTAACAGTGCTTATCTTGATTCCATCGCCAATGTCGTGGAGAATCCGCCTGCCGGTGAGCGTTGGACGCGGTATGCGAATTATAAGATTCAAAGTGGCGGAGGGTTGGAAGGCACTACGATTTTACCCGTTTCCGATTATGTGTATGTAAAGGATTTGACCGAGGCGGATGTGGAGTCAGGCGAAACGCCGTTCTCGACCGATACGGTATTGGTGCACTATCGGGGCTGGTTTATAAACGGAGAAGTGTTCGACCAGAGCTATAGTGGAGACTGGGATCCGGAGGTTCATGTGCCGGTCTCGTTCGCGGTAAGTGGGGTAAGAACCGGTTGGACTACTGCTCTGCTTCACATGCAAGAAGGTGAGCATTGGGAAGTCTATATTCCTTATACTATGGGATATGGTACTTCGGATTATGGTGATATTCCTGCTTATTCAACGTTGATTTTTGATATACGTTTGGAAAGGGTGATTCATCCGGAAGGTCCGGACGACCGGAGCCGGAACGCCTTGGAGAATGAAGAATGAAGAATGAAGAATGAAGAATATCCCCGATGAGAATTCTTCATTCTTCATTTTTTATTATTCCTCAAGCAGTTTTACCGCATCTACGTATTGCGCGATGCCTGCGGCTACTTGTTTGGCGGCTTTCATTGCCAGTACCACGGTGTGCGGACGGTGCACTACATCGCCTCCGGCGAATACACCCCGCCGGGTGGTCATCCCGTACGGGCGGTCTTTCACGATGACATAGCCCGTATCGTCTACTTCGATACCCGTTGTGGTCGACACGATGCGGTTGGCAGGGCGTGAACCGATGGCGAGCAATACCCGGTCGAACGTAAAATCCCGGATTCCTTCCGGGGTTGCGGCACGAAGCCCGATGACTTTTCCCTCGTCGTCTCCAAGAAATTCTTGGGTGGAGGTCTGCCATAAGAATTGCACCCCTTCTTTTACCGCGTCTTGGTATTCGCTTGGGATAGCGCTCATTTCCGCTTCCGTGCGGTGGTAAATCACGTGCACGCTGGCTGCTCCCATGCGTACGGCGGTGCGTGCGGCATCCATTGCCACGTTTCCGCATCCGATAACCGCTACCCGGTCTCCTTCTTTTAAGGGCACGGCATTGCGTTCCACGATGTTTTGGTTGAATATGTTGACCATGTGGAGCAAATAGGAAGATTGGATGATTCCCCGGAGCTTGTTTCCGGGAATGTCTAATGATTTCGGGAGGGCTGTTCCTGTTCCGATGAAAATGGCGTCATAGCCTTGTTCGAACATTTGGTCTACGGTAATGTCTTTTCCTACCAGACAGTTCAGCACGAAGTTGACTCCTAACGCCTCTATCTTTTCTATTTCTTTAGCCACTACGGCTTTGGGAAGGCGGTATTCGGGAATGCCGTACATCAGGACTCCTCCCGCTTCGCTTTGCCCTTCGAAGATGGTGACGCTGAACCCTTGGCGTGCCAGGTCGCCCGCTACGGTAAGTCCGGCGGGCCCTGAGCCGATAACCGCTACTTTCCCTCGTGTTTTTTGCGGAAGTTTCTCCCGTATCAGGCTCATTTCGGTATCGAAATCAGCAATGAAGCGTTCCAGCTTGCCGATTTGGATGCCTTTTCCTTTGGCATAGAGCACGCAATGTCCCTGGCATTGTTTTTCGTGCGGGCATACACGTCCGCAGATGGCAGGCAGGTTGCTCTTTTCGTTGATGATGCGCATGGCGTCACCCATGTTCCCCATAGAAAGCTGGTGGATAAAGCCGGGGATATCATTTTCAATGGGACATCCTTTTTTGCAGGAAGGATTTTTACAGTTCAAGCATCGTTTTGCTTCGTCGATAGCTTCTTTGGTGGTGAAGCTTTCATTCAATTCGCGAAAGGTTTCTTTTGCTTCGTTCATATAAATAACCTACTTTTGTAAACTATGGTTTGCAAAAGTAGGTTATTTATTTCTTGTATTGCTATATAGTCTTTACATTTATGTACTGTTTAACATTTATTATACATGAATAAAATGCATACAAAACACCACAGAATACCCGGATGATAATAAAATCCGTGTAATCTGTGGTGAAAATAAGTGATTTATCAGAATAAGGGTGAAGGATATTCGCCGCTATCTGCAAGTGCTTTGAACTTGTCTACTACACCTTGACGGTCGGCAGCATACGTTACGCCGAACCAGCGTGAAGTGGTGTCGAGTACTTTCACCTTGGCGGTACCTTCGTTGATGAGCTTGTTCACCATGAGCGGGATGTAGTATTCGGCTTTCGGCTTGTCGATATTTTCCTTCAGGAAATCTACGAAATAATCTTCCGAATACTTGAAATAATCGGGCGTGAATCCCCACATGTTCATCGATACCGGGGTGTTGTCGGCGATGCCCACCCATTTCCCGTCATCGTCCTTATAAGATACGGTGCCGTCGATGCGCATGATTTCGGTACGTTCTACTACGGTGGTCAAGTGTCCTTCCGCATCGGTCGAACAGATACCCCGTGCCACGGTTCCGCTTTCGCTTAATGTGTTTCCTACCCGGAAGCCTACCATGCAATATTGGTTTTTCGCGCCTTCGGGAAGTTCGGACAGGTATTTGCCGATTACGGCGAAGCTGTCACGTCCGTAGAAGTCATCGGCGTTGATAACGGCAAACGGTTCGCTGATAACGTCTTTACCCATCAGTACGGCGTGGTTGGTCCCCCAAGGCTTGGTACGTTCGGCTGGGCAAGTAAAGCCTTCCGGAAGTTTGTCGGTAGACTGGAATACGACTTCTACCGGGATGTGGTTTTCGTATTTGCTGATGATTTTGTCGCGAAAATCTTTTTCGAAATCTTTACGGATGACAAACACGAGTTTGCCGAATCCTCCACGGATTGCATCGTAAATGGAATAATCCATGATGGTTTCTCCGTTCGGACCCAGGCTGTCCAGTTGTTTAAGACCTCCGTAACGGCTTCCCATTCCGGCGGCAAGAACGAATAAAGTTGGTTTCATATAGTTTTATTTTAGGTTAGTGATATTGCAAAGTTAATTATTTTTCGATTAGTTGGCATTATCAAATCAATCAAAATGTGATGTATTTTCGGTTATTTTGCCTATATTCGCATCAATAAAAGCGATTGCATGTCCGTATGAAGAAAAATATCCGCCGGTTGGGGATTATCGTAGCGTCCCCGTTTATATTGTTTGTTCTGATATGTGTGTTGGTATATCTGCCTCCCATACAGAATTTTCTGGTGCGTACCGCTACCCGGTATGCGTCGGAAGCCACGGGCATGCAGATTTCGATAGGGCGTATTTCGTTAGGTTTCCCGCTCGATTTGGTCGTGCATCGGGCGCTGGTGGTAAATCAAGGTGATACGATTGCCGATGCCGGAAGGCTTACCGCAAAAGTGCAGCTTCTTCCTTTGTTGAAGAAACAAGTGGAGCTGGACGGGCTGGAATTGTCAGATACGCGGTTTCATACGGCGGACTTAATCAGCGGCATGAGGTTAGAGGGCGAAATAGGGAGTGTCTTTGTTTCTTCGCATGGAGTAGACTTGAGTCCTGAAACGGCTGTTGTGAACCAGCTGACCCTGAAAGACACACGCTTGTCGATGTGCCTTGCCGATACGGCGGCACAAGATACGGCCGCCTCGGCACCGGTATATTGGAAATTCCAGTTGCAGAAGATTGACTTCGAGAATGTGTCTTTTGCCTTACAGATGCCGTTGGATACACTTTCCATGGCGGTTTCGCTCCATCGTCTTGCCTTGCGCGAAGGCAATGCCGACCTGCACCGCATGGCTTATTCGGCACGTTCGTTTGCATTGGAAGAAGGCAGGTTCAGTTTTGATACAGGCTCTCTCCCTCCGGCAGAAGTGGGGCTTGACCCTTCGCACATTGCGGTTACCGGTTTGAATATCGGCATGGATTCCCTCTATTATGCCGGAAACGACATCAGGGCATTCATCCGTACGTTTGAGCTGAAAGAGCGTTCGGGATTGGAAATCACTTCGGGAGAGGGGCGTCTGGTTTCGGATGCCCATGCCTTGCAGGTGCCTTCGTTCAGTATCAAGACGCAGGATTCGGCTTTAGAGTTGAACGCTTCGATGGACTGGGATGCCATGGATGCCGGTAAGGAAGGGACTGTTCAGGCACGCCTGATGGCAGACATCGGCAAGAATGATTTGCTGAAGCTCGTGACGGGGATTCCCGCAGACTTTGTCCGGCAATATCCTTCCCGTCCGCTTCAGGTGCGCGCCGGAATAGACGGAAGCCTGAACGACTTGAAACTGACCCAGCTCTCGTTTGCGCTTCCGGGGGCTTTCCGTGCCGAAGCGGACGGACATCTTGCTTTTGTGTTGGATAGTACGCGGCGGAACGGTACGTTGCATTTGGCTATGGGCACCGGAGATTTGGGCTTTGTAGAAACGCTTTCGGGCGGTGTTTCCATACCGCAAGGGATGCGGCTGGACGGGCTTGTCTCGCTTAAAGGGAACCGGGTGGGGGTGGATATGGACTTGCGTGAAGGAAAGCGGGGCAGGGTAACGCTTGCCGCAGGATATGATTTGCAGGAAGAGAGCTATCGGGCACAGATACGGATTGATACGTTGAACCTGCATGCTTTTCTTCCGGACGATTCTCTTTATCGGTTCGATGCCTCCCTCTGGGCGGAGGGAAGGGGGCTTGATTTCTTTTCTCCCCGTACGCAGATGAAGGTGAAGGGCGGCGTTTCTCATTTGCGTTATGGGCGCCGTTTGTTCTCTGGGCTGGAGCTGGAAGGCGGACTGGAACATTCGCAGGGAAAGCTTTCGCTTTCGGTGTCCGACCATGCGGTAGATGCCCGGATGAATCTGAATGCCTCGCTTCTTCCGAATCAGGTGAAAGCCGACTTGGACGGGCAAGTGAAACGGCTCGACCTGAAAGCTTTGGAGCTGATGGAAAAGAAGCTGAATCCGGCTTTGCACATAGAGGCGCATGCCCAAACCGATATGAAGCAGAACCATCGGGTACGGGTGTCGCTCACCGATATCCATCTTGCCACGGAAGAAAATACGTTTCATACGAAAGACTTGCATGCCGGAGTGGAGATGGCTTCCGATTCTATCCGGAGTTTTGTCAACGCGGGAGACCTTACTTTCCTCTTCCGTTCGCCCGATGGCGTAGAGCGTCTGGCTTCGGGCGCTACGGCATTGATGGCGGAATTCGGCCGGCAATGGAAAGGCAAGAAATTAGACCAACGCGTGTTGAAGGCAATCTTGCCTCGTGCCGAGCTCCGTATCTTTTCAGGTCCGGACAATCCGATAGCGAACCTTCTGGCTGCGGGTCATCTCCGGTACGACCGGTTTCGGATAGCCATGTCTGCTTCGCCCGATGAAGGCTTGAATGCCGATATGCGCCTGTATGGCTTGCGCACAGATAGCCTGCGGCTGGATACCATCTTCTTCGATGCCCGTCAGGATACCGCGCGCTTCCTTTTCCATAGCGGGGTGAAAGCTTTGGCAAGCAAGCGTCAGGAGGCGTTCGGCATCGGCTTGTGGGGAAGCGTTGATTCTACGCGTGCCCGTACGTACATCAGCTATTTGAACAACAAGCTTGAAAAAGGCGTCGAACTGGGATTGGAGGCACGTATGCATCCCGAAGGAATCAGCGTGCATGTGTCTCCTGATGAGCCTACGCTGGTATACCGTAAGTTTCAGGCGAATCCCGGCAATTACATTTTCCTGAACGATAACGGACGCGTATATGCCGATTTGCGTCTGGCGGATAGCCGGAATACGGGACTGGCTTTTTATTCTCCTTCCGATACGTTGAGCGGGCAAGACCTGACGCTGGAGCTTCATCGGATAAGCATCGGAGAGTTCCGGAGGGTGGTTCCTTATATGCCCGATATAGCCGGTCTGATTGACGCCAAAGCGCATTATGTGCAGCAGGGAACGGATATGCAGGTGGAGGCGGATGTCCGGGTAGATAGCTTGGCATACAACCGTTACCCGTTGGGCGACTGGGGCGCGTCGGCGGTTTATCTTCCGCAAGAAGACGGGGCGCACGGCATTAAGGGACAGGTCACGATAAACGGCACGGAGGTGGTGAGCCTGGGGGGAAGCTATGCTCCGGCTACCGAAACGCTCCCCGACCGGTTGAATGCAAGTGTCGGGTTGCATCATTTCCCTTTGCATATTGCCAATGCCTTTATCCCGGCAGGGCTGGCTACATTAAAAGGCGGCCTGGACGGGAAGGTGGAAGTGAGCGGCGCTGCTTCTTCCCCTTTGCTGGCAGGAGACTTGAGCCTTGATAGCGTGCAGGTGGGAGTTCCGCAGGCTTCGTTGAACTTGCGTTTAGACAATCGTCCGATAAAAATAAAGGATAACCGGCTGGAGTTCGAGCGGTTCAACATTTATACCGAAGGGGCAACGCCTTTCACCGTGGACGGCTATGTGGACATGGGCAATTTCGAGGCGATAGATGTCAACTTGGGCATGATGGCACGCAATTTTGAGCTGATTAACGCCAAACGGACGAAAGAATCGTTGGTGTACGGCAAGTTGTATGTCGATTTCAGTTCGGTTGTAAAAGGCTCGCCCGATGCATTGACCATGCGCGGGAATATGAATATCTTGGGGAATAGCGACTTTACGTATGTCTTGAAAGATTCTCCTCTTACGGTGGAAGATAAGCTGAGCGAGACCGTTACGTTTGTAGACTTCCGGGATACGGCACGCGTGGATCTCACGCAGGCAGAACCCATATCGTTGGGAGGCATGGATGTGCTGATGACCCTGCATATCGACGAGGCGGTACAGGCACGGGTCGACCTGAACGAAGACGGGAGCAATTACATGCTTCTGGAGGGGGGAGGCGACCTTTCTTTCCAATACCAGCCCGACGGGAATATGGTCTTGAACGGACGTTATTCGTTGATGAGCGGCGAGATGAAATACGAAATGCCGATTATCCCTCTGAAGACTTTCCACATCCAAAGCGGGAGCTACATCGAATGGACGGGCGACCTGATGAACCCCAATCTGAATATCAAGGCTTCGGAACGGGTGCGCGCTTCGGTGGCTTCGGAAGAGAGCGGCTCGCGTATGGTGAATTTCGATGTAGGGGTGAACCTTACGAACCGCCTGGAAGACTTGGGCTTTACCTTTACCTTAGAGGCTCCCGAAGACGGGACGATGCAGAACGAGCTTGCTTCGAAGTCGGCGGAGGAGAAGAACAAGCTGGCGGTGACGATGCTGGTGACGGGCATGTATATGGCGGAAGGAAACACTTCGGGAGGCGGTTTTGACACGAACAGCATGCTGAACTCTTTCCTCCAGAGCGAAATCAACAAGATAGCCGGGAGCGCCCTGAAGACTATCGACATCAATTTCGGTATGGAGACCACCGAACAGGAGAGCGGAACGTCGCGTACCGATTATAATTTCCAGTTCGCCAAACGCTTTTGGAACAACCGTTTCCAAGTGATAATAGGCGGGAAGATATCTACCGGAAACGATGCCCAGCAGCAGGACGAGTCGTTCATCGACAATATCTCGTTGGAATACCGGCTGGACAATAGCGGCACGCGCTACATCAAGATTTTCCACGATAAGAACTACGAGAGCATACTCGACGGGGAAGTGATAGAGACGGGAGCCGGTATCGTCCTGCGCAAGAAAGTGAGCAAGCTGGGCGAGCTTTTCATCTTCCGCTCGCGGAAGAAAAACCGCCCTGCGGATGAAGAAAAGAGCGAAGGGCAATGAATATATATTAATAAGGTATAGCAGCTAATGAAAAGACGCAACGCATATATATGGATTTGGTTGGGCATGCTGATAGGGTTGTCTTCGTGCTCTATTACCAAGCATTTGCCGGAAGGAGAGACCTTGTATTTAGGCTTGAAGGACATTTCCGTACAGAATGAGGACGAGACCAAAGCGGGGCAGGCGGCGCTGGACGAGGTGAAGGGAGCTATCAGCATCGCTCCCAACAATGCCATCGTGACCTATCCCAATATCCGTTTCCCCATACCTTTCGGCCTGTGGGTGTACAATCGTTTCGTAAGGTATGAGAAAGGCTTCGGACGGTGGATTTTCCGGAAATTGGCAGCCGACCCGGTCTATGTGTCGACGGTCAATCCCGATACCCGTGCCAAGGTGGCAAGCAACTTGCTTCGGGATTACGGGTTCTTCGACGGGCATGTCACGTATCGGGTGGACAGTACCAAGAATCCGCGTGCGGTAAAGTTGAGTTATGACATCGACATGGGGCGTCCGTATTACATCGACACGTTGTTGTATGAAGGCTTTGCGCCTCTGACCGATAGCCTGATTCATGCGAATATGGCTGGGAAACTGGTGCGTAGCGGCGAGCATTTCAATGTCAATACGTTGAATGAGGAACGCCAGCGGATAATTGACCTGTTACGGGATAACGGATATTATTATGCACGGAATGATTTCATCACCTTTCTTGCCGATACGTTGATGCGTCCCGGATATGTCACGCTGAAGCTGGTGCCCGAGCCGAACTTGCCTAAGGAAGCTTTGCGGCGGTACCGTTTGGGGAACACCTCGGTTTACCTGACCGGATACAACGGCGAGCGTCCGACGGATTCGTTGAAGCTCCGCGACTTTACGGTGCATTATGCCGGCGAGAAACCCGGGCTTCGTTTCGGTGTGTTGCGCAAACGTTTTATCTACCGGAAAGGGGAAATGTATTCGCAGACCCGCCAGAACTATACGCAGGAAGCCCTTTCGCGCCTGGGCGTGTTCAAGTTCAACGAGGTGCAATACCTTCCCCGTCCGGATAGCGATACGCTTGACGTGCGGGTCAACGCGATGTTCGACCTGCCTTACGATAGTGAACTGGAATTGAACGTGACAACGAAGAGCACCAAGCAGACCGGTCCCGGAGCCATTTTCAAGCTTTCGAAGCGCAACTTCCGGCGCATGGGGGCTTCGCTCAACCTGGAACTGAAAGGCTCGTACGAGTGGCAGACCAGTTCGACGGTAGACGGAGACAAGTCGGTGATGAACTCCTACGAGCTGGGCGCGGCGCTTTCGCTCG
The DNA here is from genome assembly GCF_000190575.1 of Phocaeicola salanitronis DSM 18170. NCBI lineage: Bacteria > Pseudomonadati > Bacteroidota > Bacteroidia > Bacteroidales > Bacteroidaceae > Phocaeicola > Phocaeicola salanitronis. Next base: position 2,104,289 of record NC_015164.1, on the reverse strand, counting down.
ACTTCCCGCGCATTGTCTTGCCGTGGGTGCGCGACCGGATAGACCCGTTCCGTTTCCCTTCGGAGACCCATTTCCGTATCTATGCCGAGCAGGTGAACCGTGCGCGTTATTTCAAGATGCTTTCTTTCGGCGGAAGCGTGTCTTATAGCTTTCAGAAATCGCGGAGCATGAAGCATACTGTGACGCCGGTTCATCTTGCCTTCAATCATTTGCAGCGCCGTACGCCTACATTCGATTCCATCGCCTTGGCGAATCCCATGCTTTTCCGAAGCCTGGACGACCAGTTCATTCCTTCCATATCCTATACCTTTACGTACGATGACTCGTGGCGCAAGCGGCGTTTGCGCTTGTGGTGGGAAAACTCGTTCACTTCGGCGGGCAATATCACTTCAGCCATTTATGCGGCATTCGGCAGGAGCTTTAAAGAACGGGAGAAGAAGTTCTTGGGAACGCCTTTTGCCCAGTTCTTGAAGTTTACGAGCGAGATACGTCCTTTGTATTACATCAGCGAGAAGCAGCAGTTGGCGGGACGTTTGATGGCAGGTGTCATTTGGTCGTACGGAAATAAGACCGTTGCGCCTTACAGCGAGCAGTTCTACGTGGGCGGGGCGAACAGCATCCGTGCCTTTACGGTACGTTCTATCGGACCGGGACGTTTCCATCCTGCCGACAACTCCGCTTATTCGTATGTGGATGAGACGGGCGATATCAAGCTGGAGGCGAACGTGGAATACCGTTTCCGCCTGTTGTCGAATATGTTCGGCGGAAACCTGAACGGAGCGGTCTTTCTGGATGCAGGCAATGTATGGCTGATGCGTGAAGACGAGGCGCGTCCCGATGCCAAGTTCACGTTCAAGCATTTCTTCGACAATATTGCGTTGGGTACAGGTGTGGGCATCCGTTACGACCTTTCTTTCCTGGTTCTCCGTCTGGATTGGGGAATCGCATTGCATGTGCCTTACGAAACCGGACGTTCGGGCTATTACAACATCCCCCGTTTCAAGGACGGGCAAGGGCTTCATTTCGCCATCGGCTATCCGTTCTGACACTTTACGTCCGCAAAGGTCTTGGAAACGGCCATGCACCCCTGCATCACTTCTTCCGAGGCCTTGGAAACGGCAAACGGCGTGACGTTTGGGCGTAATGAAACGCAGATTAGCGCAGATTTACGCGGATAAAAAATAAAATTATCTGCGTCAATCTGCGTTTCAAGAGAAATAACTCAGCAAACGGCGTGGGGGCTTGGGGAGTGCTGCTTGCGGGCTTTATTTCCGCACTTTCTCCTTGTATTCTGTCGGTGTCATTCCGAAACGCTGCTTGAAGCATTTGCTGAAATAGCGCGGGTCGTTGATTCCTACCATATACGCGATTTGGGTCATGTTGAATTCGCCGGTCTCGATGAGCTGTGCGGCACGTTTCACGCGCATTTCCTTGATGAACTCAATCGGCGCAAGCCCGGTGAGCGATTTCAGCTTCTTGAAGAATACCGAACGGCTGACCGACATTTCGTGTACCAAGTCGTCTACCACTAACTCGCCATTGTCCATGTGTTTTTCCATGAATTCCGTCAGCCGGTCGATAAAGAGTTTGTCTTGCGGGGAAATTGAGTTCTGCACTTCTTCTTCCACTTTTGCCTCTTCTTCGGTGCCGGCATCGTTGATGTCCATCAGATGTTCGCAATAGAATTGGCGCAGGCGTTGCCTTCTGGCGAGCAGGTTGTCTACGCGTGCCTTTAGATAGATGGCGCTGAAAGGCTTGGTGATGTAGCTGTCGATGCCCAGCTCCATGCCTTGCAGCTTACTGTCCATGTCGGTCTTTGCCGTAAGCAGGACAATGGGAATATGGCTTGTTGCCACGTCGTGGCGCAGTTCTTTGGTCAGGGCGATTCCGTCTTGCCCGGGCATCATGATGTCGCTGATGATGATGTCGGGTATGTGTTTTTTGGCCTTGTCGATGCCTTCTGTTCCGTTAGAGGCTTCGATGATTTGGAATTGTGCCTTGAAGATGCTGCGGAGGAAGGCGCGCAGTTCCAGGTTGTCTTCTACCAGCAGCATCGTGTTCCGGTCTTCCGTTATGCCTTCTTCTGAAGCGGCAGGGTCTGCAAGTTCCGCTTGGGTGTTGTGTTCGATGTTGTCCGAAAGGATGAATTCCGCCTCTTTCCCGTAATGTGCCTTGCCTTTCTTGAATTCGACGGTGAAGCAGCTTCCTTCTCCTTCCTTGCTGTCTACGCGGATGGAAGCATGATGCATGTCCGCCAGTTCTTTTACCAGCGAAAGCCCGATGCCGGTGCTGTTCTTGTAGTTGAAGAGGTTTTTGTCGAGCAGGGTCTCGAAGCGGGCAAAGAGCGATTCCTTCATGTTTTCGGGGATGCCGATGCCTTGGTCCTGCACGCCTATGGCGATGGTGTTTTCGTTTTCGTGGATGAATATTTTAATCGCCTTGCCCGGCTCTGTGTATTTGAATGCGTTCGAGAGCAGGTTGAAGATGATTTTTTCCACTTTGTCTGCGTCTGCCCATAGTTTCAGGGAGGGCTGTTCGCTCTCGAAGATGAAATCTATCTTGTTCGATTCTGCTACCGATTCGAAGTTTTCCATGATTTTGCGTGTGAAAGGCACGATGTCTATCTGTTCGATGCACAGCTTCATCTTGTTGTTCTGGATTTTGCGGAAGTCCAGTATTTGGTTGACCAGGCGCAGCATGCGGTTCGTGTTCCGTTCTACGGTCTGCAATTGTTCCCGTACTTCCTGGGTCAGGTCGTTCCGCTTCAGGATGTAGCTTACCGGGCCTTCTATCAGGGTAAGGGGAGTGCGCAGCTCGTGCGAGATATTGGTGAAGAAGCGCAGTTTCATGTCGGTCACCTCTTGTTCGACGGATACTTCATGTTTCAGGCGGTAAAAGACGAACAAGATGTAGGCGCCTCCCAGCAATACGCATAAGAAGGCGAACGTGTAGAGGATGTAGGCGTATGGCGTTTCCCAGAATGTGGGGCTGACGGTGATGGCAAGCCGGCGTTCGTTGTCGGTCCAGATTCCTGCCCCGTTGGTAGAACGGATGCGGAAGGTATAGTCCCCGTGCGGCAAATTGGTGTAGGTGGCGATGCGTTGCTTGCCTACATAGTTCCATTCTTTATCGAATCCGTCCAGCATGTAGGCGTATTTGATGTTTTCGGGGAAGTTCATGTCGAGTGCGGCAAAGGCAAGCGAAATGGTGTTGGTCTTATGGGATAACGTGAGATGCTTCAGGGTGTTCAGCGATTCGGGCAATATGGAGCCTTCTTGCGGAACCATATTCTCGTTGGCGATTTTCAATCCGCAGAATACGATGCTGGGCACGTACCGGTTGGTCTGTATATCGGCAGGGTCGAAGGTGAGCAGTCCTCGGTTTGAGCCGAACAACAGGGTGCCGTCGGTACGGGTGAGGGCTGTGCTTTCTTCGAAGATGAGTTCTTCGCCCAACTCGCCTTTCAGGAAATTGTCGAAATGCCGGTTGATTGCGTTCATGCGGCTTAATCCGCTTTCTGTACCAATCCAGATGTTTCCTTTCTTGTCTTCGCTGAGCGATACCAGCACGTCGGTCGGAAGCCCGTTGGACGTGGTGTAGGAGGTGAACCGTACGCTGTCCCGGATTCCGGTGGATTTCAGCTCATTCAGCCCTCCTCCGAATGTGGCGAAGAACAAGCGTCCTTCGTGGGTGAGCAGGATGTCGTAGATGTCGTTGTTGCTCAAGCTTTCTTTGTTGTTTGGCTCGCGTACGTGTAGCTTGAAGTTGATTGCTTCTGCACGCGTGAAATCTTCGCTGAAGGACAATAGTCCGTTCGAGGTTGCCACCCAGATTGTCCCGTTTTTGTCCCGTTGGATGGCGCGTGCTTTCGAGCAGCGGTCCAAGGGGTATGCCTTCAGGTTGTTTCTTGCGTTGAGAAACCGGACGCTTCCGTCCGCCTGCTGTTCCATGCAGTTGATGCCTCCTCCGAAGGTGGCTATCCAGAACCGTCCGTGCCCGTCCTCGCAGATGTCGTATGTGCTGTTGTGGCTTAGGCTATAGATGTCGTTCGCGTCGTATGTATAGTTAGACAAATGGTAGGCAAGGCCGTTGGCGGTCGGGGCAAGGCGGATGATGCCTTGTCCTTTCGCCGCAATCCAGATAATGCCTTTAGAGTCTTCTATAATCTGGTAAGCCGAAGCGATGAGGGGGGTGCCTGTGGCAGAGATGCGTCCGTCAGCGGTAAGGTATCCGATGAAGTCGAATTCGGAAGAGTAGACCAGCGTCTTTCCGTCGCGGGTGCTTGTCCAGATGCGCCCTTCACGGTCTTCGCATAAAGCCCGTACTTGATTGGCGTTGGTGTCGTGATTGCAGGACAGGGGCTTTATCAGGCGGAAATGGCTGTTGAAAAACGATACTTTTTCTAATCCTTTCGAGTGGGTGCCCAGCCATAAATTGCCTTGCCGGTCTACGGTCATGGCATGCAGTTTGTTCGAGAAACGCCAGTCGGGCGAGCCGGTTTCGTCGTAGAACGGCAATAGCTTGCCCCGGGTGCGGTCGAACCATGCCAGTCCTCCTCCTACGGGGTGTACCCATAGGTTTCCGCGCTGGTCTTCGCAGATGGAAAACATCGGAACCGAACGGTCTGCGGCGTCTTGCTCTACCTTCATTTGTTCGATGCGGAACGTGCCGGTACCGGGATTGATGTGGCACACGCATCCGATGCGGTCGATGGCAATCCATATTTCCCCGTACCGGTCTACGTACGTGTTTTGGATAGGGGACTTGCTGAAATCCACTCCTTCCGTAGAGCCGTAAAAGCGTATGGGATGCAGCGATGCGTCCGCAATTAAGACACCTTGGTGTTTCATTGTCAGTGCCATCCGCTTGTCGGGTAATGTAAAGATGTGGGTGATGTCATCTTGATAGGGAAGTTCCGTCAGCGTGAAGATGTCATCCTTTAGCGAATAGGTCCATATACGTCCCTGTCTGGAGGTGAAATAAAGGTTTTCTCCCTGTTGTGCCGCGGCAAAGAAAGACTGGTTGGACCTGTTGTTTTCCATGTCTGTAAAATAGGTGTTCCGTTTTCCGTCGGGGCTGATGCGTTGCAGTCCGTTGTCGGTCAATATCCATTCGTTCCCTTTGTTGTCCAGAAAGACGGTGTTGATGTGTATCGCCTGGTTGCTGGCGGTTGTCGAGGCCCATCTCTCGGTAAGGGTTTCCCCCGTGTGTGCTTCGGTATGGATGCGCATGCCTCCATTATGGTCTGTCAATAGCCACACCGTTCCGTTGGCTAAGGGTTGTATGGATGTATAAGCCAGGTCTTTGCCCGGACCTTCGGAGGGCACTTCGATAAAGGTTTCCATGCGTTTGTCGAACCGGAATACATGTCCGTCGTAAGCGATGCACCAGACGTTTCCTTTGGCATCTACGTAAAGATAATCTATGCGGTTTGACGCCCAGCTTACGTCGTTGCTTTTACGCGCTTTGTATACATGGAAGTCGTATCCGTCGAAACGGTTGATTCCGTCCCAAGTGGCGAACCATAGCATGCCGTCATGGTCTTGTACGATGGACATAACGGTGTTTTCGGACAACCCGTTTTCTTGTGAGTAATGGGTGAATGTGCTGTTTAACTGTGCCTTGACGGAAAGGGACACGAACAGGAGCCAAAGGGTATACAGGTAATTTTTCATAAATGGTCTTGACAAATGAAGAGCAAATATAGGGAAAAATGAGGTTATCCGCAAAACAAGTGTCCTGAAATCTTCCTTCGCCAGTGGCGTATCGCTTCGGAGCAAGCTGAAAATCCTGGCACGTATAGCCCCGTTTGGTGTAAGATTAATAATCTTCCGCCTGTAAGATTAATAATCTTCAAGCCGCAAGATTAATAATCTTACAAGCCGTGCGGCTATATGTAAAAAAACGCATATATCTTCATGATGCTTTGAGAAGATATATGCGTCGGGTTGTTAGTAATATGTATGGAAGTAACTAAAAACGTCGCGGTCCTCTGCCTCCCGGACCGTGCCCGCCTTGGAATCCGGCGCCTCCCTGCCCTTGTTTTCCTCCGAAAAGGTTTAGGCGGTAGATGAAGTGGACCATGCAATAGCTGTAGATGGCATTGTATTCCGTATCTTGGCGCATGGCGGCGCTGATGGTGCGGCTGATGTTGCTTTGGTTTTTCAGGATGTCATAGAACTGTACGCTTATCGTTGCGGCATTGCCTTTCAGGAAATCTTGCGCGATTTGGGCGTTCCATATCAGCTCGTCCCGGTTCATGCTGGCATCGGTATATCCCCGGCGGGAGTTTTGCGAGATATCGGTGGATAGGGTCATGTTCCAGGGCAGGCGTATGTTGGTGCTTGCTCCGTATGCGAACTGGTACGTATCCATGTTGTTTGAAGTCTGGTAGCTGTTCCGCGAATGCGTATAGTCCAGCGAGCCGTTCAGCGATACCTCCCACCAGTCGTTCCGGTAGGTACCGCGCAGGCGTTCGCCCAATGAAAGGCGTTTGGTTGTGTTCTTGCCTGCTTCATTTAGCTCTGTATTATTGCTGATGTAGCTTACCATGTTCTGGTAGTTTGCCCGTGTAAACGTGTTGATGGTGTATTTCTTGTTCTTCAGGGCGATGTTGCCTCCTACGATGCCGAACAGGCTCCAGTTTCCGTTGATGTTTTCGGGTTTGGTGGTATATCCTCCGGTCTCCTCGTTGTAGATGCGCCGGTTGCTGATGTCGTTCATCGTGTTCTGGAAATTGAAGAACGAGAACATGCCTCGTTGGGTCTCGGCATTGAATGTGTTGTATTCCATGCGCAGGCTGTTGGTGAACGTCGGTTTCAAGCCCGGGTTTCCTATCGTTACATTCAGCGGGTCGGTATTGTCTTCTATCGGAAGCAAGTCAATCATGTCGGGCTGTGAAGTCCGTCCGCGGTAGCGTATGCGCAGCTGGCTGGTTTTCGAGAAACGGTAACGGAAATCCAAGGTCGGCGTAAAGTTGAAGACATTGCGTACGGTGTCTATCTGGTATTCGCCTTTTGTGTACGAAAGGGTAGAGCGCTGAGGCTGGAAAGACATGCCGATATTGAAGCGCATCTTCTCGCGTATCCAGCGGAAAGATACTTCCGCCTGATGGTTGTAATAGTTGTAGATGGCGTTTTGGCTTAAATCGGCATTGAAACTGCCTCCTGCCGTACCTCCGCCTGTCGTCCAGTCATCGGGCATATCGTATGTGGACTTGTCGGTCGTGGAACGGCTGTATTGGAAATTGTAGCTGAATTGGATGAAGCCTCCTTTGAATATAGGTTCGCTGTAAGTCAGCCTTGCGTTGTATTCGCTGGTTTTGGTCGGGGTGTTGATGTATCGGTTTAATATTTCCATGCGCTCTTCAGGCGTTTGCTGGAAATATTCGGTTTCGGATACAGAGAATTGTTCGCTGGTACTGTTGGTGTAGTTGTATCTGCCCCTGAACGTGATGTTTCTTCCTTCATCGTTCAGCCGGCGGTTTAATATTAAGGTACCTCCTGCCGTCAGGTCGTCTCCTTTTGCTCAATGTGTTTTTTAATACCGTATTGACAATGTTCTCTTCGGGCACCAGCGAGGTCAGGTCGTCCGTGTTGAAGAGCTCGTCGGTAGAATGCTCTGGGTCTTGGTTGAAGGTGTACGAGTTTTGCAGGCTTGCGTTGTCCGTTTTTCCATAGCGGATGCGGGGACGTAGGATAAGGGTCGTCATCGTGTCGGGACGCCATTCCAGGAAAGCGTCGGCGGTCAGGTTGGTGGTCTTGTTCCGGCTATTGTCCAGGGCATTCTTGAACGAACTGCTTTCGGTAGATACAAAGGTTTCCGAGGCTTGTTTGCTCCGTTGGTCCGCGTCTTTGTAATTGAAGTTCACGCTTCCTTCCGACTTGAACTTCTCGTTTTCTGTGGCAAAGTTGGCTCCCGCCATCTTGACCGTGGTCAATCCGTTTTCTTGCCTGCGGAAACCTCCTCCTCCGGGGAAGCTGTTATCGTTTACATTGTTTATAGAACCGATAACGGTGAATTGTTTTTTGTCCCGGAAATAGTTGGCAAGCAATTTCCCGCTATACCGGTCTTCGGTACCGTACGCTCCGTCTACGTTTCCGAAGAATCCGTGATTCATCCCGGGTTTTACGCTAAGGTCGAGCACCGTTTCTTCTTCTCCGTCTTCAATGCCTGTTACACGTGCCATGTCCGATTGTTTGTCGTATGCACGCACTTTGTCAATGATGTTTACGGGCAGGTTTTTCATGGCGATGTTGGGGTCGTCGGCAAAGAACTCTTTCCCGTCAATCATGATTTTGGTGATTTCCTTTCCGTTAATGGTGATTTTCCCGTTTTCATCTACTTCGGCTCCCGGAAGTTTCTTGACCAGTTCTTCCAGTGCCGAACCTTCGGGCAGGCGGTATGCCGAGCTATTATATACTAAGGTATCTGCCACTGCAGTTACTTCTGGGGCTTGGGCTACGATAACCGCTCCTTCCAGCATGATGGCATCGGAATGCAATTCGATTTGTCCGATATTAACGGCTGGTTTGTTCCGGGAAATCGTAACCGGTTTGATGACCGGTATGTAGCCTACGAATGAAATCTTCACTGCATAGTTTCCCGGCTTTGCCCTGAGGGAAAAACGTCCGTTGTTGTCTGTTACGTTTCCTGTAATCATCGTGCTGTCCGGCAGGGACAATAATTGTACTGTGGCTTGTATTACCGGCGATTTATCGTCGGCGTCAATCACATTTCCCGAAACCCGTCCCCTGTTGTTTTGTGCAAAAGCAGATGCTCCTATCAGCATCAGTAGTATCCCCATTACCCACTTTCTCATATTCTGAAGATTTGTATATGTCTGAAAATTGAACATTAATTTCCTTTTTGACAGAGAAAAGAAAGTAAGGTTTAATCTTTCATCCTGAATATTTGTTAATGTTTTCGTCTTACTCCTGACTTTTTTCTATTTTTGCCCTCCAAAGAAATAAACCACTATGAGTACGCAAGAAGTTGTTATCTGTAATCATTTGGAAAATGATTTGCAAAAGGCATTGGCAAAATGTGAACATGACAAGGTGTTTGTCTTGACCGATGAACACACACACTTGTTTTGCCTTCCGGTTATCGATAAGTTCCCGTTCCTGAAGGATGCCGTAGAAATATGCATTGGTGTAGAAGATATTCATAAAAACCTGGAAACGTTGGCATACGTTTGGACTGAATTAAGTACGAAAGGGGCTACGCGCCATTCGTTGATGATTAATTTAGGAGGGGGAATGGTGACTGACTTGGGCGGATTTGCGGCTGCGACTTTTAAGCGGGGCATTTCGATGATTAACATTCCGACCACCTTGTTGGGAATGGTCGATGCTTCAGTCGGAGGGAAGACAGGCATTAATTTCAACGGATTGAAGAATGAGGTAGGGGCGTTTTATCCGGCGGATACGGTGCTGATAGATTGTGAGTTCCTGAAATCGCTCGACCGTGCCAATCTTTTGTCCGGTTATGCCGAAATGTTAAAGCATGGCTTGATAAGCAACACGCAGCATTGGAGTGAATTGGTGGGCTTTGATATGGGCCATATAGACTATGTTCATTTGCAACGGCTGGTAGGAGAGTCGATAGCGGTAAAAGAGCGTGTCGTAGCGCAAGACCCCTTCGAGAAAGGCATCCGTAAAGCGCTGAATTTCGGGCATACCGCAGGGCATGCCTTTGAAAGTTTTGCTTTAGCGGTCGGACATCCGGTGTTGCATGGCTATGCCGTAGCCGCCGGAATGGTTTGCGAATTGTACTATTCGCATCTCCGTATGGGCTTCCCCAAGGACAAGCTTCGCCAGACCATCCGGTTTATCAAGGAAAATTACGGTCGTATAGCTTTCACGTGTGAGGATTACGAGCGTCTTTATAACTTTATGCGGCACGATAAGAAGAATGGCACCGAAGGGCAGGTTAATTTTACTTTGATAAGCGAAGTAGGTGATATTCATATCAACCAGACCGCCACGCAAGACGACATTTACGACATGCTGGACTTTTATTCTGAAACGATGGGGTAAACGTATGATATAAGTGCTTTCAACAGATAAATGGGGATATGTTATTATGATATATCCCCATAATATTTTGCAGATTATTTGCCTCGTGGAATATCATATCCAATCATAAATAGGGCAGCTTCTAATGAACGCAAATCTTTGAATTCGCATATGGGTGCATTTTGCACTTCTTTTAGCAGCCAATTGGCTTTCATATTACATTCTATATGGATTTTACCTTGATCGAGTAATGAAAATTTATAAGTGTCGTTATTGGGATTTCGGTTGACTTTCGGATTTCGGCTATTGCCATAAGCGAATTTTAACGGAACCGGAAGTTCCTTTAGTTTTTGCTCCTCACAATAGAGTTTCACCATGTAACATAATGCGGCTCCTGCACGGCTATCGTAAATAATGAAATCGTCAATATATAAGGAATAGATTTTGGTAAATCCGGAATTCATGAAGATTTCCTCTTCGGGATTACCGATAGAATCGTGGCTGAGAAAAACTTTTGCTTTTATCAGATAAGAACAGAGTCCTTCTTTATTGTTGATTTCTTCTAATTTTGTTTGATTCCCTTTTAGGACACCGCCCCATTTTAGAATATCACAGCATACATCTTTACAAGCGTCATTGTTGGCATGACTGATGCTTTCTCTTAAGCGGCTAGAAAAATTCTCTAATTTTTTTTGAGTATCTTTCCAGTTACTTTTATTCCAGTTGTATTTTTCACATGCTTCATAAAAAGAACTGCATCGCCAATTTTTCTTTTCTCTATGGTTGTAATATGAATAGGGAAAATCCGATAGCTTGTGACTGAACCATTGGATAAATCCGGCAACGTTTTTGTCGTTTAAGAATTCTTCTTTAGTCATTATTGTTTTAATTTTAAATTAGCAGATAATTTTCTCATAATTTCAAGTGTTAGTCATTCGTGCCTAAAGATAGTTCTTCTTTTAGTTTTAGGCAACTCTCCGTGAACTCTGTTCTCTCAAAAATAAAACTCTGTGCCTTTGTGTCTCTGTGTTCTATTCTATTTTTCGTAAACCAATTTTGTTTTACGATAATGTAGGATTATTTATAAATTGTAGAATAAATGCAATCTGCTTATGTCGCAAAACAACATTTAAAGATACTATGCTTCATTCTTTCTCTTAGATTCATCTAACTATCGTTTTTCTTCGTTTCTTTTTCTATTTTCTGCCATTTCTCGAAGAGTTTGTTTTTTGATTTATTCTTCACGTTCTTTCAAGTCTTTCTTTTTCCTCTTTCGAGCCTTCTATTAATCTAACATCGTGAGGTTCCCACCACCTGGGATGTACAAACCATTCAAATCTGGCACGATGAAATTCCATATATATATTCTGTAAATCTTTGTCTAATAGAGAGTAAACTTTTTTCCATATGTCAAGAGGAAATTTGTATAGATAATAGGCTTGTGCAATTCCACCTGTAATACAAGCCAGCGTATCGCTATCGCCTCCTAACGAAACAGCTAGTCTCACGGCATCTTCATAGTCTTTACTTTCTAAAAACGCTATGATAGCTTCCGGAACTGTACCTTGGCAACTTTCGTCAAAGCCATAAGTAGGACGAATCTCGTCACAAGTCCGATTCAAGTCATAACCGAAAGTCTCTTCTATGAACTTCTTGATGCGTTCTCTTTTTTTCCTGTCGTCATCATAATCGGCAAAATCATCTGGCCAATATGATTTTCGAGCCAAAAATATAGCGGCTGCTACAGCTTGTGCTCCCTTGATTCCCTCTTCGTGATTATGAGTGACCATAGCGGTTTCTTTTGCAACCTCCATTGTCTTTTCTAACGTATCGAAATACCAACCTACAGGACTTACACGCATAGCCGCTCCGTTTCCCCAGCTGTTATAAGGCTTCGGATTTTTTTCGTGCAACCACATCGAGAAGCGTCCTCCATATCCTCCCATAGGATTAGGATATTTCCTTCCATAATGTTGCATGACTTTAGCCAAATCACCTCCATGCAATAGCCAATCAGCCACTGCTATCGTCATAATGGTATCGTCTGTATAAGTTGAATCTTTGCTGAACAAAGGGAAATCCTTTGTTTTTATGTTGTTAAATTCATATACAGAACCTATTATGTCACCCGTTATTGCTCCTATCATAAGTTTATCATTGTTTATACGGCTGAAAATCTTCCGTTTGTCTTTATATGCAAATATATTTGAAAAGTATTGATTGTCAAAATATTTATCGAATATTTTCTTCATGAATAATCGCAAGTAATAGTTGCGATATTCCAATGCACAGGATAAATTCGAGAAGTTCATCCTAAAATATTAGATATGACTCTATACAAATAAAGGAAAAACGACTGACGAACGTATGCCTCTAATATACAGTGCGTTATCTTTTGAAATCGAAATTAAAGCATATTTTATAGCAAAAAAGTGCTCTAATATTTTGCTATTTCCCCGTAAATGTGTACTTTCGCACTCGCAAAACAAAAGTGACGGGGTGTAGCTCAGCCCGGTTAGAGTACGCGTCTGGGGGGCGTGTGGTCGCTGGTTCGAATCCAGTCACCCCGACTGGTGAAAAAGGATTGATAATCAAACGATTGTCAGTCCTTTTTTAGTTTTTATGCCTTTTGTTTATATGCTCCCAAACATACCCTCGCAAGGGTAGTTGTGTAAACCGCTGTGTAAACCGCAAAATTATGAGCGTAACGATTGCAGTAGTTTGTTTCAAGAGCAAGACACTTGCCAATGGGGAACATCCTTTGATGTTAAGAATCACGCAAGACAGAAAAAGAGTAATGAAAAGTTTGGGCATTTCCGTTAATCCCCAATATTGGGATTTTACCAAAGGAGAGCCAAAGCCCAAATGTCCTAACAAGGAATTAATTCAAAGCATCATTTTAAAAGTCAAAGCGGAATACCATACTAAGGTAATAGAAAAATTATCAAGAGAGGAAGAGTTTACAGCGACTTCTTTAGTTTATGAACAACGCAAGAACATCAAAGCCCAAACGGTGGAAGAGTTCTACCTGTCTTTAATAAAAGAGTTGAAAGAGGACGGTAGGATAGGGACAAGCTATGCTTACCTTAATTCATACAGAACACTAAAGAACTTCAATAAAGGGAAGAAACTAAATTACACCTTTAGCTATATTGATGTAGAGTTTTGTAAGAAATTTGAGAAATGGATGCGCAGGAAAGGCAACAACGATGTTACCATAAGTTATCAGTTCAGAAGTCTAAGGGCTGCATTTAACAAAGCCATTGAAGCCAAAATTGTCAGCAGGGATAAAACTCCATTCATTGAATACAAACTAAGTCGCTTCAATACCAAGACAGCCAAGAGAGCGTTATCTAAAGATGATATTCTTAAAATTATAGATGCAGATTGCAGCCATGCAAGCGAGAGACGACAGTTTACACAAGATATATTTACGTTCTCTTATTTGTGTGGTGGAATTTCATTTGTAGATATAGCCCACTTGACAGGGACAAATATTGTGGAAGATAGATTGCTTTATAAAAGGCAAAAGACGCATGGGAGCATAAATTTAATGCTAACAGACAGAGCCAAACAGATTATTCAAAAATATAGCTACTATCAGCGTCAGACTGGCTATCTGTTTCCTATACTTCATAACAAACGCCATGTTACACCTATGCAGCAAAACAATAGGGTGCATAAAATTTGCCACCAAATCAATACAGAATTAAGAGCATTTGCAAAGGAGTTAGGCATTACGGCAGAAGTCACCACTTATGTTGCGCGGCATTCATTCGCCACAATTTTGAAGAAGTCAGGAGTAAACATAGGAATCATTTCACAAGCATTGGGACACCAAGATATAAAAACCACACAGATTTATTTAAGTAAATTTGATAATGAGCAGGTGGATGATGCCATGAAGAATTTACTCTAATCTTAAATAACCCTATCTGTTTCCATGCAGGTAGGGTTTATTCATTAACTTTGCATATACAACCATTACATAAGAATATGCAACCAATAGACAAGTTCACAAATATAGATGCGGTTTACCCCACTTTAGAAGCAAAAGAGGAAGATGATATTTTAGATTATGTTTGGCAGTTTGCCATGATAATACATCCTGCAATGCCTAAAGAAGTACAGGGAGGGACATTAGAGGGAAGCGAAGCCATACCCACCTTTAAAGAAAGGTACAACAACAGGCTTATTGAAATGCCGCTGACTTATGAGGAATATAAAAAGGACAAGGAAATTCAAACTGCCCTATCAGCTTTGCAGTTAGACAAGGATAAGTTTTGGTTTATCATTCTGTTTATAAAGGATTACGTGGACGGTAAGTGCTGGCAAGCGTTTGAATATGGGGAAACACCTGCAAGCGAGATAAAGAAACTTTTCCAAAACATATCCCAATATGAAGAACATCCCAATGCCAATCCCCTTACAGAGCATATAACATTCAAGGAAGAACTGACCTTATCCTTACAAGTGAATGGGAAAACCATACATACCATAGAAACCGCCAATGCAATCAAGTTCATACTTTCATGTTGCCAAGAACATTTGGATGATTTGAACCCTAAAGATGAGTTTGACACAGAACACCTATATGACAATATAGAAATGGTAAGCACTTATCCCAAACAACAGCAAATTACAACAAGCTACACGAAAAGAATCTGCCTGTTTGCCCAAACATTCAAAATGTTCTTCAATTTCCTATCACCTTTTGACACCAATTATAGGAAAGGTAGAAAGAACGCATACGATGTCACATTCCTAATATCACAGCTTATCTATCTAACAGGAATCTCAGACAATGATAATTTCCTCTCAGACAAGACTACACTAAAAGGATATTTAAGCAAGAACAAGAAATTTGCATGGAATGTACAGAACAAGAATTATTGAAAATCAAACATTTGTCTAAGGGAGAGTAACATCTCCCTTATTTTTTACTCTCACTTATCCTCATGGTTTCTCCCCACCTTTGCAGCGTCAAAGGGACAGGACTTGCAAAGCGGCAAGTTAAGGGAGAACCAAAATCCTCAAAATTTTACTCTCCTTTAATTTTCTCCAAAGTTCTCACCTTTGCAGCGTAATCAGAAAGCCAAGTGTACATAGGTTGGACGGTTACACAGAACATTTTAATAACAATTAAAAAAGAAAAGAATATGGAAACTTTGAATATTAAAGCAGTAGAGATGGAAAATAAGAGTACAAAATCAAACAACGTAACTATGGTTAACATAGAAGAACTGACTAAGGTCTTTAAACAAGAAGAAAAAGAATTGAACCGCCTTATAAAAGGCAAAAGAAACGATGCTGTAATCGCCGCACAGCAGAAAGTGGTTGATGAAGCCAAAGCTCAAATGGAACAGGCACAGGAGTTTGAAAGAATATCCAAAGAGAAAGCAGTTAATAGTTCTTTCACTTTCTCAGTAGTGGATGAAGAAACAGGTGCAAGAACTGAACAGCAGAAGAAGATAGCATTTGTCAAGAACAACCGACCTGTAAGTTCCAAGAAAGTGGATGGTTTTATGGCTTTGATAGCCGCCAATAAATATGACAAGGCTTTCCCCATTATCGTAATGGAAGCATCCAAACTGATTGAAGCTGGTTATACTGTAACGGACATCAATGGAAAGGAACTGACTAAAGAGGAAGCCAAAGACTACTTCGTTATCCTTGACGGGCAGCACAGAAGTACAGCGTTTGCCAAATTGATTGCAACTGGAGAATATCAGAATCTGATTCCAAATGTTCATGTAAGAGACATTGAAAACGTAGGAGAATATTTGGTTGATATTAATAATGTAGGCAGCAGTTGGGATAAGAAAGACAGATTGATTGTAGCTTCTCTGACCACTAAAGATGAACTATTCCAAAATGTGGCAGAATTGTTGAATGAAGGTTTCAATCCATCTACCGCCATGCTGATTTATACAGGTAAAAGCATATCTGACAAACAAGTGAACAAGGCTTTAAAAGGTGAGGAAATAACATTTCCCAATGGCGTAGAAATTAAAATAGAAAGAGGTAACAATTTCATCAACTTATGCAAGGCTGCCAATATGAGCGTCAGTTTCATTACCAAACGTTACTTCATCAAAGACTTCAACAGTTATGCCAAATCCACAAGCGAGGAACAGGCATTTGAAGCATTAAACAAATTGAAAGAGCTGAACTATACAGAAAAAGACTGGAAAGAGGTCAAAGAAGAAAATGACTTTATAGAAATATTGAAAAAGGCTCTGGAAGCATAAGCCACCAACAACAAAGCCCATGTGACAGGTGGGCTTGCTCTCCCCAAGTTCTTAGACATTCTGAATAGTTTAAAGTCTGATTACTAAATGTGTGGTCTTACCATTAGTTCCCCACTTATGGAATTATTATCTTTACAGTACCACAGACAGATAATTCCACCACATAGATTGACGGACTACAAACTATTCAGAATTTCTAAAATGGAAGAATTTACCTATGAGCAGATAAGGGCTAAGGCTCTTAGACAAGGAGTGAAAGATAACAAAGTCCATATTGGGTTGTGGGCTAATCTCAACAACTATCTAAAGACAAGGAGAAAGAAGAATGGAAAGGTTACTACCTATTATATCTCATTGCAGAAACTGGCTTATTAACTTACTAATACTTGAGTTTACATGATAATTCATTTGCCAACAGGGAAGAAGTTCCATAACAGAAAGGAAGCCAAGATATACTTTGGAACTGCCTACTATTATAAAATGGAACGTGAGAAAAAAGATTTAAAGTTTACCAATACTATTCAATCAGCTACTAATGAATATGAAGATACGATTAAAGCACCTGCAAAACAGGGTAAGTAGCACCAGACAGGATTATGCCACCATTAACAAATCCATAGTGGATAAACTCACCCCACCCAACATGTACAGGTTCTTCTGCCTGTCCTTATACAGAAATGACTATTATAAAGTCAGATGGAGAATTAAGGATTTAGCTAAGCGGACTGGAGAGGAAGAAACTGCACTAAAGAATTTCAATAAGGATATAGAAGCCGTGTTGGTCAGAAAGAGATACCCTGTACCTACATCAATTCCCTATCTTGATTTTATAATGAGAAGTCTTTACTGCATCCCACCCATAGAACGCCCCAACTTTATAACCCTGTCCCACCTCTTTATGAAAGTGGATTTGGATATTAAAGTGAAAGGATATTATATCAAGCTCCTATTGATAGCGGAGGATAACAAGATATTGCTTACTTCTAACAAACTGGCTGAAAAATTAAAAATGGGTAAAAAGAGTGTGGAAAGTTACAATTTGGATTTATATAATGCAGGTTTGTTGAAATTCATACCCAACGGATTAGAGCTTACCCCAAAAGAGCTATTATTAGACAATGATATAGCCAAGCAACGTAAGGAGTGGATTATCCAACCCCCAAAAGACCTTCTTAAAATGGCTTTCAAGTCCAAATAACAGGTAGTGGGGATTTTTTATACTGATTATTATTAAATTAATAGATGGTACGAAAAATCCCCGTCCTACCTTAATTCCACTTTATAAGCACATAAAGTCTGATTTTTTTAGTTGGGTGCAACATACAGGATGCAAAATGAGTTTTATAATCCCAATCTCCAAAATGTTGCAGGAGATACCATACCACCAATTTACGCCCCCTCTCACCCTGCAAAAGAAAAATGAAAATTGGCAGACACCTACCCACCCCGCCAACTTCATAAAATTTATTACCCACCCCAACCCTATTGATTGACTTGCTAATGAGCGGCACAATACAGCATAAATGTAAGATAGTCTAACTGTAATAACACTCAAAAGTAATTCAGCGAATTGTAGTAAAGCAAAAATCGTTATGGAGCAATCCAAAGCGATATGGGCTTTGTGCAATTCCAAAGTTAAATCAATCAATAACCATTAAACAATTTATCATTATGAGAAATTTAGTTATCATGCTACAGGCACAGAACCGTGAGAGAATGAATTTGGGTGAATTTGCAGAAGAAGCAACCATTATCGTGGACGAACCTGTAAGACCTGCCAACCATTTCATTGAAGCCAACACGCAGGAAGTGACCTTGCATCATCTGAAACATGACTGCATTACTCCCGTGTTCGCCAAAGACAACGAACTGACCATTAACCATGCCGCATTTGTGGAAACCATACAAGAAGCGGCACTGTCTTTCTTTAGTGGTGAAACCGTAAGACAGGCAGACATTCGTGTAAGCCATATCATTAAAGGCAGAATCCCTGAAGCCATCCACAAACCTGCCAACCAACTTTTGGAATCTGACAAGACTATCTACTATGAAAGGGCGGCTTTCAGCATTGACATTCCAACCATTTATGAAACTGTTGGAGGAAACAGGCTGAATCTTTCTATTGTAGGCGTAAGGGCGTACAATCAGATGAATCTTTATTCAAAGAAAGTTCCTGAATTGTTCCGTCTTGCAATAGGCTTTAAAAACCAAGTCTGTTGTAACATGTGCATCTTTACCAATGGCTACAAGGATGATTTGAGGGCAAGCAACACGACAGAACTCTATCGTGCAGCATTGGAACTGTTTGGGAACTACAACCCTGCCAAACATCTTTATCTGATGCAGCAATTAGGCAACACTTCCATGAGTGAACACCAGTTCGCACAGATATTGGGCAAGATGCGGCTTTACCAATGTCTGCCAACAGGATACCAAAAGGCATTGCCAAGAATGTTGCTTACAGATACACAGATTAACAGCGTAGCCAAAGCATACATTCACGATGAAAACTTTGGCAGCTTTGGAAGTGAGCTTAATATGTGGAAATTTTATAACCTGCTTACGGGTGCAAATAAGTCAAGCTATATTGATTCATTCTTAGACCGTTCTCTTAATGCTACTGAAATGGCTTTGGGAATCAATGCGGCTTTACATGGGGATGAGCGTTACAAATGGTTCATTGATTAAGTGGGCTTATTGATTGAGAAAGGAAAGGACATTCTTTATGGGTGTCCTTTCCTTAAATATTCAATAATTAACCATTTATATTTGTAAGTACGCAAATAAGTACATATCTTTGCAGCACAACAAAGGAGGAAGTATGAGAACAGCCAATTACACAGATTTAAGAACTAATCTGAAAAGTTACATTGATTCGGTCATTGATGATTGCGATACCGTTGTAGTTAATCGTGGAAATGGTAAGGGAGTTGTAATGATTTCTTTGGATGAATACAATTCTTTAAAGGAAACCGAATATATCATGTCGTCACCCGAAACAATGGAAGCTATACGCAAGGGGGAAGAAGATATTAAGAATGGTAATTGCATCTCTCAAAACGAAGGTGAAAGCATGGAGGACTTCTTAAAACGGGTGGCATGTACAGAATAACATTATCAGAACAGGCACGGAAAGAATACCTATACTTCTCGCAAAGCGGGAATAAAGCGATTCTGAACAAAATTAGGGTTTTGTTGGAAGATATAGCAACACATCCCTACACAGGCATCGGCAAGCCCGAACCTCTTAAATATGAATTGGCAGGGAAATGGTCAAGGCGCATCAATTCGGAACATAGGATTGTTTATTCTGTACATGATGATACCATAGAGGTTTATATATTCTCCATGAGATACCATTATTCAAAGAAATAACTTTTACGAGGAAAGGACATCTTAAAGTTGAGGTGTCCTTTTCTTTTTTACATAAAATGAAAAACATCGGCAAATGAAGTTTATAAATCAAGGTGGGTAACAAATTGAGAAATTCTGTCTTTATAAGGGGATTCTTCATTTTGATACCTACCCCAATTTATAAAGTCAAGGTGTAAATATAGCCTGTTTTATACCAGTATATATGCTTTGGAACATGTAGAACAGGATTTATTCTATTATGACTATACTTATTCAAATACCTTTCGTTATCTTTGCATCCAATTTCAGCAACCCATTGAGTTGGGAAACTGAAAGGACATAATTAACGAAAGGTGTTATTGAAATTATCTTCGTGATGAAATTCTCGCAAAATTTCAACTGACTGTGAAGATGATAGCAATAGCACCACACCATTGATATATACTTACCTTATATCTGTAAGGCTTAGATATTGTCAAATTGGTGTGGGTTGCTATTGTTTTATCCACAGTCAAGGCAATGCGAGAAGCCCCATCACAGGATAAGACAAATATAGTTCCCACACCTTATTTTTTATTGCTTATCCATAGGGGACAGGTGAGCATAATATATGCAAAATATGATAGACGCATTATCAAGAATTAAAGGACTTGTAGAGGTTAAAAAGAATGCCATAAATTTAGGCGTGAATTTGGGGCAACTTCCCAACAACGAAGTCTTGGAAATACCAGAGTTACTTACCATAGAACACAACATTTCAGAGCGGATAACTAAAATGATGTGGCAATATTTTGAGAATATACGTTCTACTTTGCCTGACGGTCAGCAAACAAGATTAATTTTCAAATCTTGTGCTTTTGCTGGAATGTTAGCCACTTATGAATTTAAGAAAAGAGGCTTTGTAAATGAAAGTGCCTTATTCCAAATATTTACGATAAACAACATTTCAAGATTAATAGAAAATGTTGAAGATGCAATAAATATGGATGCAAGGGAAGATTTTATTATAAACGGTTGGCTGACCCAATGTAGTGAAGACACATTTAATGATTTATGCTATATCTATAATGCAACGGATGGGCAAACCAAATGGCAAGCATGGAAAGATACATGTACAACCATGTTTTGCATAGGAATGATATATGCCAATCATAGAATAAAAGGAAACCTTTCTTTTTAATGCAGTCGAATCTCCATACATATCAGCAATGTTTATCCGTTTATTCTATATGGATTAAATCCAATATAGACCAAGACCAAAAAGATTACTATAAAGAATGTACCAATATGGTTATTTGGTACGGTAGGCATTGGGGAGATAGAGTACAACTTATATTCTTTAAGGACAAGACAGATTACAGATATATTTTGGATAATAAGTCTTTTGCTTGGAGAGTTGAAGTTCATTATTGGGATTATAAACTCTATCACTATCCACCTAACCCAACAAGGGAATGGATGATAGGCTTTATAATTCATGCGATTATGGATATTTATAAGAATGGAAAAATACCACATCTTTATAATAAATTGAACAACTAATTTACAACTGTTTATATGGTAAATTCAGAGATTTTCGTTCGCAATGTTAGAAACTATTTGTCTGATAACTATATCCCTTATACTATCATCAATGATAGTGAGGAATATGACATGTTTACCTATTCTAAGATATGCGCTATGTCAGAAAATATAGATTTATCTTTTGCAAATAGAATATTCATTCAGATATTCCCAACAAGTGCTTGCCAAGCGGAACATAGTTCAATGGTTATATACGTTGGCGATAATGACAAACTGCTCGCTGTAACCGTACATAATGCAAATGGCTTACTGAATGCTTCGGCATTATACGGTTGTCAATATTCTAAAGTAGAGCTTGTTTCCCAGTCTGATAATACTTATAGATTTTACTTTTAAAATAAATATGAAAGCATTTAGATTATTAGCAACCTCCTTATTGGTTGCATTAAGCATGGGAATTAGTTCCTGTGGGGATGATGAATTGGAACAAGTTCAAATGGAAGAAATATATCCTAATGGAGATTCCTTTTCTACTTATGGATTAAATATCATGGATTATGAATGTAGAGGGTCAAACTATATGGGAAATATTAACTATTTCTCAGGATTAAAAGATGACCATTTGTGGATTAGTGCTTATGACAGAACTACTAAAGAGAGATTATTGGAATGGACTGACAGCAGGTCTTTTGATAGAAAGCGGACTGTACACTTAGGTTATGGAGAATATAAGGATATTGAAATATCAAGCATTACTACCTATGGGGCTTGTGTCAAGAATAACATATTCGTGGCAAGTGTTTGCTTTAGCGGTGAATCATACAGCGAATACAATATTCTGTTTCAAACAGCAACAGGTAATCTAAAAGAAATGAAAGACGCTAAGCAGTCATACGTTGTTGATTGGTACAAGGAATCCGTGTTTGTAGGAAACTGTTGCTACAATGACATGGGAGACACAATATATGTAAGTCCATTTCCAAACGGTACTATTGGAGGTGTACCCATTTCTTATGAGGAAGCTATTAGTGTTTCTATAAATTATGGCTATAAGCCGCAATATATCCTTGCTTCAAGAGATAATTGTAAGTCAGGGCAGACAGTTTGGAATACAGAATATGAACTTCCTTTTGAAGTCCTTAGCGATACCCAAAAAGAATATACCTTGCTTGACAGTTCCACTAATATATGGAAATACAACTTACATCTTTTATATTATAGCGGAGAGCAAAGAGACTATACATTCTATCTAAATATAGATAATGGTACTATCTCTGAAAACCCCAATGCTTCTCCTTTAATTGGCAAATGGCTCTATACAACAGGGGCAGGAAACAAGGAAATTATTACTTTCAATGGCGACAATACAGGAAGTTGGGAATCCATAGATATTTATGATAACAGTTCAAGCACAGATACATTCTCTTATACTGTGAATGAGAATGAGGTTATCATTGATTTTGGAGACGGCTCGCCTGAAACCTACCGCTATGAAATAGCTGGCAATGAAATGAAACTGACTTACGAGGACGGACATACAGAGGTCTATTTCAAGCAATAATCAAGTAAACATATATAAGGAAGCAGCATTTGAGGGAACTCTTATGCTGTTTTTCTTTTATAGGGCTACTACATTTTTAAGAGAAACTTTCATATATAACCCCACTCACTAAAATGTTGTAGTAGGCACAATCATAAAAAGATATATATACGAAGCAACAAATATCGCAATCCCGTTGTCTTTAAGAAGTGAAATTATTATATTTGTAATGTGGTTTTAGTCACAAAGAGATTATTAACTTTATTATTAATTCATTCTTGGTTTTTGGCTGCAAAGTCAACCATAAAGTCAACCAATAGTTAAAGAGAAATATACGGTGCTGATAATCAAAGATTATTACGCTATAGAGTACGCGTCTGGGGGGCGTGTGGTCGCTGGTTCGAATCCAGTCACCCCGACTGGTGAAAATGAAGGAGTTAAGTGATAAACTTAGCTCCTTTTTGTTTTCCTCCTACAAAAAATCTACAACATTTCAACAGGTCATGGCATATCAAAACAAAAAATCCGCTGATTTTCAGCGGATTTTTTGTCGTTTAACCAGTGGACCTGGAGGGAATCGAACCCTCGTCCAAACAAGGAAGCCATATGCTTTCTACATGCTTATCTCTGCCTCCGGTTTTCGTGCGTAAGCAAGACCAGAGCCACCCACTTGCGCCTTAGCCTTTAAAATTTCATTCCAGCCGCAAGGCTAGACTGGAACTATTCCCGATTTTGCTGCACCGCTTGATCAAACGCCTCGGAACAAGAGCTTTTGAGCGATGTCTCGTTTCCGTCACTGTGACGGAAATAAAGTTAATCTACTGTACTTCGATTAAGCAGCGAGAGCATAGTTTTCGTTGCCAGATAATTGTTCAGTAACTGAGATTATAGTGCAAATCACTGACGCACTGCATGCTTACATACCACATCTCTTGCTGTCAAATCCAGTCAAGCCCTTCGGTATATATGATTCGGTGCAAAGGTACATATTATTTTTGATTTTATCTGCTTTTTCCACGAAAAAATCTTGGTGAGACAATAACGTCCTATGTTTCTTGACCGAAAAATGTACTTTCTTTCCAAAAAGTTTGCAGTTCTGAAAATTTTGCTTACCTTTGCGGCATAAAATAAAAATCTCGGTGCCATAGCTCAGTTGGTAGAGCAAAGGACTGAAAATCCTTGTGTCACTGGTTCGATTCCCGTTGGCACCACCGGACGAAAATCAGGCAGCTATCTGCAAAGATAGCTGCTTTTTCTTTTATGGCAGTCTTTATGAGGAGGTGAAGCGGCGGATGACTTGGATGAAGTCTTTGCCGTAACGCTCTTTTTTATATTCTCCAATGCCGCTGATTTCTCCGAAGGCTTCGATTGTGGTCGGTTTGGAAGAAGCAAGCAGGTGGAGGACTTTATCGGACAAGACGATGTAGGCAGGGATGGCTTGCTGGTCGGCAAGTTTCTTGCGAAGGGCGCGAAGGGCTTCGAATAGCGATTGGTCTTCGTCTTCGAAAGCCAAGGGGATGACGGGTGCTGGAGCCGGATGTTCGGTTTTCTTTTTCCGGCGTGTCGTTTTAGACGGGTATTCTTCACGTTTGATGACTGCCAGCTGTGCCTGTTCATGGCCGAACAGCACCTTTTTGCCTGCTTCGGTGATTTTCAGATGATTCTTCTCGTTGTATGCCACTTCGAAGTACCCCAAGTTGAGCATTTGCAACAAATAGTCTTGCCAGTCGCGTGCCGGCACATCGCGTCCTGCTCCATAAGTCTTCAGTTTGTCATATCCCCGTTCGATTACGTCGGCACTGGCTGTTCCTTTCAGAATGTCAATCAGGATGCTTGTGCCAATCTGTTGTCCGGTACGGGCAATGGCGCTCAGTGCTTTCTGTACCAGTATCGTTCCGTCGAAGCGTTGGGGCGGATTGCGGCATACGTCGCAATTGCCGCAATCGTGGTCCATTGTCTCGCCGAAATAGTTCAGCAAGATGCGTCTCCGGCAAATATCGGCTTCGGCATATTGCTGCATGCGTTTCAGTTTCTCCATGTTCACTTCTTGCTGTCCGCTTTCGCTGGCAAACCGCGAAAGCATGATAATGTCTGCAAATGAGTAGAATAATAAGGTATCGCTTGGCAGCCCGTCACGTCCGGCGCGTCCGATTTCCTGATAAAAGCTTTCGATGCTTTTCGGCAAGTTGTAATGAATGACCCATCGTACATTCGACTTGTCGATGCCCATGCCGAATGCGATGGTGGCGCAAACCACTTGTACACGGTCGTTGATAAAGTCTTCTTGTGCCTTGTCGCGTATGGTGGAGCTTAGTCCGGCATGGTATACCGCAGTGCTGACACCGTGTTCTTCCAGCATGTCCGCTACTTTTTCGGTCGTATTCCGGCTCATGCAATAAACGATGCCGCTTTCTCCTTTGTGGCGGGTTATGAATTCGAGGACGGCACGGTTTTTCTCTTTCTGCTGGTACCCCCGCTTTACGTCAAGGCTTAGATTGGGACGGTCGAAAGACGAAATGAATATTTGCGGGTCCCGCATTGCCAGTTGTTTTACGATGTCCTCCCGGGTGATTTTGTCTGCTGTGGCGGTAAGTGCGATAATCGGCACATGCGGAAACTGTTCGCGCAATACAGCCAGTTGGGTATATTCTGGGCGGAAATCATGTCCCCATTGCGAAATGCAGTGCGCTTCATCAATGGCGAAAAGCGAAATGTGTATGTCTTTCAGTAAATAATTTATCTCAGCCAGCAAGCGTTCCGGGGAGATGTAAAGCAGTTTCACTCTTCCCTGGCGGCATTCGAAGCGGATGTTGGCATTGGCGGTCTCATCGTTGTTGCTGTTCAGTGCACGGGCAATGATGCCGTTATTCTGCAATGCCTCTACCTGGTCTTTCATCAATGAAATCAGGGGAGAGACCACGATGGCTGTCCCTTCCGTCAGCAATGCCGGAATCTGATAGCAGAGCGATTTCCCTCCTCCGGTCGGCATCAAGACCAGCGTGTCTTTCTTCTGGAGAACGCACGAGATGATTTCCTCTTGCAAAGGACGGAAACTTGTATATCCGAAATAAGATTTGAGTGTCTTTAACATAAGCGTTTGAAATTTCCGGTGCAAAGATAATGAATAATGCGAATATACCTCGGAAATGGAAATTATTGCTAAAAAATGAGGTTCTCCCAAAAATAAGCGGTAAATATGTTGTGAAATAGAAAAAAAACTTCGATTTTTGTATAAATATAACTATTCAATTAATATAAGACAGATGAGAGAGGATTTCAAAACAGAAACAGAACCTAACGAAACTCCTATGAGGAAGCCCTACAACATGCGAGAACGTAAAATCAAGGAAGCTGCTTACCGCGATATGATCCGGGCTGAACTTGCAGATGAACTGTATGATAAGATTCTGAACATTTTGGTTATGCAGAAAAAATATAAGGATGCGAATTATTCTGCAAAGGAGTTGGCAAAGGAATTAAAAACCAATACGCGTTACTTGTCGGCAGTCATCAATTCCCGTTTCGGGATGAACTATTCGTGTTTGGTGAACGAATATCGCATCAAAGATGCCATGCACCTGCTGATTGACAAACGGTATGCCAATAAGAATATAGAAGAAATCAGTGTCATGGTAGGATTCTCCAATCGCCAGTCGTTCTATGCTGCCTTTTACAAGAATGTGGGCGAAACTCCGAACGGATATCGGAAGCGGAAACTTACAAACAAATAAAATATGGAGGAAACATTTCATTATACGGTAGAGCAGTTTGCAGACCTGCAAATCTTGCGCTACCGTGTGCCGGGCTTTGAGCGATTGTCTCTGAAGCAAAAGATGCTGGTGTATTACCTTTCGCAGGCTGCATTGGAAGGAAGGGATATCCTGTTCGATCAGAACGGGAAATACAACCTGCAAATCAGGAAGTTGCTTGAAGCCGTTTATATACATTATCAGGGCGACCGTACGACGGAAGATTTTCAGCAGTTCGAAATTTACTTGAAACGGATTTGGTTCTCGAACGGCATTCATCATCATTATGCGTGTGATAAGCTTGTACCCGGCTTCTCGGCGGAATATCTTACCCATTTGATGGCATCGGTAGACCCCTCAGTCCTTCCTGTAAATAAAGGAGAAAGCGTCCGGGCAATGTGCGACAAGCTCTTTCCTGTAATTTTCAATCCGGATGTAATGCCCAAGCGGGTAAATCAGGCAGATGGTGAGGATTTGGTATTGACTTCGGCTGCAAACTATTACGAAGGAGTGACGCAGGCTGAGGCTGAGGCCTTCTATGCAGCCCGGAAAGCGGAAGGAAGTCCTACGGAACCGGTTATGTATGGCATGAACAGCCGTTTGGCGAAGGTGGACGGACAGATTCAGGAACAGGTGTGGAAGGTAGGAGGCATGTATTCGGCAGCCATCGGGAAAATCATCGGATGGTTGGAGAAAGCCGGAGAATATGCCGAAAATGAATCCCAGCATGAAGTCATCCGTCTCTTGATAGATTTTTACCGCACGGGCGACCTGCATACATTCGATGTGTATTCCATCGCCTGGCTGAAAGATACAGCCTCGCATATTGACTTCGTAAACGGGTTTATCGAAAGTTACGGCGACCCCTTGGGCATGAAAGCCAGTTGGGAGTCGATTGTAGATTTCAAGGATGCCGAAGCTACCCGGCGTACCGAACTTATCAGCAGCCATGCGCAATGGTTTGAAGACCACTCGCCGGTGGATGCCCGCTTCAAGAAAGAGGCGGTAAAAGGCGTTTCGGCTAAAGTCATTACTGCGGCAATCTTGGCAGGCGACTTGTATCCTTCGACCGCTATCGGCATCAACCTGCCCAATTCTAATTGGATTCGGAGCGTACATGGCTCGAAATCGGTTACTATCGGAAATTTGACCGAAGCCTATAACCGTGCCGCACGTGGAAACGGGTTCCGCGAAGAGTTTGTGTATAGTGATGTAGAACGCAAGCTGTTGGATACGTATGCCGACATTACCGACGACCTGCATACCGATTTGCACGAATGTGTGGGGCATGGCTCGGGCAAATTGCTTCCGGGCGTAGACGCCGATGCGCTGCGGGCGTACGGTTCGACCATTGAAGAAGCTCGTGCCGACTTGTTCGGATTGTATTATCTTGCCGATGCCAAGCTGGTGGAATGGGGGCTTGTTCCCGATGCCGAGGCTTATAAGGCAGAATATTATTCTTATATGATGAACGGGCTGATGACTCAACTGGTACGGATAGAACCGGGGCGTACGGTAGAAGAAGCACACATGCGGAACCGTCAGCTGATAGCCCGTTGGGTATTGGAGCAAGGCAGGGAAGCGAAGGTGGTAGAGTTGGTTGTGCGTGAAGGGAAAACATACGTGCGGGTCAACGACTATGTGCAGCTCCGTGCCTTGTTCGGAAAATTATTGGCGGAAGTGCAACGCATCAAGAGCGAAGGCGACTATGAAGCTGCGCGCCGTTTGGTAGAAACGTATGGCGTACAGATAGATCCGGCGTTGCATGCCGAAGTGTTGCAGCGTTATGAGCGTTTGCATTTGGCTCCTTATAAAGGTTTTGTCAATCCGGTTTACACGCTTCAAACCGATGCGGAAGGCAATGTGACCGATGTACAAATAGCTTACACGGAAGGGTATGCCGAACAGATGTTACGGTATAGCCGTGAGTATTCAAATCTTTAGGTACTATGTACTATATGAGAATGTATCAAAATAGAAATTAGTTTTCATTTTGTCATCCTGAACGTAGTGAAGGATCTCGAAAACAGAAGCTGATGCATGCGAGATTGACTTCGTCGGACGTTGTTTCTTCGCTTTGCTCAGAATGGCATTACTTTTTGGTAGTCATTCTTTATTTTGATACACCCTCGCCTGGTTCCTAATCATCTATTCAACTAAAAATGGATTTACACGAAACGATAAAGGAAATCAAGTCAAGGTTCCGTTTGTTCATGAACGGGCCGGTATCGCAAAGCATGCGCGAGAAGGGGATGGATTATAAAGTCAATTTCGGCATCGAATATCCCCGCGTCAAGGAGATTGCCGCGGCATATCCGATGAGTCATGAACTGGCGCAGGCTTTGTGGAAAGAAGATATCCGCGAATGCAAGATTATGGCAGGCTTGCTTCAGCCCGCCGAGACTTTTTATCCCGAAATAGCAGAGATATGGATAGAAGGCATGCGTTATCCCGAACTGGCGGAGTATACCGTCATGAATCTTTTCCAGCGTCTTCCGTATGCATCGGAAGTTGTGTTTGCATGGATAGCGGACGAACGTGAATATTTCCAGTTGTGCGGCTTCTTGCTTATGGCGCGCCTTTTGGGGAAAGGCTTGATATTGAACGAGCGTGCCGAAGCTGAATTTCTGGATCAGTCATTTGCTTCGGTTGAAAGTGAATTCCTTACGGTACGCCGGGCTACGGCGTTGGCGTTGCGCAAGTTTGCAGAGCAATCAGAGCCCAATCGCAAGAAGCTTCATAAGCAGTTGTCTCCGTATCTGAAATCGGAGAAACCCGATGTGCGCTTGTGGGCGGAAAATGTACTTCCCGTGTTCTGAAGTGGAAACTATTCTAAGAAATCGAACACAGAGACGCAAAGACGCAGAGGAATAAATTAGAGAAATTGAATAATGAATGTTAACGTCACGGCGGATTAGTTAACGCATTCGGGCGTATGCAATACGCCCCTACAGCGGATGTCTGTGGAAATGAATTCTCCTATGGTCTAAGAAACTGTTTTGAATTTATCGTGCGATGATTTGGGATGAGTTTTTGAGGCATTTTCGCTTGTGTGATGAGGAAGATAGCGGGCTATCTAACGAAGAACAGGAGCGAAAAGGACCAAAAAATCGCCCAAAGCACACACGAAAACGGATACATCAAGCCAAGAAAAACTTTTTGGAGAAATTCAAAACAGTTTCTAAATTATTCCTCTGTGCTTTTGCGTCTCTGCGTTTGATTAGCACACCGAAATTGGGTAAAATGCGGAATTCGTATAATTTCAGTAGAAATTTTGAGTAGATTCTTAATTCCTTGAAGATTCCTTTTCTAAATTACGTAAAAAAGATTACCTTTGACGCAAAATGACGAAGGGATGGAAGAGAATATCAGAGAAAAGGTAAAGCAGATTCTGACAGATTACCTGCAGAAGAACGGACATCGCAAGACGCCCGAACGCTATGCCATACTTGATACTATCTATACCATCAAAGGTCATTTTGACATCGATATGCTGTATTCGTACATGGCAGAGAAAGAAAAGTTCCGGGTCAGCCGTGCTACCTTGTACAATACGATAGTCTTGTTGATAGACGCGGGGCTGGTCATCAAGCACCAGTTTGGCAATACTTCGCAATATGAACGTTCGTACAACAACGAGACTCATCACCATATCATCTGTACGATGTGCGGGAAGGTTTCCGAGTTCGAAGACGAGAACTTGAAACAAGCCATTGTCGATACCAAAGTGAAAGGCTTTCACGTATCGCATTACTCCTTATATATATATGGTGTATGCAACAAGTGTATGTCGATGAAAAGAAGAAAGAAAACTTAAAAACTAAAATATATGAAAGTAGATGTTTTATTAGGTTTGCAATGGGGCGATGAAGGAAAAGGGAAAGTCGTAGACGTACTGACTCCGCGTTATGATGTGGTTGCTCGTTTCCAAGGAGGACCTAATGCCGGTCATACACTGGAATTTGAAGGTCAGAAATATGTGCTCCGCTCGATTCCTTCGGGAATATTCCAAGGAGATAAAGTCAATATTATCGGAAATGGCGTGGTGCTCGACCCGGCTTTGTTCAAAGCGGAAGCCGAAGCGCTGGAAGCAAGCGGACATCCGTTGAAGGAGCGTCTGCATATCTCGAAGAAAGCGCACCTCATCCTGCCTACCCACCGCGTGCTGGATGCGGCATACGAAGCGGCAAAGGGAGCTTCGAAGGTTGGTACGACCGGAAAAGGCATCGGTCCCACTTATACCGATAAGGTAAGCCGTAACGGGTTGCGTGTAGGTGATATCCTGCATCACTTTGACGAGAAATACGCGGCTGCCAAGGCGCGTCACGAGAAAATTCTCCAAAGCCTGAACTATTCGTATGATATCACCGAAGCCGAGAAGCAATGGATGGAAGGCATCGAATACCTGCGCCAGTTCCACTTGGTGGATAGCGAGCACGAAATCAACCGCCTCTTGAATGAAGGCAAGAGCGTATTGTGCGAAGGTGCGCAAGGCACGATGCTTGATGTCGATTTCGGCTCGTATCCGTTCGTAACTTCTTCCAATACCATTTGTGCGGGCGCTTGCACCGGCTTGGGCTTGGGTCCGAACAAGATAGGAGAGGTGTATGGCATTATGAAAGCCTATTGCACCCGTGTAGGTGCAGGTCCGTTCCCTACCGAACTGTTCGATGAAACCGGAAAGACCATCCGCGATTTGGGACATGAATATGGAGCGGTAACCGGACGCGAACGCCGTTGCGGATGGATAGACCTGGTAGCTTTGCGTTATGCCATTATGGTCAACGGTGTAACCCAGCTTATTCTGATGAAGAGCGATGTCCTCGACGGATTCCCTACGGTAAAGGCATGCGTGGCATACAAGGTGAACGGTGAAGAGACCTGCGATTTCCCCTTCGACATTACCGAAGGTGTAGAACCGGTGTACGTAGAAATGCCGGGCTGGCAGACCGATATGACGAAGATGACGAGCGAAGACGAGTTCCCCGAAGAATTCAATGCCTATATCTCGTTCCTCGAAGAACAGCTCGGAACACCTGTCAAGATTGTATCGGTAGGTCCCGACCGTGCGCAGACCATCGAACGTTATACGGAATAAAATCTCATCGCATATTTTGAACACAGAGACACGAAGACACAGAGTTTTTTTGTTTAATGAATATCCGCAATCATCCCATGTAGGGGCGTATCGCATACGCCCGAATGCGTCAACCTATCCACACGTATGCTTTCAGGGCGTATGCGATACGCCCCTACAGCTCATTGGGTGAAATGCGGATATTTATAATCAAGCCTCTGTGTCTCCGTGTCTCTGTGTTTGTTTTTTATAGATATAATGCGCAAAAAGTCAGAAATAAATGCTAACTTTGCCGACACTTTGTAAAGCAAGAACGGATATATGATTTCAGTAGAAGGTTTAAAGGTGGAGTTTGGTGTGACTCCGTTGTTCGAAGACGTATCGTTTGTCATCAATAAGAAAGACCGCATCGCTTTGGTGGGGAAGAACGGGGCAGGAAAGTCGACCATGTTGAAAATCCTTGCCGGACTTCAACGCCCTACAGAAGGAACAGTTGCCGTGCAGCGTGGCGTAACCATCGGTTATTTGCCGCAAGTCATGGTGCTGAGCGATACACGCACGGTGATGGAAGAAGCCGAAAGGGCGTTCGAGCACATCTTCGAGATGCAGAATCGTTTGCAGCAAATGAATCAGGAACTTGCCGACCGTACCGATTACGACTCGAAGGAGTATCACGACTTGATAGAGCGTTTTACGCATGAGAACGAACGTTTCCTGATGATGGGCGGTGCCAATTACAAGGCAGGCATCGAACGTACGTTGATGGGATTGGGCTTCAGTCCGTCTGATTTCCATCGTCCGACCAGCGAGTTTAGCGGTGGCTGGCGCATGCGTATCGAACTTGCCAAACTGTTGTTGCGTCATCCCGATGTCCTGTTGCTGGACGAGCCTACCAACCACCTGGATATCGAAAGCATCCAATGGCTGGAGAACTTCCTGAAGACCGAGCCGGGAGCTGTGGTGCTGGTGAGCCACGATAGGGCTTTTATCAATAACGTGACTAACCGCACCATCGAAATCTCTTGCGGGCGTATCTACGATTACCGTGTACCCTACGACCAGTTTGTCGTGCTTCGGAAAGAGCGCCGCGAGCAGCAGCTCCGTGCTTACGAAAACCAGCAGAAAGAAATAAAGGATACCGAAGAGTTTATCGAGCGTTTCCGTTACAAGGCGACCAAAGCCGTACAGGTGCAGAGCCGCATCAAGCAATTAGAGAAGATTGTTCCCATCGAAATCGATGAAGAAGAAACGGCTTCCCTCCACCTGAAATTCCCTCCTGCCATCCGTTCGGGCAATTATCCCGTGATTTGTGAGAATCTGAAGAAGGCATACGGCGCTCATGTCGTGTTCCACGATGTAGACCTCACCATCCGCCGGGGCGAGAAAGTCGCTTTTGTAGGAAAGAACGGCGAGGGAAAGTCTACACTGGTGAAGTGCATCATGGACGAAATCCCCTACGAAGGCAAGCTCACCATCGGGCATAACGTGCAAATCGGCTATTTTGCACAAAACCAGGCACAATTGTTAGACGAGAACCTGACGGTGTTCGATACCATCGACCGGGTGGCAAAAGGAGACATCCGCCTGAAGATACGCGACATTCTGGGGGCGTTTATGTTTGGAGGCGAGGCGTCCGACAAAAAGGTGAAAGTGCTTTCAGGCGGCGAACGGAGCCGCTTGGCAATGATAAAGCTCTTGCTTGAACCGGTGAACCTGCTTATATTGGACGAGCCGACCAATCACTTGGACATGCGTTCGAAGGATGTCTTGAAAGACGCTATCCGTGAGTTCGACGGCACTGCCATCATTGTTTCCCACGACCGTGAGTTCCTCGACGGACTGGTGACCAAGGTTTATGAGTTCGGCGGGGGGCTGGTGAAGGAACACATCGGCGGCATTTACGATTTCCTGCAAAAGAAACAGATAGACAACCTGAACGAACTGCAGCTTTCGTCTTCGCCTTCCGTTTCGAAGGGAAAAGAAGAAAAGGAGCCGGCAAGCGAAGGCAGGCTTTCGTATGAGGCGCAAAAGGACCTCAACCGTAAAATCCGGAAACTGGAGAAGCAGGTAGAAAGCCTGGAAACCTCCATCGGCGATATGGAACAACAGGTCGCGCAGCTGGAGGAACGTATGGCAACTCCCGAAGGCGCGTCCGACATGAAGCTTTACGAAGCCCATCAGGCATTGAAAAAGCAGATTGCCGAAGCCGAGGCGGAATGGGAAAACGTTTCGCTGGAACTGGAAGAGCTGAGGGAATGAAGAATTATAGTCAATCAGAAATGAATTGCGAAAAATCATTTGTCATGCTGAACGAACGTGAAGCATCTCGGATGCGCCCACGTGGATGTACACGAGATCCTTCACGTTCGTTCAGGATGACAATACATCAAGAATTTTTCGCAAACCAATTTTGTTTTACTATAAGAATTTCCATGCGGATGGACACTTTGTCCTTGCGGATTTGCAATCCGTAATTTCCGGCATGGCAGGAAATATATTGGTGTGTTGTCATCCTGAACGAACGTGAAGGATCTCGTGTGCGTCGGCTCGTGTTTTCGAGATTCTTCACTACGTTCAGAATGACAAAATGGAAGCCTATTTCTATTTTGAGACAGTCTCCCCGTTGCAGGGTGAATGATGACAGGTAAAAAGAAATATGAATGTCCTCATTTTACCAAATTGGCTGTAGGGGCGTATCGCATACGCCCGAAAACGTCCACGTGGATAAGTTGGTGCATCCGGGCGTATGCGATACGCCCCTACATTGGCTGTTTGCGGATATTCAATAAAAGGAATATAGAAGCTGTTTTGAATTTATCGCCCAAAGCACACACGAAAACGAATACATCAAGCCAAGAAAAACTTTTTGGAGAAATTCAAAACAGCTTCTAGGTAAGAACAAGTTTTTTAACAATATAATAAACGTATGAAGACAAAACATTATGTAGCTGTAGCAGCGTTTGCCACCTTGGCTATGGCAAGCTGCACCGGACAACAAAATGCCACGAACACTTCGGGCATTGATTTGGCGAATATGGACACTACCGTATCCGCAGGAGCTGACTTCTTCCGCTATGCATGCGGAGGCTGGAACGATGCACATCCCTTGACTGCCGAATATTCACGCTTTGGCACATTCGATGAACTGGCAGAGAACAACCAGAAACAATTGCGCGAATTAATCGAAGGACTGGCTGCCCAGCAGAACGAGGCGGGCACTACTGCCCAGAAAGTGGGCGACTTGTATAACCTGGCAATGGATAGCGTGGCACTTAACGAACAGGGCGTTACGCCTGTCAAGCCGATGCTGGACAAGATTGCGGCATTGACCGATAAGGCACAGATTATCCCGACTTCGATCGAACTGTTGCGCACGCAGGGAGTCGGCACCTACTTCAGTTGCTATGTATATGCCGACCCGAAGAACAGTTCGCTCAATATTTTCCAGATGAGCCAGGGCGGCATCAACTTGGGTGAAAAGTCATATTACCTCGATACCGACAGCGTCACCGAGAACATCCGCAACGAATACAAGAAATACATCGGCAAACTGTTTACCCTTGCCGGATTCTCCGAAGCCGAAGCGCAGCAGAAAGTAGCCGATGTGATGGAAATCGAAACCGCGATTGCCAAGGTTTCAAAGACCGCTACCGAACGCCGTGACCCCGAAGCCAACTATCACAAGATGTCTTACGAGGAACTGAAGAAGCAAATCAAAGGCATCGATTGGGACGCTTACATGAAGGCGTTGGGCATTCAGGCTCCTGCCGAACTGAACGTAGAGCAAATCGAGCCGATTCAGGAAGTAGGCAAGCTGATTGCTTCCCTGCCGCTTTCGAAACACGTTTCTTACCTGCAATACAACCTGTTGGATGCAGCCGCTTCTTGCCTGAGCGACGACTTTGTGGCTGCCCGCTTCGATTTCTACGGCAAGGTAATGTCGGGACGTCAGGTGAACCAGCCGCGCTGGAAGCGTGCCGTGAATACGGTCAACGGCGTATTGGGCGAACTGGTAGGGCAGATGTATGTGGAAAAATATTTCCCTGCAGCCGCTAAGGAACGCATGGTACAGTTGGTAAAGAACCTGCAGGTAGCGCTGGGCGAACGCATCGACGCGCAAGAATGGATGAGCGACAGCACCAAGATGCGTGCGCACGAGAAACTGGATGCTTTCCATGTGAAAGTGGGTTATCCCGACAAATGGAAAGACTATTCGAAACTGGAAATCAAGAACGACTCGTATTGGGCAAACATCTGCCGTGCTTCTGAATGGAGTTATGATGACATGATGAGCCGTCTGGGCAAGCCGGTTGACAAAGACGAATGGCTGATGACGCCGCAGACCGTAAACGCATACTACAATCCGTCTACCAACGAAATCTGCTTCCCGGCTGCCATCCTCCAGCCGCCGTTCTTCAACATGAATGCCGACGATGCTGCCAACTATGGCGCTATCGGTGTCGTAATCGGGCACGAAATGACACACGGATTCGACGACCAGGGACGTCAGTTCGATAAAGACGGCAACCTGAAAGACTGGTGGGCAGAAGGCGATGCCGAACGCTTCCAGGAACGTACGCAGGTGATGGTGGATTTCTTCAACAACATCGAAGTGCTTCCGGGCTTGCATGCCAACGGACAGCTGACATTGGGTGAGAACATTGCCGACCACGGTGGTCTGAACATCGCATACCTGGCATACCAGAATGCGACGAAAGACGCTCCGCTGGAAGTGAAAGACGGCTTTACCCCCGACCAGCGTTTCTTCATCGCATACGCTACCTTGTGGGCAGGCAACATCCGCGACGAGCAAATCCGCGTATATACCAAAATCGACCCGCACTCGTTGGGCGAATGGCGTGTAAACGGTGCGCTGCCTCATATCAATGCATGGTATGACGCCTTCCAAATCACTCCGGAAGACCCGCTCTACATCGCTCCCGAAAAGCGTGTGAACATCTGGTAAAACCGTTTGGATACGGGTGAACGTAGCTTTTATTGAACACAGAGGCGCAGAGACACGGAGAGTTGACAATTAATAATTAACAATTAATAATTAACCATGCGGCACCACAATTGTCAATTATAGTAGAACAAAATTGGTTTGCGGAAAAATCTTGATGTATTGTCATCCTGAACGAACGTGAAGGATCTCGTAGACATCCACGTGGGCGCATCCGAGATGCTTCACTTCGTTACCAATGACGGATTATCCTTAACCCTCTTGTCATTCTGACGACCGTAGGGAGGAAGAATCTCACATCCACGTGGATGCCTACGAGATCCTTCGCTGACGCTCAGGATGACAATACCTGTCATAATCGAATGGAGTTTCCATTGGAAATAGGCACTCAGCATGACAAATGATTTTTCGCATTTTATTTCTGATTGACTATAAAAAAGCTTTGTGTCTTCGTGTCTCTGTGTTCAATCTGTGTTCATTTACAATATTCATGAAAAAAACTCGAAAATATTTTGCACATATCGAAAAAAGCACTACCTTTGCACCCGTTATCGAAAGACAACGATACAAGATCGGAATGTAGCGCAGTTGGTAGCGCACTACGTTCGGGACGTAGGGGTCGGGCGTTCGAGTCGCCTCATTCCGACCAAAGCGGCGAGAGAAGCAATTCTTTCGCCGCTTTCATTTTCGTATAGCAGCCGTTGTTTTCAATTGACAATTGGGGTGACGCTTGTCACGCTGGATTTATACTTTGCGCGGTACAGGTTTGTGTATTTCTACATCGCCTGCACGGACAACCTCAAAAAGATTGAACCTTGCGCGTCCGGCCCTTTCTTGCTTCGCATACCCGGTAACCTCGAAGAGGTTGGATCTCGCACGTCCGGTTCTTTCTTGCCTCGCATACTCGGCAACCTCGAAGAGGTTGAACTATGCTTAACCGCTGGTGGCTCCCGAAGGGAACACCTGCGGATAGTCGCCTCTTCTCTCTTCCACCGACCCCGAAGGGGTCGAACCACACATGTCCAGCCACATTCTTCTGATTGCCCCATCTCCGTCGAGGTTGTTGGAAGAGGGGAAGGGAGACGGGATAATCCGCAGGTGTTCCCCTTCGGGAGCCACCAGCGGTTAAGCATAGTTCGACCCCTTCGAGGTCGTTGGAGGAGAGGGGAGGCGAGATAATCCGCAGGTGTTCCCTTCGGGAGCCACCAGCGGTTACGCATAGTTCGACCCCTTCGAGGTCGATGGAGGAGAGGGGAGGCGAGATAATCCGCAGGTGTTCCCTTCGGGAGCCACCAGCGGTTAAGCATAGTTCGACCCCTTCGAGGTCGATGGAAGAGAAGGGAGACGGGATAATCCGCAGGTGTCCCCCTTCGGGGAGCCACCAGCGGTTAAGCATAGTTCAACCTCTTCGAGGTTGTCGAGTGTGCGAGGCAAGAAAGATCCGGACGTGCGAGGTTCAACCTCTTTGAGGTTGTCCGTGCAGGCGATGTGGGAATGCACAATTCTAAAACACGCAAAGTATAACTCCTGATTCGCATTATTAATTGTTCATTGTCAATTGTAATAAGCTGTATAGCCGTGATTCCCAACACATAGTAGTTTCAGGGTTGCTCCATATTGCTGAAACTTTAGTTTTAGCCGTATGAAACTTTAGTTTCAGCGCCTTGAAACTGTAGTTTCAGTATACTGAAACTGGGCGAGAAGCCCATTGGCTTTTCTAACGTACCCTGAAGGCTTTCCCAATGCAGCGGCAAGACCCTCCCGAAGGAGGCTTTCGAGGGATGCCGGGCGTACTTCTTTCTTTCCTTCTTTAAAAGTGCCAATTATGAAGAAAAGGCATTAAAAAACCTCATTTTAAGCCGGATTTTTGAAAAATCGTAAAGAATGGAACAAAAATAGTAAAAATAGACATTGTGAGTTTTTGTGAAAGGTTGTTATTTTGCAACCGGAAAAATTTGATAATAGGACAGGAAGTGGTGCAGGCAGTAGAGACGTCACACCGTGGCGTCTCCCCGTCCTCCCAAGGATAGTGGCACACGTTGCCGATGCCCTTACAGTAGAGACGATGTGCACATCGTCTCTACAGAAACAAGGAGGAAATGCACAAATCCATGCCGCATAGGGTAAAAAATGAAAACGAATGTCCGCAATTAGCCAACGTAGGGGCAAAATGCGGAATGCATAAAACGGATTTGAATACTGCAGGCATCCCATGTAGGGGCGTATCGCATACGCCCGAATGCGTCCACTTATCCATGCGGATGTCTTCAGGGCGTATGCGATACGCCCCTACAGCCAATTGGATAAAATGAGGAATTCATAAAAACGAATTAACTTAAAAACTAACAAACTA
The DNA here is from genome assembly GCF_000190575.1 of Phocaeicola salanitronis DSM 18170. Classification (NCBI taxonomy): domain Bacteria; kingdom Pseudomonadati; phylum Bacteroidota; class Bacteroidia; order Bacteroidales; family Bacteroidaceae; genus Phocaeicola; species Phocaeicola salanitronis. The sequence continues at coordinate 2,065,459 of NC_015164.1, read as the reverse complement.
AAATATGGGAAAGATGAAAACGTATGCAACAATGTTTTGCGCAATGCTGGCAATGGGCGCATTGACGGTTTCTTGCTCTTCGGAGGATGAAGCGGTGCAGGGCGCAGCAGAAGGCGAAGGATTGATTTCTTTCGATGTGACAACAGAAACCGGCTTCCAGTCACGGGCGGTGAATGAAGCCGACTATGCTAATATTAATAATTATACGGTACAGCTGTTGAAAGATGGTGAAGTGCAAAATGAATGGAAAAAAAATGTGCTCCCTGTTACTACGAAAGTAGATCCTGGTACTTATCAGTTAAAGGCTTTTTATGGCGAAGACAAAGCTGCTTCAACCACCTCTATGTACGTAGAAGGTATTGGCGAGGAAGTGGAAGTTACGGCAGATCAGGAAGAGCCTGCCAAGCTGAGCGTAGTATGTAAACCCGTTTGCGCAAAAGTTTTGGTAGAGTTCGATGCTGAAGCATTGGATACTTATTTCAGCGATTATTCGGTTAAGTTCGAAACCAAGGCATTGGGCAGCGGTTCATTTACATGGAAGAAAAATGATACTGACCCTGTTTATATGAAAGTAGATGCAAACGAAAGTATAAAATACACCGTAACGGCGAAATACAAAGATACAAGCATAGCGGATGCTGTGAAAAGCGGAACTTATACCTTAAGCCCGTCCGATGGTTTGACGCTGCATATCGCTCCGGAAGGAGACGGCAAGTTGGGTATTGAGATTACCATCAATGAAAAGACGAACGATATTGAGCAAGATATCGAAGTGCCGTCCGACTGGGTAACAGATAAAGAATAATGAATCAATTAAAAACGGAATAGAAGATATATGAAGACAATGAATAAATGGATGCTGGGCGTATTGCTTACAGGGGCATTGGCGTCTTGCGAAATGAAAGACGAGCTGGCTGGTACAGGCACATCCGAAGCTATGGGTGCATTGCAACTGGGCTTGTCGGTGAAAGAGCCGGGAACAGGCCGGGCTAACAACGATGTAACAACATTCCCGGTAGAAATCACTTGCGAGGATACACCGGCGAATAGCAAGACTTTTGCTTCGTATGCCGAAATTGTAGAGTTGGACAATGTAGTGCCTTTGGCTGCAGGTACGTATGTAGTTAAAGCCCATACGCAGGGAACATTGGTCGGATTTTCTATTATGAAAGACCCTTATTATCAAGGTGTAGCCGATTTGACGGTAACCGAGGGTATTACGGAAGACGTGAATGTCGTATGTACGTTGGCGAATACCAGGGTGGCATTGGATTTGCCAAGCGATTTCGATTCTTTCGATAGCTGGACCATTACGTTGGATGGTGGCAATAATCATACGTTGGAGTTCAGCAATGCGGACAATTATGATAATCATACAGCTTATTGGTATTTGGGCGAGACAGGTGTACCTACATTGAAAATGAATATAATGGCTGTAAAAGAGGGGGTAACCTATACGAAGGCACAAACCTTGACGAAAGCAGATGCGGTTGAAAACTTTGGCGAGAACGATAACCCGAACTTTGTAGGAGGTGACGCATTGGCTATCAATATCGATGTAACCCAAGAAGAAACTCCCGAACAACCGGAACAGCCGCAGATTGGCTTTGATGTATCGGTTATCTTAAGTTTCTCAAATCATGACGAAAGCGTGACGATTCCTATCACTCCGGGTACCGGAGATTCGGGAGACGACGATGATGAGCCTACGGATGATCCGAACCAAGGTGGTGGAGGTCAAGAGCCAGATCCGGAACCGTCTGAAGCCATTACTATTTCGGATAATGATACGGGGTATTTGACGAATGGTGTAACAGTGGTTGGAGGTAAATACCCTGATGATGTGGTTATTGTAATGAATGTAAAAAATGGAATCAAGAGTCTTTATGTGAAAGTTGATACAGATAATGAGGCTTTTGAAGAAGCTGCTGGGAATATGAATTTGACCACGGGCGATGGATTGGATTTGACCAGTGACGTTGTATCTGATTTAGAAAGTATGTTTGCTTTACCTACAGTTAATTCTACAGAATATGAATTTACAATGAATGACGTTTTATTTAACCTTTTATGTGGAACTGAGAGCACTATAGGTTTCCCAGGAAAACATGATTTCATTTTAACAGTAATTGATGCTAATAACCAGCAAAAAACTGCTACTTTGACTATTAATATTGTTGAATAATATGAAAAGGAATTGGTATACATTTATTATAATATGTTGCTTACTGATTACATTCTCCGCTTGTCAAAGCGAAGAAGAATTAGGAAGCAATGCTATAGGCTATCTCCGTTTGGGATTGGAAGTAAATACATCTTCCATTACTCGTGCGGAAGCTGCTTATAATCCGAAACAACTTGCTGTGCAGATTGTCAATGCAAGCGGCGAAGTGGTAAAGGAAACAACAAACTTTGAAACAAACTGGAAAGGCGAAACCATTGAGCTGCCTGTCGGTACCTATACCGTAAAAGCTTCTTCGGCTGGATTCGACGGAGCTACTTCAGGGTTTGACAAACCTTATTATGCCGGAAGCACGCAAGTAACTGTGAAAAGTGAAAAGAGTGCAAACGCTACTATCGAATGTACGCTTGCCAATGTGAAAGTAACCGTTAACTTCGACCAAACGTTTAAGGATGCTTTTACCGGGGCGGAGGTGGAAATAGATGATAAAGCTGGCGATGCCGGTATCAGTCCGTTAGACTTTATCATGAATCAGACCACTCAATCAGGCTATTTCCCGGTAACAGACCTGAAAGCAACCGTATCGGCAACAAATAAAAACAGTGTAACCAATACACAAGTCAATGAAATTACCGATGTGAAAGCCCGCGACCATTATATCTTAAACTATAAGGTAGGGGAAACCACAGGCGGTAATGTAACGGTGGAAGTGGATCCGGCAACCAAAACATACACATTCAACATTGAATTCCCATTGGTTGTGCCCGACCAGCCGACCTTAGCGGTTTCTTCTGCCAATGCATGGGCGAAGCTCGTTTATTTGGAAGGTACGATGAACGGAAACAACGTGGTGGAGGTAGATCCTACTAAAGTGGCATTTCAGTATCGGGAGAAAAAAGCGGATGCGACTGATGAGGATTGGATTAAAGTGGCAGCTGTCAATGAAAATGGAACGTATAAAGCTACAATTACCCAACTGCCCCCTGCAACGGCATACGAAAGTCGGTTAGTATATGGTGAAGAAAATACGTTTACAAGTGATGTGAAGGAATTTACTACGGAAGCGGCTACAGCATTATATAACGGTAGTTTCGAGGATTGGAATAAGGGTACAGGTAACTATAAGAATACTTGGTTTGCAGATGCGGCAGTTAGTGCGGATTTCAATAAATCTTTCTGGGATTCCGGTAATGTAGGCACTTCTACAGGAATGGCTGCTACGCTTGGAGCTAAAAACCCTACTTCCCCTGAGGAAACAATTGTTCATACTTCTGGGAAGTCAGCCAAATTGGCTTCAACGTATGTAGTTATACAGTTTGCTGCTGGTAATATTTATACGGGAAATTATCAGGAAACGATAATGAATCCGATGGGTGCACGTATTAATTTTGGACAACCTTTTACAGCACGTCCAATTGCCTTGCATGGCTGGATTCAGTATGCACCGGGCGAAGTGAATAGAGGGAAAGATACAAATTTGCCGTCAGATGCAACTTTGCATTTGGGTGATACAGATCAAAATGCAATTTATATAGCATTGTCTGACAAAGGTGCTCCTTATGAAGTAAATAATGGTAAAAAACAATTTATTGATTTTGATAATGATCCTAACATAATTGCTTACGGTGAACTTCCACAGGCGGAATGCGTGGCGACAGATGGGTGGAAGGAAGTAAATATTCCGTTGGTATATCGAAGTCTTGAACGTAAGCCTACACATATAATTATTGTGATGAGTGCAAGTAAATACGGTGATTATTTTGTCGGTAGTGATTCAAGTGTAATGTACGTGGATGATTTCGAACTGGTTTACGATGGCGAACCGTCCGTTCAAGAATAATTAAAAAACAAAACTCAATAACCATAACCGAGAGAGGAAATGCGTGAGCATTTTCCTCTTCCGGTTATCCTTATGAATAAATGAAGACTAAATTTTTCTTTTTTGCGATGTTAGCGATGAGTGTGCTTTCTGCCTCCGCTATCAATCCGCATCGGGTGCAACGCATCGATCGTGAAACCCAGAAGTATGTATTTATCCCGAAAGGGCAATGGATGGTAGGCGGAACGGTTTCTTATACCGAGCACAACGAGGACAACCTCAACTTTACGGTGCTGAAAAACATCACCGGCGAAGGGTATGATTTCAAGGTAAGCCCGTTTGTCGGTTATTTCTTCAGCAACAACTTGGCAGCCGGTGTGCGTTTTGCCTACAACCGCACTTACCTCGACTTGGGAAATTTCGACTTAAACTTAGGAGAAGATTTCAATATCAATCTGGAGGACGTGTATTACCTGGAGCATAAGTACGAGGCTTCGGGCTTTTTCCGTTCGTATATGCCGATAGGCAAAAGCAAGATATTCGGTTTCTTCAACGAGATACGCCTTACTTACGGGTATGCCGAAGGCAAGAACTCGACTGGCTCGGGGACGCAATACGACGGGACGTATCAGACCGTCAACAACTTGGAGATAGGCTTTGCGCCGGGTATAACGGCTTTTGTGACCGATTTTGCTGCCGTAGAAGTGTCGATGGGCGTGATGGGATTCGACTTTAAGTGGGTAGACCAGAAGACCAATCAGGTAGAGACCGGAAAACGGCGTACCAGTTCGGGAAACTTTAAGATAAACTTGTTTTCCGTTAACATCGGCATGACGTTCTACCTTTGAAAATGAAGAATGAAGAATTATAGTATGTCATACATGAGGGTGTCTCAAAAATGGAATCAGCTTTCATTTTGTCATCCTGAGCGAAGCGAAGGATCTCGAAAACGTAAGGTGATGTATCCGAGATGCTTCACTATGTTCAGCATGACATTACTTTTTGATAACCAAATTCTATTTTGATATACTCTCGTTGGCAAGACGACAAACTTAAAAACTTATAAACTCATTACATGATAAAGAAACTACTCTATACGACTTTATGCTTGCTGGCACTTCACGGATGCAAGATTGAGAACGATATTCCTTATCCCATTGAAGAAGCGAACATCGAAAACTTTGAAGTGGAAGGGCAGCTTAGCAGTGCACCCGAAGGAGCCACGCAGGCAGGCATTAACCGGGATACCCGTACCGTAACGCTGTATGTAGATGATACGGTAGACCTGACCAAATTGCGCATTATGCGTCTGACTATCGCACCGGAAGGTACAGAACTGATAGTTGATGAAGAGGCGTGTGTGGATAAAGACCGTTTCCCGACAGCCGGTTTCGAGATACCCGACAACTTGGCGGATACCCGCGTGGATTTCTCCTCTCCGGTGCAGTTTACCCTTCGTACGTATCAAGATTATGTGTGGACGGTAAACGTGACACAAGTGATTGACCGTACTCCGGATGTAGACGGTATGATTCGCCATGTAATTGACGAAGAAAACCATCGGGCATACATTTATGTGTCGCCAGATAAGGATTTACGTAATATACAGATTCATTCATTACCGTTGGGAGGCCCTTCGGGTAGTGTAGAACCTGACCCTACTACCATACATGACTTTTCTGCAGGGCAAGAGTTTATGGTTTCCAATGCTTGGGATCCGGAACATTTCACTAAATGGACGGTACGGGTGTTCCATGAGGAAAATACGACAGGAACTGCTTCTGTGTTTCCGATGAGCACCCGTGCCACGCTAAGCGGAAGCATCGTAAGCGGAAAGACTCCTGTGGTAGAATATAAAACGGCAAGCGCTTCTGCATGGAGCGAATTGCCGTCATCGGCTGTATCGGTCAACGGGTCGCGCTACACGGCGACCTTTACCGGTTTGCAAGCTAACACTTCTTATCAATGCCGTGTGTCGGTGGACGGCGTAGCCGGAGCAGCACAATCGTTTACTACTGCCCCGGCTACGCCGTTGGAGAACGGCAGTTTTGATAATTGGTCAAGCGAACCGGCAAAAAATGGTACGTTGTGGCAGCCGTGGTCTACTACTTCTTTTTGGGATACAGGCAATAAAGGAGCCACAACGATAGGGGACAGCAACAGCATCCCCACGGAAGAAACCTGCAACGGCTCTGGGCGTGCCGCTTCATTGGAGACACGGTGGGTGGTAATGAAACTGGCAGCAGGGAATATCTTTACGGGAAGTTATGTGAAGACGGACGGTACAAACGGCGTGTTGAGCTTTGGCAGGGAATTCAACGCTTTCCCTACGAAGCTGCGGATTAATTATAAATATACTTCTTCCACCATTAACCGTATCGGTGATGATGATTTGACGTATCTGTCGGGGCGGGCAGACTCTTGCCATATTTACATCGCCTTGACCGATTGGGACCAGCCATACGAAATCCGCACACGGAAATCGGAACGTCAGTTATTTAATAAGAATGATTCGCATGTGATAGCTTATGCGGAATACATCAGCGGAAGTTCCGATTCGCAATACCAGCAGCGTGACTTGGTGCTGGACTACCGCTATACGAACCGCACGCCTAAGTATATCTTGGTGGTTGCAACGGCAAGCAAGTATGGCGATTATTTCACGGGTGGAGACACCAGCAAGTTGTTGATTGATAATTTTGAGTTGATTTATGAATAAAAAGATAAGGTTTAGGGATATGAAATTGATTCAGCATGTATGGATGGCTTGCATCGGCTTGTGCCTCTTTTCGTGCACGCAGACCGATGAATTGGAAACCGCACAAGGCAAGACGGGCTTTATCGTTTCGCTGACAGACGGAACAAAACTGGATGTATCGCGTGCTACACCGGGAGACATCGTGGATAGCGAAGGGATAGAAGGCGCAGACTTCAACCTGCGGATTGTTAATGTGGAAACGAAGGAGGAAATCTATAATAAAAAAGTCGGTACGGGGGTGATTGATGCCTATAGCGGTGTGTATGACTTGACCGCAACGTATGGGGAGAATCCGGTATTGGCACTGGATGCGCCTTACTTTAAGGGGGAAACTACCGGAGTAGAAGTGTTCAACGATCAGACCACACCGGTTACGATAGCTTGCAAGGTAGCCAATGCATTGGTATCGGTAACGTATGACAACTCGAAAGCTTCGTTCGAAGATGTGTATAGTAACTATTATGTAGAGGTAAAGGTGGGAAGCGCAACTCCGGTTCAGATTGATAAGACGGGAGAAAAAAGTGCTTACATGCAGGCTGGCTCTGCCTTTGAAGTGATTTTCCATGGAACAATAGACGGAACAGATAAGGCGGTTACGTTAGGCAGCGAGTTCGAAGTACCGGCTACGCTAAATGCCGGCGACCACCTGAAACTTACCTTATCACCCAAACTGGACCGCTTCGATATTCCGTTGAGTATAGTAGATGTCGATGTAGTAGAAGCTTCACTGACGGAAGAAATACCGATGGAATGGTTGCCGAAGCCGAAAGTGGAGGCGGAAGGATTTACGGATAATGAATTGTCATTTGTAGAAACGGAACAGAAAGATGCAAAACTGAAATTGACGCTTTCTTCGGCATTGCAGGATATCAAGTTTAAGTTTAATTTTGAGGATGAACAGTTTGCATCATTAGGTGAAGAGAAAGAATATCTATGGTCTGATGAGGAAAATAGAAAAGTAATAAGCGAGCAATTAGGTATTGCTGTTTCAGACAATAGTATTGATTTGAACGGCCTGCTTGCCAAGCTCCAAACAAATGCGGGAGCAACTACTACGAATATTATCGAAGTAGATGTAAAGGCAAACGACCGCTGGAGCAGTGAGAATAAAACGGCGAATTTGACTTATAAGTTGACTTGTAATAAGCCGGAATTTACTGTGGATGCTTATCCGGGCAATATATGGACTAAAGAATTTACGGTAAGCACCTTGCGTGAAGAACAGGTGACAAGCGGTGATTTTACTACGTTGAGTAGGGATATGACTTATCAATATAGTATTGATGGGCAAACAAATTGGATGACTTTAAATGATGGTATGCGTCAAGACCGATTGTTGCCGGGCACGACTTATTATATTCGTGGATTGTATCGTGGTGAAGTGCCGGGAGAAGTTACTGAGGTTATGACTTATCCAGAGACCCCTTTGGTAAATGGAAATTTGAATATTTATACTCCTACTGAAAGTAATGCTAATTATGGTACACGTTATTATTGGGATAATTGGGCTACATTAAATGAGTTGACGTGTGATAATGCTGTAGGAATGCAGTGCTGGTACAATTCTCGTTCTGGTACACAACCAATTATTGGACCTGATAATTCAACCGCAGCATGGATTGCCACTATTGGATGGGGGTATGGAAGTTCTAATTGGGCTACGATATTTGGAGATCGAGGAACAATAAAATATATAACTCCAGGTGAACTTTTTCTTGGCTCATTAACCGATGTAGATCATGATGATGATGTGGCTTCAAGAAATTATGGTATAAGTTTTTATTCTCGTCCAACTTCTGTTTCATTTAAATATAAATATGAACCTTATGATGGTGATCATACTGATATTTTTGTGCAGGTTTTGTGCGATGATATTGTTTTAGGTGAAAAATCTTTTCAACAATCTTCTACAATATCTTCTTGGACAGAAGTAACAGATGAATTAGAGATTGACTATAATAAATATCAAGAGAATATGGATCTCATTCCAAATAAGTTAATTTTGGTATTTAAATCAGGGGTAAAAGAATCTGTTGAGCGCAACAAACAAATTAATGATGTATTGAGAGTAGGTAGTCAACTTTATATTGATGATGTAGAATTAGTATATGCTAAATAATATGAAAAATATAATGATTAAATAATATACAATGAAACAAAACCTACTATACCTATTATTAGGAATCTTCCTTTTGGCAAGCTGCCAACAGGAAGAAGTTACAGAAAATCAATCCGGTTACGGTTATCTCTCTTTAAAGAGTGTAGTGGCAACGGTGGAAAATGTCAACCAATCGGCAAGCCGTGCCCTGCCTTCGGTAGACAAAGCCGCTTTGTATGTGGAAATCTGCGAAGGAGACAAAAAGGTGTTGTCATACGAGCCGGGCGAAGTGCCCGAACAGATTCCGCTTCCCATCGGAACCTATACGGCAAAAGCGTATAATGCGGCTTATCAAACGTATGAATCGTGGGCAGAGGACGCACAAGGCGAACCTGTTTTTTATGGTGAAGAAACATTTACCATAACCGCAGATACCCACACGGAAGTAACCCTTGAAGTGTCTTTGTATAACTTTGGCATTACATTCCAATTAGGAGATAACTTTGGTACTTACTTCAAAACGGAACAAACAGAACTGACACTGATGTGTAACGGTAGAAACGTCACGCTGGATGCCGGTCAGCAGAGCAGTACATACGTTTATTTCTATTTGGAGGAAAACTCCAAGTTAAATTATACATTGGTTTCTCGAAATGACGATGATGAAACAGTGACATTGTCTGGCACACCAGAGGTAGCAAACGGCAAGTGCTATACGTTGATTTTTGAATTTAATCCGGAAACTCAATCGCTCAGCGTAGCCGACTAACCGCATATTCAGCAATTGGAACACAGGCCACACAGACGGGCACAGAGAAAGAGGTGTCTGCCTGTGTGGTCTGGTTGTTTTTGCGAACATAAGTGACTCAGCCAACTTACTTATGTGAAACGCCCGAGTTACTTATGTTAAAGACCCACTCACTTATAGTCAATCAGAAATAAATTGCGAAAAATGATTTGTCATGCTGAACGAAGTGAAGCATCTCGGATGCACCCACGTGGATGTACACGAGATCCTTCACGTCCGTTCAGGATGACAATACATCAAGAATTTTTCGCAAACCAATTTTGTTTTACTATATGTTCGTCAAAACACATGCTTGATGTGCATATAGGAATTTGTGCAGTTTGCACCGTTTCTTTGGAGACGATGTGCACATCGTCTCTACTGTGATGATATTCGTATTATGTATGTGCCTTTTATTATGTGTGTCGGTAAATTCCCCATGTAAATTACCACAAAGCGACTTTCCCAGCCATACCTAAGTCAAGCGTAGCTGTAGTGATACCCAGAGCTTTGAAAACTCGGCTCATTGTGGGAATACTTATACTATACCCTCTTTCCATACGGGATATCTGAGCCTTTTGCACTCCTATACGTTCACCCAGTTCCTCTTGTGTGAGGTTCTGTTTCAGGCGTGCATTCCTGATAGCCTCGCCTATCCGATAAGCGTGCAGAGCCTCTTCTACGCTATTGTCAAAGTCTTCTCTTTCCGGAGTTCCTTTTTGCCCTATAAGTTCGTCGGTAACTTCTTCTAAGGAATAGAGTTTCATATCTCCTACGTGTTTCATTTCTTATCGTTTTTTGAGTTCAAAATATCGTTTCATTATAGTTTCCGCCTGCAACTCGCCAAATGTTATACAATATTTTTTTTGTATGTCTGCATCGGCAGGTTTTGGAGGAAGTCTTTAGCTTCTTCTAATAGTGTAAGTTGGAATGTTGCCATATCTGCATCTAAATGTTTTCATCTGCAAAGCTAATAACAAGTTTCGTAAATACGAAACTTTTGTCTGTTTATTTTAGATAAAGGAACTTAAAAAATAGGGAGTCTCTATTGATATTATTTCACAAGCGACAGGACTTAGCCCGGAAAAGATTGCCGAGTTATAACCTCAAACATGATATTTCTGTAATGACTTGTCTTTTCCTGATTTCACTCTAATTCCTATGCTTTTCCTTGTCGTGGCACTACATAAGCAGAGACGTTCTGATGTGCATCGGGATTTGTACGGTTTGCACCGTTTCTTGGGAGACGATGTGCACATCGTCTCTACTGTGATGGTGTCTGCAAACAGTGTGTGACATGTGTGACGTGCGTGACATGCGTGGCGAAACACAGAGACACAAAAAAAACGGAGACGCAGGGAGGAATTGATATTCCTCTGCGTCTCCGTTTTTTGTATGTTTGATATTATAATGACGCTACGTTGCTCAGCGTGTTGAATACGCTGCTGCAGATACCCAGCAATACGATGCCCAGCAGGCAGATAACCAGGCAGGCGCGGGTCATGCCTGAACTGCGGAACGCAGGCAGCGGATTGTCATTGGGCGTAATGTACATTGCCTTTACAATCAGCAGGTAGTAGTAGAGCGAGATGATGGTGTTGACCAATGCTAAGAATACTACCAGCCAGTGTCCGGCATGGAATGCAGAAGCAAACACGAAGAACTTCGAGAAGAAGCCGGCAAACGGAGGGATACCACCCAACGAGAAGAGTGCCAGCGTCATGATGAAGCTCAGGTGCGGGTTGGTCTTGTAGAAACCGTTGTAGGCTTCGCGGTCTACGCGTCCGCCGTTGTGTTGCTCTACGGTGGTGATGACGCCGAAGACGGCGAGGTTTGCCACGATGTAGACGATGACATAATATACCAATGATGCCATGCCTTGTCCGTCGGCTCCCAGCACAGCCAGCATAATGTAGCCGGCTTGCGAGATACTACTGTACGCCATGAATCGTTTCAGGTCGTGCTGCAGGATAGCCATGATGTTGGCAAGCGTAATGGTTACTACGGTTACGATAGCCACCAGCAGGCTCCAGTCTGCTATCATCGGACCGAATGCCTTGACCAGAATGCTCATCAGCGCGAAGGCTGCCGCACCTTTCGAGATGACAGACAGGTAGGCAGTAACGGCTGTGGGAGCACCCTGATAGGTATCGGGGGTCCACATGTGGAAAGGAACCAGACTCAGCTTGAAGCCCAAGCCGGCGAAGAAGAGCACCATGGCAAGAATCTGCAACGGGCTTCCGGTGAGCATCGTGGTCATGTCTTCGAAATACATGGTTCCGCATGTTCCGTAGATGAGCGACAAGCCGTAAAGCATGAGGGCAGAAGAGAACATGGCGTTCAGGATGAACTTGGTGCTGGCTTCCGCGCTGTGGTGACGGTATTTGTCGAATGCAATCAGGCATGCCATCGGGATGCTGGCAAGTTCCAAGCCTACGTAGAAGAGGAGGAAGCTGCCCGCGCTTACCATGTAATACATACCCAGCAGGGTGGAGAGGGTCAGGACGTAGAATTCGCCTGCCTTGTGGCGGGTGTCTTCACGGTTAATCCATGAATCAGCCTGCATGAAGACCAGCAAGGTTCCGGCGGTAAGTACCGTCTTGACAATAGACGACATGGGGGTGTTGACAAACATGCCGCCAAAAGCCTCGCCCGTTACGGGGACGATATTCAGCGCGATTTGCACCACTAACAGCCCGCATGACAGACCCTGCAATGCCTTGTGGTTGGGCTGTTTCAGGATCAGGTCGGCAAGCAATACGACAATCAGGATGATAGCCAGACTGATTTCTGCTTGCATGGTAGAGAATATTGCACTTATATCCATAATGTCTGAATTAATGTATGAGTTGTGAAATAATAGGTTCTACACTGGCATTGATGACATCGCTGACCCACCACGGTGCAAGACCCAGTCCGGCTACCGCTGCGATGAGGCAGATAACGGCGAAGCGTTCGTCCCAAGTGGCGTCGGTCAGTTTCAGGTGTTCGGGATTCTGGCAAGTGCCATACAGAATCTTGCCGACCACACGCAGGATGTAGACCGCAGTAATCACGATACTGGTAGTAGCGATAATGGTGCAGGCGCGGTGGAATACATCGGTATGCTCGAACGAGCCTACAAATACGGTCATCTCGGCAATGAAGCCGCTCAAGCCCGGCAAACCGAGGTTGGCAAGACCGGCAATCACATAGCCTACAGCCAAGAAAGGCATAATCTTCATCAAGCCGCTCAGCTGGCGGATGTCACGGGTATGCGTACGTCCGTAAATCATACCGATGAGGGCAAAGAAGAGTGCCGTCATCAAGCCGTGGCTCAGCATCTGCAGGATGGCACCGGTAGAGCTGACACGCGTAGCCATCAGCAGGGCGAACAATACCAGGCCGCAGTGGCTTACAGACGAGTAGGCGTTGATGTATTTCAAGTCGGTCTGCACAACGGCGCTGAACGCTCCGTAAACCACCGAAATGGTAGTCAACACCAGGAAGAAGTCGCCCCAGTATGCCAATCCGGTAGGCATCAGGTACATTGCGACACGGAAGCATCCGTAACCTCCTAATTTCATCAATACACCGGCGTGGAGCATAGATACGGCAGTCGGCGCCGAAGCGTGACCGTCGGGGCTCCATGTATGGAAGGGGAAAAGTGCGCCCAATACGCCGAATCCCAGGAATACCATCGGGAAGAAGATTTGCTGGAACTCAGTCGGGATTTTCAGCTTCGCGATTTCAATCACGTTCATGGTTTCGGCTCCGGCACCGTAGAAGATGCCTAAGATACCGATGAGCAGGAATGCCGAGCCGCCCATCAGCATCAGGGTCAGCTTCATGGCTGAGTATTCCTTGCGGCCGCTGCCCCATACGCCAATCAGCAGGTACATCGGAATCAGCGCCACTTCGTAGAACATGAACATGGTGAACAGGTCGGTAGAGATAAAGAATCCGAATACACCGGTGCTCAGCAGGGTGAACCACAAGAAGTATTCCTTGGTGAGCGGCTTCAGCTTCCAGGAAGCGAAGGTGCCGGTGAACACGATAATGGCACTCAGCAACAGCATTACGACCGAGATGCCGTCAACGCCTACCGAGTAAGCAATGTGCAGCGGGGCATACCACGTGATGCTGTCGGTGAACAGCATTTCTTCGGTGGCGCCTCCGTTGCGGAGTCCGATATAAGAAACGGTGAGGTATGCGGCAAGAACCAGCAAGACGCTGGAGCCTGCTACCATCACTCCTCTTACCTGATTCACGTTGCGGGCAATCCACAAGCCGAGCAACATCAGCAGAGGAACTAATACGAAAAGACTTAATATATTCATTTTGTATTCAATTAATAGTTAACAATTAATAGTGAATAACCGGGTTGCTGTTCATTCTTCCTATTAATTGAGCAAAAGTATAATTGACAGCACAATGACACCGCCCAGGAACCACAGGGTGTAGCTCTGGATTTTACCGTTCTGGATGGGTTGTGCCGTTTCGCCGGCAGCATTGGTGCTCCATGCCATGAAGTTCATGAACTGGTCGATGACATGACGGTCGAACCAAGCCAACGGGGTAGAGATGCAACGGAAGATAATCCGTTTTGTGACAAACAGCCAAACTTCGTCCATGTAGAAACGCTTGTAAGCCGCACGGTGAAGGGTAGCGAAACGTTTTGCCAGCATATCGGCAACGGGTTGCTTGTCGCGTGCATACATCCAGGTAGCCAAGCCGATGGCTATCAGGGCTACGACGATGCTGGTTACAGCTACTTGGGTATTCAAGTGGATGTCGTATGCGTGTCCGTTAGCCGATACGAAATGTCCGAACGGAAGAATCCAGCCGCAGACAATGGTAATGGCTGCCAGCACCATCAGCGGGAAAGTCATGGACAACGGGCTTTCGTGAGGTGTATGGTGTGCGTGCAGTTCTTTGTTTTCAGTTCCCCAGAAGATGCCGTAATACAGACGGAACATGTAGAATGCGGTCATACCGGCAATAATCGTCATAATCCATCCCATTACCGGGCTGAACTGGAAGCAGGCGGTCAGAATCTCGTCCTTAGAGAAGAAGCCCGAGAACGGAGGAATACCTGCAATCGCCAGACAGGCAATGAGGAAGGTGATGTGGGTAATCGGCATATACTTGCGCAAGCCGCCCATGGTAGACATCTCGTTGCTGTGAACGGCATGGATGATGCATCCGGCGCCGAGGAACAGCAAAGCCTTGAACATGGCGTGAGTGAACAAGTGGAACATGCCTGCCATGTATCCCAGTCCGCCTTCGTGCGGGTCGGCAGTGGTGCAGACACCCAAGGCTACCATCATGAAACCGATTTGTGAAATGGTAGAGAAGGCAAGCACACGCTTGATATCGCTCTGGGCGCAGGCTACGGAAGCCGCATAGAATGCGGTGAAGGCACCCACGTAGGCTACAAGATGTAAGGTTTCGGGCGCATAGCCGATGAACAGCGGGAACATGCGGGCTACCAGGTATACACCGGCAACGACCATGGTTGCGGCATGGATAAGGGCACTGACCGGAGTCGGGCCTTCCATGGCATCGGGCAGCCAGATGTGCAGCGGGAACATGGCACTCTTACCGGCACCGCCGATGAACATCAGTCCAAGCGCCAACGGCAGCAACATGCCGCATTTCATCAGTTGTTCCTGTTCGGGAGTGAAGGTGAAGGTTCCCATATAGAAACCGTAAATCAGGATACCGATAAGGAAGCCCAAATCGGCGAAACGGGTTACGATGAACGCTTTCTTGCTGGCAGCGATAGCCTCGGGCTTCGTGTAATAGAATCCGATGAGCAAGTAAGAAGACACACCCACCAATTCCCAGAACACGTACATCTGGAAGATGTTGGTGGCGAGCACCAGTCCCAGCATAGAGAACGAGAAGAGCGACAGGAACGCATAGTAGCGCTGGAAGCCGACTTCGCCTTTCATGTAACCGAATGAATAAATGTGCACCATCAGGCTGACGGTAGAGATGACTACCAGCATCATGACGGAAATCGGGTCGAGCAGGATTCCCATGTCGATGTGCAGCGAGGTGTTGAACGGCAGCCATTGGAAGTTCCAAGGCATCAACGTTTCGAAGACTCCTTCAGCTGTGCGCGGAGCCGTGAAGTATTCGTAGGCAGTGAGGTAGCTCAGAAACGTCACTCCCGCGAGTGAGAGCGTACCGATAAGCCCTGCCACACGATGTTTCATGTACATGCCCGTCAGCCCCAGTATCAGAAAGCTCAGGACGGGTAGCGCGAGTATCAGAATTGTATATTCCATAATCGATAAAATGTTTTAGTTATCCTTTCAAGTCGGTGATGTCATCGGTAAGGACTTGTTTCACATTGCGGTACACATTGATGATAATGGCAATCGCTACGGCTGTTTCGGCTGCGGCAATGGCAATGCCGAACAGGGTGAAGAAATGTCCTTCCAGCTGTCCCGGGAAAAGATAACGGTTGAATACGGCAAAGTTAATGTTCGTTGCGTTCAGCATGAGCTCAACGGAAATGAGCAGTGCCAGCAGGTTTTTGCGGGTAAAGAATCCGTAAATGCCACAAAACATCATGATGGTACTGATAACCAGGTAATGTATTACATGTATTTCCATAAATCTAATCCTCCAGTTATTTTTCTTTCCGTGCAATCAGGATGCCGCCAATCATACATGCCAGCAGCAATACACTGACTACCTCGAAAGGCAATACAAATTGATATTTCTCGGTTCCGATGAGTGCCATGCCGACCTCGCGGGAAGGAAGTTCCTCACCCAACGGGATGGCATTGAGGGCGAATCCATTGGTGAAAAGCAGCAAGAGGACCAATGCGGCGCCTACCACGGTGGTGGCAAGTACGCTGAAGAGCCGTGCTTTGCTGATTTTGTATCTCATGTCTTTGTCCGAACGGGTCAAGGCTATGGAGAACACATACAAAACGATGATACCTCCGGCGTAAACCATCAGCTGGACTGCACCCAGGAAGGTATAGCCGAGCATGAAGAAGATAGCCGCAGTACCGAAAAGGACAAACAGCAAGTAGGTAGCCGCACGCAGAAGCTTGCCCGAGGTTACGGCAAGTACAGAACAGAGCGCGATGGCTGCCGCTACTACGTAGAATACGATATTTTGAAATGATAATAGTTCCATTATTTCCATGTCCTATTGATTATTTAGCGAGGGTTGAACCTTCATGGTTAAGGGTCAGGACGAGTTTGTCTTTCTCGAACACCGCATTCTCGAAGTCGTTGCAGAATTCGATGGCATTGTGCGGACAAACGTTCACACACAGGTTGCAGAACATGCACGAGCCTAAGTTGTACTCATACTTGACCAATACTTTTTTCTTTTTCCCGTCGGCATCTTCACGCATTTCGGTCGTGAGCTTGATGGTGCCGTTCGGACAATTCATCTGACACAGCCCGCACGCGATGCAATGGTGGTGATTCTCTTCGTCGTGAATCATTGTCAGCCGTGCACGGTGGCGTTCGGGAATGTGTAGCGTGGTATGACGGTTTTCAGGATACTGCTCGGTCACTTTCGGCTCCAAGAATACTTTCATTGAAGTGCGAAGCCCTACTAGCAGGCTTTTCAGTCCTGAAGCATACCCTTTTATATAGTCGCTGAAACTTTCCATTGTTATTCTATATTAAAAAACGAGTCCATAAACTTTGCAAACTGCCATTACCAGCAAGACTACCAGTGACAGCGGCATGATGTATTTCCATTCCAAGGTCAGAACCTGGTCGATACGCAGACGGGGATAGGTCCAGCGAATCCACATCAGCAGGAAGACTACAAAGAATGTCTTGCCCAGGAACCAGACAATGCCCGGAATGTAATCCATGACAGCATTGAATCCGTCGAGGCCTGCAATGTGCAGCGGCATCCATCCTCCCAGGAAGAGGGTAGTAGCGATTCCGGCTGTGATGAACAGGTTCAGGTATTCTGCCAGATAGAAGAATCCGAAGTGCATACCTGAATATTCGGTATGGTATCCGGCAGTCAATTCCTGTTCGGCTTCGGCAAGGTCGAACGGGCCACGGTTGGCTTCGGCATTTCCGGCAATCAGATAGATGACGAATGCCACTACGGCAATGAGGTGCCCCTTGAAGATGTTCCAGCCGTTCGCCTGTCCCATAACGATTTCGTGGATATCCATTGTCCCGCTCAGCATGACCATGGTCAACACAATCAGTCCGATAGAGATTTCGTAGCTGATGAGCATCGCACCGCTTCGCACGGCACCGATAAGGGTATATTTGCTGTTACTGCTCCAGCCGGCAAGCAGGATTCCCAAAATACCGATTGAAGAGGCAGCCAGCACAAAAAGGATACCGATGTTCATGTGCAGGATTTCCCCGCCGTTATGCCAGGGCAGGCAGGAGAAAGTCAGGATAGAAGCCAGAATGACTAAGAACGGTGCCGCGGCGTACAAGAGCTGGTCGGCGTTCTTCAGCTTGAAGACTTCCTTAATCAGAATCTTGATGACGTCGGCAGGCACTTGCAGCAATCCGCCTTTACCTCCTACGCGGTTCGGACCGATACGGCACTGGAAAGCCGCGCAGACCTTACGTTCCATATAAATAAGGATGATGGCAAGCACGGCATACATTACCATAATAATAACGCCTACAACGACACATTCCAGAAAAATGGCAAGTCCTTCGGGCATCACACTGCACAAGGCAGAATGGATGAGTTCCCAAAGCGGTTGCAGGTTATAATAATCTAAAAATGCTTGGTTCATATTTGTAATACTTAATTTTGAACGTTGTTTCTTCTTTTTTACCGGTCGATATCCGGAATCACAAAGTCAGCCGAAGCACCGATAGCAATCAAGTCGGCAAATTTCCATCCGCGGCACATCGTGTCCATGGCTTGTACCAACGGCAAACCGGTAGAACGGAAGTGCATACGGTACGGAGTCTTGTCGCCATGGCTTTCAATCATAACGCCGAACTCGCCACGGCTTGATTCCACAGCCGATGTCCAGATGCCTTCCGGCAACTTGATAATCGGTTTGGTCTTCACGCGGAATTCGCCTTCCGGAATGTTGTCGATAAGTTGTTCGATGATGCGGCAGGATTCCATGATTTCGTCCATACGAACCATGTAGCGGGCGAAGGTATCACACTCATTGTACGTGATTTGGCGGAAGTCTACCTTGTCGTACAATCCGTACGGATGACGCTTGCGTACGTCGTTTGCCCATCCGGCAGCACGTCCGGTACCTCCGGTGCATCCCAATGATATGGCGTCTTCTTTTGACAGAATGCCTACGCCTTTCATACGGGTATCGGCAATGACGTTGTTGGTGAAAATGTCGTGGTAATCCTTAATGACGCTGCGCAGGTGCTTGATGAACTCTTTTACTTTCTGGCAGAAAGTAGGATGAATGTCATCCTGCACACCGCCGATGACGTTGTAATGTTGGATGAGGCGTCCGCCGGTAGTCTCTTCGAAGATGTCGAGCACCATTTCACGTTCGCGGAAGCCATAGAAGAACGGTGTCATCGCACCCATATCCAATACCAGACAAGAATAGAACAACAAGTGTGAATCAATACGTTGCAGTTCGTCCATGATGGTACGGATGTATTTGGCGCGGTCGGAGATTTCGATGCCGGCAGCCTGCTCGATACACATGCACAACGCATGGCGGCTTTGATGCGCGCTCAAATAGTCCAAGCGGTCGGTCATGCCCAATGTCTGCGGATAAGTCAGGCTTTCGTTCATCTTCTCGATGCCGCGGTGGATGTATCCTAAAATCGGGTCTACCTTCTTGACGAACTCACCGTCGAGCGCGATGCGCATACGCAACGCACCGTGGGTAGAAGGGTGCTGCGGTCCCATGCTTACCACGAAATCGTCTTCTCCAAAGACTTGATTGTCGAAGCCTTGCAGGGTGCCGTCGGGCATCAGGCGGTATTCTTTCGTAATATCGGCATTGATTTCATTGTCCAGACGCAACGGATTCGAATTCATGTCGTAATCCTTGCGGAGAGGCCATCCAATCCAGTCTTCACGCAAGAAGAGACGGCGCATGTCCGGATGTCCGATGAAACGGATGCCAAAGAAATCATATACTTCGCGTTCTTTAATCAGTGCGGTCTTCCACAAGTCGCTTACGGTAGGCAGATAAGCTTCTTCACGGTCGGTTGTAGCGGTCCGGATGGCTACGGTATCGCCTGTTACGGTCGATTCCATGAAGTAGACTGCTCCTAAACCTTCTTCTCCCCAGTCCATACCTACAATTTCACGCAAGAAATCCATCGGACTTTGCGGGTCGTTGCGCAGACCTTCCATCACTTTACGGAATTCGCTGAGCGGCAGTTTGATTACGCCTGCGTTTCCTGCACACACTTCAGCTCCTTGTATTTTCAGTACATCGTCACGTTTCATTGTTCTCCTCCTTTCGCCTTTTCGGTTTCATTTTCTGTCCCTTCGTCATGAGCATGACTGCGGTTTACGCCACCCAAGTAGCGCTCTACCTTCATTTTGCGCTGCAACTGCATGAGCCCGTAATAGAAAGCTTCGGGACGCGGAGGGCAACCGGGGATATACACGTCGACAGGGATTACCTTGTCGATGCCGTTTACGACATTGTATGACTTGATGAACGGGCCTCCGGAAATGGTACAACCGCCTACGGCAACCACATACTTAGGCTCTGCCATTTGGTCGTACAAACGTTTCATGACCGGTGCGGTGCGGTAGGTAATGGTTCCCATAACGACCAATACGTCTGCCTGACGAGGGGAGTTGCGTGTTACTTCGAATCCGAAGCGTGCCATGTCGTAGCGGGCTGCTCCTAACGCCATAAATTCGATGGCGCAACAGCTGGTACCCAACAAGAGTCCCCATACCGAGTTGCTTCGTCCCCAATTAATCAGTTCGTCGAAAGTGGTCAGAATGACACCTGCTCCGTCTTGGTTTACTTGCTGTACGAGACGTTCCAAGTAATCATTGTTCTTGAACTCATCGTACTTCATCGAACGGATTTTCGGCTTTTTCATTTCCATTCCAGCGCTCCTTTCCGCCAAGCGTAAGCTAAGCCTAAAATTAATACCAATAAGAAGAATGACACACACACTAATGCATAAGCACCGACTTCATTCACCACATTCGCCCACGGAAAGAGGAATACGGTTTCGATGTCGAACATGAGGAACAGAATGGCAAACAGGTAATAGCCTGCCTTGAACTGTACCCACGACTGTCCGCGCGTCGGGATACCGCACTCATAAGGCTCGCCTTTCTGAGGATTGAACGAGCGTGGCGCGATTAGTCTTGAAATAGTCAGTGCTGCTACCACGAGCACTACTGCCGTCAAGATAGCAACAACTAAAAACGTAAAAAACATATATATAATTGATATTTAGTGATATTTCTCTACGAATGGAGCGGGAACAAGCCAACGGGAAAGCGCATGTTGCCCAATCTCTTATCAAGGACGTGACAAGAGAGCATATCGATGTGGGCATGGGGCTTTTCTGTCTTTTCATTGCTGCCTGTTCAAAAACGCGACAAAGATACATATTTATTTTTAATAAGCAGGGCGTACGGCGGCATAAAAATAAAAGAATTTGCGGGTAAATAAAGACAGTGAATTCCTCGAACAGCCTTACGGGCAATTTATTGAATACAGAGGCGCAGAGGCACGGAGGAATTAACAATTGTCGATTATAGTAGAACAAAATTGGTTTGCGAAAAAATCTTGATGTATTGTCATCCTGAACGAACGTGAAGGATCTCGTGTACATCCACGTGGGCGCATCCGAGATGCTTCACTTCGTTCAGCATGACAAATGTTTTTTCGCATTTTATTTCTGATTGACTATAAAAAACTCTGTGCCTTCGTGTCTCTGTGTTTCATTCTGTAAGGCCGGGCTGCGTAATCCGCAGGATTTGTTCTTGAACGGAAAGATGTATGGCTGCGTTGCCGGTACAATTAGTAATCGTGTGGCGTGATGATTAGTAATAGTGTGGCATGACAATTAGTAATCGTACCGGCAACGCCGTTAGATTGCATTTGTAGAATGGCAGGTGTCAGTTGAAGAATTTTTCCAGCTTCTTAATCATCATATTCAGGCAGAATACCACGACATGGTCGTTCTCTTGGATGGTAGTGTTACCTGTAACCAGGATTCCTTCGCCGTTCCGTATCAGCCCTCCGATGGTCGCTCCCTTGGGCAATCCGGCATCTTTTACTTGGGTACGGGTGATGCGTGCGCCTGCCTTGACGGTAAATTCAGCTACATCGGCATTGGCGAAGGTCAGGCATTTTACGTTGGATACATCGGCATCCAGCATCATTTGGTAAATGTGGCTTGCCGCGATGAATTTCTTGTTGATGACACAACCGATGTCCATGCTTTCCGCCATGCTGATGTAGTCGATGTTTTCCACCTGGGCCACCGTTTTGCTGACGCCCATCCGCTTGGCGGCAAGGCAGGCAAGGATATTGGTTTCCGAACTTCCGGTAAGAGCGACAAACGCTTCTGTATTTTGGATGCCTTCTTCGGTCAATAAGTCTAAGTCGCGTCCGTCTCCGTTGATAATCATTACTTTGTCGTCTACCAGTTCGGTCAGCCGGTTGCATCGGGCAAGGTCGTTCTCGATAATTTTGGTGCGCATGTATTCGGGCATGTATTGCACCGTACGTACGGCAATGCGGCTTCCGCCCATAATCATGACATTGCGCACATCGGCATAGCTCTCTTTTCCGGAAATTTTCCGGATATAGGGGATGTATTTCTTTGTTGTTGTGAAATAGACTATGTCATTCAGCAAGATGGAATCGTCGCCTCGCGGGATGATGGTTTCGTTTCCCCGTTTGATGGCAACAATGTGGAACGGAATGTTGCGTCCGCCCAATTCATAGAGGGGAATGTTCAGGATTTCCGCTGTTTCACGCATCTTGGTTCCTAACAGGACCAAGGCGCCTCCGGCAAATTCCCACCATTGGCGTATCCAACTCATCTTTACCGCGTCTACAATGTCCTTGGCCGCCAGCATTTCGGGGTAGATAAGCGAATGGACGCCCCGTTGGGCAAAAAACTCCTGATACTTGGGCAAGAGGTATTCGTAATTGTCGATGCGGGCTACGGTTTTCTTGGCTCCCAATCCGGAAGCAAGCATGCATGCCGTCATGTTTTGGCTTTCATTGGGGGTGACTGCTATAAACAAGTCTGCATTGGCTGTACCGGCTTCTTTCAAGCCGGAGATGGAGGTAGGAGAAATGTTCACCGTCATCAGGTCAAAGTTATTTCCTAACTTTCCTAATCTTTCTTCATTTTCATCCATCAGGATGATGTCCTGCTTTTCGTTTGCCAGCAGTTTCGCTAAATGTGTGCCTACGGCTCCTGCACCTGCAATGATGATTTTCATGAGTTCAGAATATGAGTAAGTGTGTGATAAATAGTTGTTTTATCTATTCCGCAAATAGCCTGCAAGGCTTCTGCCGGTCCGTGTTGGATGAATTGGTCGGGAATGCCCAGTCGTTTCACTACGGGTGTGTAGCCGTTGTCTGACATGAATTCCAGAATGGCACTTCCCATGCCTCCTTTCAATACGCCGTCTTCTACGGTAACGATGAACCGGAACTTCTTCCCGATTTCGTGCAGCATTTCTTTATCAAGCGGTTTTAAGAAGCGCAGGTCGTAGTGGGCGATGCTTTTGCCGGTTTGCCCTTCGGCTTCTGCAATGGCTTTAGCCGCATTGTTCCCGATGGGGCCAATGGTGATTACAGCCAGGTCTGCACCTTCTTTCAGCTTTCGCCCTTTGCCTATGGGGATTGCTTCTAATGGACATTTCCAGTCGACTTGCGTGCCTCTTCCCCGCGGATACCGGATAACGAACGGTCCCTGGTCGGGAAGTTGGGCTGTGTACATCAGCCGGCGCAATTCGTGTTCGTCGTAAGGCGAGGCAATGGTCAGGTTCGGAATCGGACGGAGATAAGCCATGTCGAATACACCGTGGTGAGTCGGTCCGTCTTCGCCTACCAAGCCGGCGCGGTCTAAGCACAATACTACGTTCAGCTTTTGAATGGCTACATCGTGGATGATGTTGTCATAGGCACGTTGCATGAAAGAAGAATAGATGTTGCAGAACGGCAGCAATCCTTCTTTCGCCATTCCTCCCGAAAACGTGACGGCATGCCCTTCGGCAATGCCTACGTCGAATGCCCTGTCGGGCATGGCTTTCATCAGAATGTTCATGGCGCATCCTGTAGGCATGGCAGGGGTAATTCCGATGATCTTTTCGTTCTGCTCCGCTAATTCCAATAAGGTATTTCCGAATACCTCTTGAAAAAGGGGAGGCATGCCGGTGGTATCTTTTACGATGCGTTCGCCGGTTTCTTTATTGAACATGCCGGGGGCGTGCCAAATGGTCGCTTCTTCTTCTGCCGGCTTGTATCCTTTTCCTTTTACTGTATGGACATGCAGCAGTTTAGGGCCTTTCATGTCCTTTATTTCTTTCAATACTTTGGCAAGGGCACAGACATCGTGTCCGTTTACCGGTCCGAAGTATCGGATGTTCATTCCTTCGAAGATGTTCTGCTGTTGGGCAAGAACAGATTTGAGGCTGTTGTTGAACCGCAACAGGCTCTTCCGCCGTTCATCATTCAGAATGCCTATCTTATGCAGCTTTTGGGAAACGATGTACCGCAGGCGGTTGTAGCCTTCCGAGGTCTGCAGGTTGAGCAGATATTGTTTCATGCCTCCGACACTTCGGTCGATGGCCATGTTGTTGTCATTCAGGATGATGAGCAGATTATTGGGGATGGATGAAGCATTGTTCAGTCCCTCGAAAGCCAATCCTCCGCTCATGGAACCGTCGCCGATAACGGCTACGACATGACGGTCGGCTTCTCCTTTCTTGTCTGCGGCTACAGCCATGCCCAATGCAGCCGAAATGGAATTGGAAGCGTGGCCGCAGGTGAATGTGTCATACTCGCTTTCGGCGGGAGAGGGGAAAGGGCATAGCCCGTTCAGTTTCCGGTTGGTGCAAAAACGGTCGCGCCTTCCGGTTAAGATTTTATGTCCGTACGCCTGATGGCCTACATCCCACACAATACGGTCGTAGGGCGTATTATATATATAATGTAGAGCAACTGTCAACTCGATGACTCCCAAACTCGACCCGAAGTGTCCGGGGTTGCGCGAAAGTTCATCGATAATCATTTCCCTGAGCTCTTTGCAGACTTCAGGTAAAGACTCGACAGGTAGTTGGCGCAAATCCTTCGGGCTGTCTATTTTACTCAACAATTTGTAAGACGTAGTTTGTTCCATCTGAATTAAGTTCAATATTATGCGCTACAAAAGTACAATAAATATGCATATTGTGTTACATTTGTACCAAAAATAACGAATGCGGTTTGTTTATGGAATTTAGAACGAAAGTCGAATTGCCTGTGAATGTGCCTCTTATCAATCATTCGGATAGGTTGATGCTATGGGGGTCTTGTTTCGCGGAAAATATAGGAAAACTGTTTATAGACAATAAATTCCGGTGTGATGTGAATCCTTTCGGCGTGTTGTATAATCCTTTGTCGATAGCCAATGCACTGGGACAGGTATTGTGTCATAAGCGATACGAAGAATCTGATTTGAAGTGTGAGCGGGGCGTTTGGCTGAGCCTGATGCACCATGGCAGTTTCTCATCGGGAAGTGCGGAGGAATGCCTGAAGAAGATAAACGCGCGTATCCGGCAGGCAGAAGAAACGCTTGCCCAAACTCAATGGATGATTTTCACCTGGGGGACTTCTTGGGTGTACGAATGGAAAGAAACGGGTGAGGTTGTAGGGAATTGCCATAAATTGCCGGAACGTCTTTTCAACCGGTATATATTAAAGGTGGAGGATATCGTTGAGGCGTACGGCGCATTGATAGAAAGACTGCTTTCGCTCAACCCTCGTATGCATTGTTTGTTTACCGTAAGCCCGATCCGGCATATTAAGGACGGCATGCATGGCAATCAGGTGAGCAAAGCGGTGCTGCTGCTTGCCATCCAGCGCCTGACCGGGCAATATCCTTCTTGTCTGTATTTCCCCTCATACGAAATCATGATGGACGAGTTGCGCGATTACCGCTTTTATGCCGATGATATGCTGCATCCCTCTTCGGTGGCGGTTGATTATTTGTGGGAATGTTTCGGCAAGACGTTCTTTTCTCCTTCGGCACGAAGTTTCCTTGATGCATGGGAAAAGGTGAAAAAAGCCTTGGCTCATCGTCCGTTTGACGCGGAATCGGAACAATATCGGCGTTTTTTAAGTCAAATACTGTTAAACATAGAAGAGCTAAAAGAAAAATTCACGTACTTAGACGTCCAAAATGAAATAGAACTATGTCAAGCTCGATTGAAGAAATAGTCTCTGTGGTGGGGGCAACCCGTATCGGAGAGCGGCAAGCATCCATCAGTTGGATTCTGACCGATAGCCGTTCATTGTGTTTCCCGGAGGAAACGCTTTTTTTCGCATTGAAGGCCAAACGCAATGACGGGCATAAATACATCCCGGAATTGTATGCGCGAGGTGTGTATAACTTTGTGGTTGCAGAGGTTCCGGAAGAAATGAAAAACTGCACCGATGTGAATTTTCTGGTGGTAGGCAATGTGTTGAAAGCCCTGCAACGCCTTGCGGGGAAACATCGGGAACAATATCAGGTGCCCGTAATCGGAATAACCGGAAGCAATGGAAAGACCGTCGTGAAGGAATGGCTTTACCAGTTGTTGAGTCCGGACAAGCGAATCATCCGTTCGCCGCGCAGCTATAATTCGCAAATCGGAGTGCCTTTGTCTGTATGGATGATGGACGAACATACCGAATTGGGAATCTTCGAAGCCGGTATTTCTGAAATGGGTGAAATGGAAACCTTGGAGCCGATTATCCGTCCGACTATCGGTGTGCTGACCAATATCGGCGGGGCGCATCAGGAAAATTTCTCTTCGTTGCAGGACAAGTGCATGGAAAAGCTGCTTTTGTTCAAGGAATGTGATGTGATAGTGTATAACGGCGATAACGAACTGATTCGGGATTGCGTGTCGAAGTCCTTGTTTACAGCTCGTGAAATCGCATGGTCGATGAAGGACCCTGAACGTCCGCTTTTTATCGAGAAAATCGAAAAAGATGCGGCGGGCACTACCATCAAGTACCGTTATCTGGGTTTTTTTAAGGAATTCCGCATCCCTTATATCGACGACGCTTCGATTGAAAATTCATTGCATTGCCTGGCGGTGGCTTTGTATCTGATGGTACCTACGGAGGTGATAGCCGAGCGGATGGCACATCTGGAACCGGTGGCTATGCGTCTGGAGGTGAAAGAAGGCAAAAACGGCTGTGTGTTGATAAACGATAGTTATAACTCGGATTTCGCTTCATTGGATATCGCGCTTGATTTCATGGCGAGACGTTCGGAAGATAAAGCGCGCCGGCGCACATTGATTTTGTCGGATATCCTGGAGACGGGGCAGCCGGGCAAATTGCTCTACCGGCAAGTGGCAGAACTGGTGCATAGCCGCGGAGTAGACCGGCTGATTGGAGTAGGCGAGGAGATATCCGCATCGTCTTCCCGTTTCGATGTGAAGGAAAAGCAGTTCTTCCTTACGACTGAAGAGCTGATGGCATCGGGTGTGCTGGAAACGTTGCGGAATGACATTGTATTAATAAAAGGTGCACGCGCTTTCCATTTTGACGCCGTTTCGGATTTTCTGGAACTGAAAGTACATGAGACGATTCTCGAAATCAACCTGAATGCGTTGGTGGATAACCTGAATTATTACCGCAATAAGCTGAAGCCGGAAACGAAGCTGATGTGCATGGTGAAGGCATCGGCGTATGGAGCCGGTCCGTTCGAAGTGGCAAAAACATTGGAAGAGCATCGGGTGGATTACCTGGCGGTAGCTGTGGCGGATGAAGGTGCCGACTTGCGCAAGGCAGGCATTACGTGTCCGATTGTGATTATGAATCCTGAAGCTACGGCATTCAAGACCATGTTCGCTTACCGGCTGGAGCCGAATATTTACGGATTCCCGATACTGGAGGAAATGATAAAGGCAGCAGAACGTGAAGGGGTGTCTAATTTCCCGATTCATATCAAAATAGATACGGGTATGCACCGTTTGGGATTCTCTCCGCATCAGGATATGCAGCGCCTGGTAGAACGTTTGCACCGCCAGTCGGCGGTTATTCCCCGTTCGGTCTTCTCGCATTTGGCAGGAAGCGACTCGGAGCGCTTCGATGCGTTTACACGGAAACAGATTGAGACGTTCGAAGCCGCGGCGGCTGAGCTGCAAGCCGGATTCGGGGTTAAAATCTTGCGTCATGTATGCAATACGGCAGGCATAGAGCGTTATCCGGGAGCACAGTTCGACATGGTGCGGCTGGGCATCGGGCTGTATGGCATAGACCCGTTTACCAACCATATTTTACATAATGTAAGCACGTTGAAAACCACCATCTTGCAGATACATGATATTCCGGCGGATGAGACTGTAGGTTATAGCCGGAAAGGGGTCTTGTACCGCGACTCGCGGATTGCCACTATCCCTATCGGATATGCCGACGGGCTGAACCGGCATTTGGGCAACGGGCACGCTTATTGCCTGGTGAACGGGAAGAAGGCACCCTATGTTGGCAATATCTGCATGGATGTATGCATGATTGATGTGACGGATATTGATTGCAAGGAAGGGGACAAGGCTATCATCTTTGGAGATGATTTGCCGGTGACGGTACTGGCTGAGGCACTCGGTACCATCCCTTACGAAATCCTGACCAGCGTGTCCAATCGGGTAAAGCGTGTCTATTTTCAGGGGTAGTGCAAGTAGTTGCCTTCGGGGATGGAGATAGCTTCGCGGGTCAGCGGAATTATAAGCGAGGGCGTGTGCGGCTATTTGCGTTTCCGGATGAAACGGCATCCGGCGTTTGGATGAGCGGCTGGCTTTGAAAAATAAAAGAAGGCTGTCTGATAACACGGATAAGGCGGTTTTTGTTCAGACATAAGGGGCGTTTATACGATTGTTTTGTAATATCGGGGCATTTATTTAAATAAAATTTCGATTTTAAACCAAAATAACACCTCTATATTTTGATATGTCATGAATTTACTTTTTCTTTGTGTCGTGAAAAAGGAAGAACAACGCTATATCATGAAACAATGGATTGGTCGTATATTGTTTGTGTTTTCTTTGATGTTTGTGGTTGGAGAAACACATGCAGCATTGGCTCCTCTTGCAATAGAGGAAGAGGCTATCCGTGAATTTTATGGTGATGAGTTGAACGAAGGGAGCGTGCTGTTCCATGCCATTCATAGAGGGCTTGAACGGATTCGGAACTTAAGTTGCGATCTTTCTCATCTGGCTCTTTATTATAAAGGTAATACAGCGCGGTTCCGCCGTTGTGCGATACAAGGGCAAAACACGCATTTGCGTTTGTTGCTGCATTATTGTTCCCTGCGTGATGTAGGGCTGTTGGCTGGGAAAATCAAACGTTTCCCGTCAACCCATTTTCATTGTGTGATCTTTCCAAGCGAATACTATGTATTTGCGTTGAGAAAGATTATCATTTAGCGGTTTTATTTTAGTTGTTCTTACTCCGGTACAGCAGTGTATCGGAGGTTGTAAAACCTATTTAATTGCATTTACTATTTTTACTGACATTCAATAATTTCTAATTAATAAAACAAGTAATTTTATGGAAACTACTAAAAAACAAAAACAAGGATTTAAGGGAATTGAAGCTGCTGGTTTAGTTATTATCGCATGCTTTATCGTTGCATTGTGTATTTATAAGTTCGTGTTGGGAGATCCTTCGAACTTTATGAATAATGACCCGAATAACCACCCGCTGCCGGGTAACATGTTGGGTACTATCTACAAAGGTGGTGTTGTCGTACCGGTTATCCAGACATTGTTGCTGACTGTTATTGCATTGAGCGTTGAACGTTATTTCACTATCCGTGCTGCTTTCGGCCGTGGTAAATTGGTTAAATTCGTAGCTCAAATCAAAGACGCTTTGGCAAAGAACGACATGCAGACTGCTCAAACATTGTGCGACAAGCAACGTGGTTCTGTTGCAAACGTAGTAGGTGCAACTTTGCAGACTTACCGCGAAATGGAAGCAAACACTGAATTGGACAAAGACCAGAAGGTATTGGCTATCCAGAAGTCATTGGAAGAAGCTACTGCATTGGAAATGCCGATGTTGCAGCAGAACTTGCCGATTATCGGTACGATTACTACACTGGGTACATTGATGGGATTGCTCGGTACAGTTATCGGTATGATCCGTTCATTTGCCGCTCTGTCTGCTGGTGGTGGTACTGACTCAGTTGCGTTGTCAACCGGTATTTCTGAAGCCTTGATCAACACTGCATTCGGTATCTTGACTGGTGCGTTGGCAGTTATTTCTTACAACTACTTTACTAACAAGATTGATAAACTGACTTACAGCCTTGACGAAGTAGGCTTCTCTATCGTACAGACATTCAACGCTACCCATAAATAATCGAAGGGACTGACGGTAGTCTCTCGTGTAAACGAATCGTATAACTAATTTTTAAATAGTTAATTATGGGTAAAGTTCAAATTAAAAAGAAGTCCATGTTTATCGACATGACTGCCATGAGTGACGTGACCGTGTTGCTGCTTACTTTCTTTATGTTGACAGGTAACTTCATCAAGAAAGAGCCGGTACAGGTCGTTACTCCGGGTTCGGTTTCCGAAATCAAGATTCCGGAAACGAACATCCTGCAGATTCTTGTCGAGCCGAGTGGCAAGATTTTCATGAGTCTTGACAAGCAACAGGATATGGCAGCTACATTGGAAGCAGTAGGGAAAGAATATGGCCTGACCTTCACTCCTGAGGAGATTAAGAAGTTCTCTGTATTCCAGACATTCGGCGTTCCGATGAAGAACATGAAGCAGTTCCTTGCGCTTCCGGGCGAAGAGCAGGACAAGATATTGAAGGATTACGGAATCCCTTGTGACAGTGTGGACAATCAGTTCAAGTCTTGGATACGTAACGCACGCATGACAAACCGTGACCTGCGCATCGCTATCAAGGCCGACCAAAGCACTCCTTATTCTGTCATCAAGAACGTGATGAGTTCTCTTCAAGATTTGAAGGAAAACAGATACAATCTGATTACTTCATTGAAAAAAATGTCTGACGAATAAAAATAAGGAGAAGTTAAAATATGGCTGAAATACAAGATAATGGTGGAGGCAAAAAAGGAAAAGGCTCGAAGCAGAAGAAAATGGCTGTCCGTGTCGACTTTACGCCGATGGTGGATATGAACATGCTTCTGATCACTTTCTTTATGCTGTGTACCTCTTTGAGCAAGCCTCAAACGATGGAAATCAGTATGCCTACTAATGATGAAAATATTACTGAGGATCAGCAGAACAAGGTAAAGGCTTCGCAGGCTATTACGTTGTTGCTCGATGCGAATAATAAGATTTATTATTATGAAGGAGAGCCCAACTACGAAGATTATACTTCTTTGAAAGAAACTACTTACACGGCTGATGGCATCCGTAAGGTATTGCTTCGCAAGAACTACGATGCTGTAAAGAAAGTGGAAGAGCTGAAAGTGAAGAAGGCGAATCTGGAAATTACAGAAGACGAGTACAAGGAACAAGTCTCTGAAATTAAGGGCGCGAAGAATACACCGACGGTGATTATCAAGGCAACAGACAAGTCGACTTACAAGAACTTGATTGATGCATTGGACGAGATGCAGATTTGCAGTATTGGTAAGTATGTAATCGTGGACATCACAGAAGGTGACCAATTCTTGATTGACAACTACAATTCGAAAGGTCAATTGAGCAGTGAGGCAGTAAGTTGAAATGTGTAACACCTAAAAAAGAAAATATATGGCAAAAATAGATTTGATTTCTTTGGAATGGTGTGACCTCATTTTCAAAGATAAAAATAAAGCGTATGGCGCATATAAGATGCGTCGCGATTTTGGTCGACGTCAGCTGGCTGCTATCATTATCGTGATTGTAGTTGCTGCTGTAGGTTTTTCCCTTCCGCGGTTGATTAAGATGGCGATTCCGGAGAAAGAAGAGGTGATGACAGAAGTAACCCAGCTTTCTCAGTTGGATGAACCGGAACCGAAGCAAGAGGAAATTGTAAAACCGGTTGAACAGATTGCTCCTCCTCCTCAGTTGAAGAGTACCATCAAGTTTACCGCTCCGGTCATCAAGAAGGATGAAGAAGTGGCAGACGAAGATGAATTGAAGAGTCAGGATGAATTGACTGAGTCTAAGGTTCAGATTTCTATTAAGGACGTAGAAGGTTCGGATGATTTGGATGCTGTGGATATCGCCGATTTGGAAGCGCTTACTCAAGCTCCGGCTGAAGAAAAAGAAGAACCGTATACGATGGTAGAACAGATGCCGCAGTATCCGGGTGGTGTACAGGAATTGATGAAGTACATTTCCAAGAACTTGCGTTATCCGGCTATCGCTCAAGAAAACGGTATTCAAGGACGTGTAATCTTGAGATTCGTCGTGTCTGCTTCTGGTAAGGTTGAAGATGTTCAGGTATTGCGTTCTTTGGACCCGTATTGTGATAAGGAAGCCGTTCGCGTGGTAGAGTCTATGCCACAATGGATTCCGGGTAAGCAAAACGGACGTAATGTGCCTGTATATTACACTTTGCCGGTTGTATTTAGATTGCAGTAATTTATTATTATAAAGGATGCGTGTATGAAAAGAAGTTTAGTCGCATGTATTTGTCTTCTCTTGCTGTTGGTTTCTTGCAACAATAAGGCAACAAAGAGTGACGGGCAGACGTGGTATTCGGGGTCGATACAGATAGCGGTAGACGAATCTCTGAAACCGATAATGGAAGAAGAGTTGCAGGTGTACCGGGCATTGTTCCCTGAAGCAGAAGTCACTCCAATCTATTGCAGCGAAGTAGATGCCATCAAATTGTTTTTGCAAGACAGTGTGCGTCTGGTAGTTGCAAACCGTCGGTTGAGTGAAGAAGAACTGAATTCTTTTCATACACGGAAATTCTTTCCTGAATCTGTCCTGATGGCTATCAGTGGAATTGCCTTAATCACACATCCGGAAAATACGGATTCATTGATTACGGTAGGGCAGTTCCGCAAAATCCTCACAGGGGAGATGACGAGCTGGAAAGAGTTGAATCCTGAATCTCGTTTAGGAGACTTGAGTGTTGTGTTCGACAATCCTAATTCCGGGACTATTCATTATGCTATCGATTCAATCTGTAGAGGTGAGAAGTTGGCTTCCACACTTACCGCTCTGAAATCGAATGATGAGGTTATCGATTATGTGTCTAAAACCCCCAATGCTTTGGGAGTGATCGGAGCAAATTGGGTTGGCAATTCGGCAGATTCTACTCGTCTTTCGTTTAATGAAGCGGTGAAGGTAATGGCGGTCAGCGGCTCAGGATATGCAACGGTTGGTAATAGTTATAAGCCATACCAGGCTTACCTTGCTTTGAGAGAATATCCATTGGTTCACGATGTATTTATTTTGATAAACGATCCGCGTACGGCTTTGCCTACCGGTCTGATGAGGTTCTTGACCGGTGAAAGAGGTCAACGCATTATTCTGAAGTCAGGCATTGTACCGGCAACGCAGCCTGTTCGTTTGGTAAACGTGAAAGATGAGTTTTAATAAGAATTTAATATATAGTTATGAAAATTAGATTTTTAAGTGCGATTTGCTTCAGTTTTTTATTATCTGCTTCATTGTATGCGCAGGAACCGCTTTCTTCTGACTTGACACAGCAGATAGAGAAAATTGCGGCGCAGATTAAAGATAATCCGGATGCGGCTGAAGATGGGTTCAATGAACTTCTGAAAGGTAAAAATAAAAAGAATGCTTCTTTGTTGGCTGCCATTGGAAAAGCTTATTTGGACAATGGCAAGACAGATATAGCGAAAGAATATGCAGAAGATGCAAGAAAGGCTGATTCAAAGAATGGTGCAAGCTATGTCTTGAACGGTGATATTGCATTGTCTGTAAAAGATGTCGGTACAGCTTGTGGCTATTATGAACAAGCGATATTGTTTGATGAAAATTGTTTTGAGGCTTATTATAAATATGCCAATGCCTATATCGGTGTAAATCCTCAGCTTTCTGTAAATATGTTGCTGAAGCTGAAGGAAAAACATCCCGATGAACTCCGTGTAGACCGTGAGCTGGCGAACGCTTATTATCAAATGGGTAGTTATAGTAAGGCAAAGCAGGTATTTGATGAATATATGAAGAAGGGACAGCCTGACGTACAGGATTATTCCCGTTATTCGATGCTGCTTTACTTGAACAAGGATTATGCCCAATCTTTGGAAATGGTGAATAAGGGTTTGTCTATGGAAGCCGATAACCATCTGCTGAAGCGTTTGAAGATGTACGATTTGTATGAGACAAAGGCGTATGCAGAAGGTATTCAGGCAAGTGATGTGTTCTTTGCAGACCCGAGCAATCCGGATTACGTATACATGGATTATTTGTATCGTGCACGTTTGTATGCGGCAAATAATGAAATCGACAAAGCAATGGTCGAGTTCGATAAAGCCATGAAGGCTGATGACGCGAATGTGCATCCTGAAATTGCGAAGGAAGCGTCAGAAGCAATGCAGAAAGTTCAGAATTATCCGGAAGCGATTCGTCTTTATAAACAATATTTGGATGAAATGAAGGATAAGGCTGAAGTTACAGACTTGTTTATGTTCGGACGTTTGTATTATATGGCTGCCGGGGCATTGTCTGCAGCGGCTGCTGATACTACTCAAGCGGAAGCGCCTGTCGTTGCTGCCGTTGATACCATTCAGATGAAGGCTTATTTGATAGAAGCTGATACGATTTTCGCTCAAGTGGCTGAACGTGTGCCTAATAATTATTTGGGTAATTTCTGGCGTGCGCGTACGAACGCGATGCTCGACCCTGAAACCACTCAAGGTTTGGCAAAGCCGTATTATGAAAAAGCATTGGCTGTCTTAGAGCAGAATCCGAAAGCTTCGAAGAATATACTTATCGAGTGCGAAAGCTATTTGGGATATTATTATTTTGTGAAAGAAGAATATGAACAATCTAAGGTTTATTGGGAGAAGATTCTTGCAATCGATCCTGAAAATGCTACTGCTAAACAGGCATTGGAAGGACTCCAACCTTAATATTGTATGAGGCATATTTTGTTTTAAATTAAAAATGGGAGGACACTGAAAAAGGTCATGAATATGACTTCTTTGCTCAGTGTCCTCTTGTTGTTTTATCAGGCAATTCTTTATATTTTCATAGAATGGATTTTCTACTAGATTTTATTTTGCATATCGACCAGTATATGATCGAGATTGTGCAGAATTACCATACATGGACTTATGCTATTTTGTTTTTGGTGATATTTTGCGAGACAGGATTGGTTGTGACTCCTTTTCTTCCTGGCGATTCGTTGTTGTTTGTAGCTGGTGCAATAACCGCTTTGCCGGATATGCCTCTGGAAGTACATACATTGGTGCTGGTGGTGTTTATAGCTGCTGTAGCCGGAGATTCCTGCAATTATATGATTGGGCATTTCTTGGGAAAGAAATTGTTTAGTAATCCCAATTCCAAGATATTTAAGCAAAGCTATCTTGACAAGACGCATGAATTTTTCCGGAAATATGGAGGCAAGACTATTATTATTGCCCGCTTTGTTCCGATAGTCCGTACGTTCGCTCCTTTTGTGGCAGGTATGGGTAAAATGCATTATTATTATTTTATGTGTTACAACCTGATTGGCGGTGCTTTGTGGGTCGCTTTGTTTTGCTATGCAGGATATTTCTTTGGCGATCTTCCTTTTGTGCAGAAGAATCTGAAATTATTGTTAGTTGCTATTATTGTCATTTCGTTGATGCCTGCCATTATTGAGGTGTTGCGTGCTAAATTGAAAAGGTGATGCGGTATTCATTGATTATACCCGTGTACAATCGTCCGGATGAAGTAGACGAATTGTTGGACAGCCTGACCAAACAACATTTTCAGGATTTTGAAGTGTTGGTGGTTGAGGACGGTTCTTCTGTGCCGTGTGAGTCTGTAGTAGACCGATATGCTGACTTATTGAATATTCATTATTTGAGAAAGCCTAATTCCGGTCCCGGACAGACACGTAATTTTGGTGCAGAGCGGAGCAGGGGAGAATATCTTCTGATTTTAGATTCCGATTGTGTGCTTCCGCCAAACTATTTGGATGCGGTTGAAGAGGAGTTGCAAAGAGAACCCGCCGATGCTTTTGGCGGTCCCGACCGTGCGCATGATTCGTTCACGCGTGTGCAAAAGGCGATTAATTATGCCATGACTTCGTTCTTTACTACGGGAGGTATCCGGGGTGGGAAGAAAAAAATGGATAAATTTTATCCTCGCAGTTTCAATATGGGAGTGCGGAGAGATGTATATCAGGCGTTAGGTGGTTTCTCGAAGATGCGTTTTGGCGAGGATATTGATTTCAGCATTCGAATCTTTAAGGCTGGTTATCGTTGCCGCCTATTCCCCGAGGCATGGGTGTGGCACAAGCGGCGTACCGGCTGGCGGAAGTTCTTCAAGCAAGTCTATAATTCCGGTATTGCGCGAATCAATCTTTATAAGAAATATCCGGAATCGTTGAAGTTGGTGCATACCCTGCCGGCATTGTTTACTTTGGGCGTTTGTGCCATTTTGCTTAGCTCTTGGCTTTTCCCTTGGAGCTTGTCGCTTTTGTTGGTATTTGTATTGGTTATTTTAATAGATGCTTCTATTCGAAATAAAAGTCTTTTCATTGGTGTACTTTCCGTAATTGCTGCGTTTATTCAATTGATAGGCTACGGAACAGGCTTCCTTTCGGCGTGGTGGAAACGCTGTGTGTGCAAGGAAGGCGAGTTCGCCGCATTTGAAAAGAACTTTTATCAGTAATGGATGAGAAATTGACTATTAGCCAGTGGGCGGAAGAAGACCGTCCGCGGGAAAAATTGATGCAGCAAGGTGCTTTCGCGTTGAGTAATGCGGAACTCCTTGCTATTTTGATTGGTTCGGGGAATACCGAAGAGTCTGCTGTCGGCTTGATGCGTAGGGTGCTTGACCGTTATCACAATAGCTTGAATGAATTGGGAAAGGCGAGTATCGAAGATTTGTGCCGTTTCAAGGGCATCGGTCCGGCAAAGGCGGTAACAGTCCTCGCAGCTTCCGAGTTGGGGAAACGGCGTGCGGAAGAAACACCGAAAGAGCGCAAGCTGATACGCTGTTCGAAAGACATTTACGAATTGTTTCATCCGTTGATGTGCGACTTGCCCGTAGAGGAATGCTGGATATTGCTTCTTAACCAGTCTTCTAAGGTTATCGATAGGATGCGTATCAGCCAGGGAGGGTTGGCTGCTACGCAAGTGGATGTACGTTGTATCCTGCGCGAAGCGCTGCTGAAACGTGCCGTATCATTGGTCGTATGCCATAATCACCCGTCGGGGAGTACGGTGCCCAGTAGTGATGACGACCGTTTGACACAAGCTGTCCGGCAAGCGGCTGCTACGATGAATATCCGTTTGCTCGACCATCTGATAGTGACCGATGGCGCTTATTACAGTTATTCAGATGAAGGAAAGCTTTAATCATTCTTTTGCAATTCTGCTCAGAGCCTGTTTATAGTCAATCAGAAATGAATTGCGAAAAACTATAGCCTGTTTTTAGTAGAGACGTCACATTGTGGCGTCTCTGAATGCATCCGCAAGACATTCACATACAAAAACATATAGCATCCCTGCGGTTGGGGAGACGCCACAATGTGACGTCTCTACTGCATTCCGTATTTTCGCAAACCAATTTTGTTCTACTATAAATTTTGCTCAGGTTAATTTTGCGAATTGTTTTCGAGGATGTTTTTCTGATTTTATGAGGAGGATAGCGGGCTATCTGACGAATAAAATCGGGAAAACAGACCGGAAACAAACGAAAAAGAACCTGATAGAATATTACTTTATTGGAAAATTTAAACAGGCTCTCAGTTTCTCACATTTTTCTATTATCTTTGTCCCGTACTGAAAAATGGAAATGACATGGATAATGATGAAAAGCTGAAGATAGAAGAACGGATAATAGAGATGCTGAAAACTGTTTATGACCCTGAAATACCGGTTAATGTGTACGATTTGGGCTTAATTTACAAGATAGACTTGCAGGACAGCGGTGACGTGTCGATTGATATGACTTTGACAGCTCCCAATTGCCCGGCAGCCGATTTTATTATGGAAGACATCCGTCAGAAAATAGAATCGGTGGAAGGAGTAAATGCGGCACAAATCAATTTGGTGTTCGAACCCGAATGGGATAAGGACATGATGAGTGAGGAGGCAAAATTGGAATTGGGATTCTTGTAAAACTACAGAATGATGGAAGCGATGAAGAATGTTTATTTTCTGTCGGACGCACATTTAGGTTCGAGGGCGATTCCGCACAGCCGTACGCAAGAACGCCGATTGGTGAATTTTCTGGATAGCATCAAGGATCGGGCTGCGGCTGTTTATCTCTTGGGCGATATGTTCGACTTCTGGTACGAGTTCAAACTGGTGGTGCCCAAAGGCTATACCCGTTTCTTGGGAAAACTTTCCGAGTTGACCGACCGGGGGGTAGAAGTGCATTTCTTCATCGGAAACCACGATATTTGGTGCGGCGATTATTTAGAGAAGGAATGTGGGGCGATTTTGCACCGGGAACCTTTGACTTGTGAGATTTATGGGAGAGAGTTTTTCCTTGCCCATGGAGACGGGCTGGGAGATGACGACCGTAGCTTCCGTTTTTTGCGTACTGTTTTTCATAGCCATACATTGCAGCGCATGTTTTCTGCCTTGCATCCGCGTTGGAGTGTGGAATTAGGTTTGGAATGGGCAAAACACAGCCGCCTGAAGCGTGAGGGAGGCAAGGAGCCTCCCTATATGGGCGAGGATAAGGAGCCTTTGGTATTGTTTGCCAAGGATTATCTGAGGACGCATTCGGATATTAATTATTTTATCTTTGGGCACCGGCATATTATGCTCGATTTGATGTTGAGCCGTACGACACGGATACTTATCTTGGGAGATTGGATTTCGGATTTTTCGTATGCTGTATTCGATGGTGAGAATCTTTTTATGGAGCAGTTCATCGAGGGCGAGACGGAAGTGAGATGACTACATAGTCAACCAGAAATGAATTGCGAAAAAATCCATACATGCGAATCAGGAGTTAAACGTAGTTAAGTTTCACAGGAGTTATCACTTCGTTCAGGAGTTAAAGGTCTATAGCTTTTCTTCTGAAAGCGGTGGAAAAGGTATTGGCATCTAACTCCCGGCCCGCACTGGCGGGCGATAACTACCTATAACTCCCTTTTAACTCCTGATTGGCATCAATAATCAATTTTCGCGCTTTGATTTCTTCCTCGCTTTCGCCAAAAGATAAACCGGATAGTTCTGTTTCCAACTCGTCCAATCTTTTTTTGTCCGTTTCTGATAAATTTGAGAAACTGTTTTGAATTTCTCCAAAAAGTTTTTCTCGTCTTGATGTATCCGTTTTCGTGTGTGCTTTGGGCGATTTTTTGGTCCTTTCCGCTTCTGTTCTTCGTCAGATAGCCCGCTATCTTCCTCATCACACAAGCGGAAATGCCTCAAAAACTCATCCCAAATCATCGCACGATAAATTCAAAGCAGTTTCTGATTTCTCCAGTAAATCATAGCGTTCCTTTATCATGTTGTCCCATTGTGGTGCACGGTCTGTAGGTAAGTTAAACAAATTGCTCATTAAAACCTGCCCCACATCATAGGTGCTATAAACGTCCGCTTCTGTTTCATGCAGTTTTCCCTTTTCATCAAATACTAAAATCTGAGCTATATCGGCGGCTCCCATAGCTATCAATGGGCTATGGGTTGTTACTATAAACTGGATATTCCTAAAAACATCTGAGAAGCTGTTTTGAATTTCTCCAAAAAGTTTTTCTTGGCTTGATGTATCCTTTTTCGTGTGTGCTTTGGGCGATTTTTTTGGTCCTTTCCGCTCCTGTTCTTCGTCAGATAGCCCGCTATCTTCCTCATCACAGAAGCGAAAATGCCTCAAAAACTCATCCCAAATCATCGCACGATAAATTCAAAACAGCTTCTGAAAGATCATGCAAAATTTTCCGCTGCCATGCAGGATGCAGATGCAAGTCGGCCTCATCTATCAATACGATTCCCTTTCCGTCCAATGGGTTTTCATTGCTCGGGTTTGCCTCGGCAAGCCTTGACGCAATATCCGCTACCATGGCTACCATAATCCGATATCCGTCGCTCATTTGCTCTATCCGTACTTCTCTGCTGCCTTCTTCTGTTTGCTCATCCATAACAAACCGCATCGGAGACAGTTCTATACGAGGGTTCTTATATCGGCAGGCCAGAATCTGATGCAGGGCATTCCGCACAGCTTTCAATACGGGAAGCTGGTAATTGCGGTCGTTTATCCTACGTGGCGGAACCGTAGGTCGACGAAGTCAATTGTAATCCGCATCCTCAACTAATGGTTTCGGATTACAAATCCGGCGTGACAAGCAAATGATTTTTGCATTTCATTTCTGATTGACTATAATTCTCTTAAATTATCAACTCTCTGATTGTATCCAGCAATTCTTCCCTATGACTCACCCACGATTTGTATTTATGCGCCTTTGCCTTTTCTATCAGTTCTGGCAAGTCTTTCATGTCCGTACAAATCAGCACATCATATTTGTCGTGCATCAGTGTGGCGATTTCTATCTGATGGTTGTCCACATGTTCCCCGTATTCATGAAGGCGGGGACAGACTACTAAAGGTTTTCCCATTTCCATACACGAAATGATGGAGTTCACTCCACTATGAGTGACTACGACTTCCGTTTCTCTCATATAACGATTAAAGTCTTCATTCGGAATCAGTCCGAAATGCGTGAACTCCGGTTGCACTGGATAGAGTGCGGATTGCATCACTATCTCGTCTGCTTTATATTTGCCTTGACCAACCAATTGATTCAAGGCTGTGATAATACGCCCGAATGGAAACTTCTGGGTTCCAAGTGGGACAAACAATTTTATTTTATCCATAGTGTCAATATGTCAAAGAACGATAAATAATTTTCCTATCAAAGGAAGTCGGGCATCCCATTTTTAATAAACGCTTCCGCTATAAATGGCTTTCGGATATACTTTTTTCATTTCCGGCCATTGCACAAAGAAATAGTCAGCAAAAGGATAGAGCATTTTACCCGTAACCGATTTGCTATCCAACTTAGCAAAGCTTTCCACATAGATAATTCTGCACTTGAACAACCATGCGAACAGGCAAGTTGGATAAGATGCTCCTGCTCCCGTGGTTATCACCGTGGTCGGTCTTTCGATGATGAAATAGATGAAAGAAAGGAGGATATTCCAACAGAACTTAAAGATAAAGCTCATGCCTCCACGTTCTTGCTGGACTAAATAATGATGCGGATGCTTCTCTACGGAAGCTGTAGATGCTACGTTCTTTTCCGTAATGATGTAATATTGCTTGTTCTCAACCAACGGAAGTAATTGTATCAGTTCCATGAAGTGACCGCCGCAAGAACTGACAAGGCAGATTTTAGATTTACGCTTTTTCATATTTGTATAGGTGCAAGTGTAAACACTCAATAGCGTTCGCTCTCTTAAAAATCAAGAAGATGAACTTTTGAGTGTTATAGGAATTAACAATTTATAGTGTATTATACTATGCGCGGCATGGATTTGTGCATTTTGTTGATGTCACGGTTCCGGTATGCCGTCTCCGTTCGCCGCGCATTACTAAATTGTGCTTTCATATTCAGGTTAGTTAAAAAGCTTGCCGTTATTATCTTCTTGCTTCGGCGCAGATAGCTTCCTTCGCTGTAAGATTAATAATCTTCCGCTTGTAAGATTAATAATCTTGCAGCTTGAAGATTATTAATCTTACAGCGAAAGAGCCTATATGCGTTTGCCGCCGCACCTATATTCGCAGGCTTATGCAACCGGCTGCGTCTTGCAAGGATACTATCCGGAAAGGTTGATACCATGACAAGCCTGCGAAATATTGACGCTAAATTTTCAAATCATAGAGGCAGAAAATGCATATTTTGATGCCGATAAAGTATAGTAAAATGTAGAATTAGTGTTTAAGAAATTTACAATATCAGATTATAAATCAACATGAATATCCGCCTTTTCCCTAATTGGCTGTAGGGGCGTATCGCATACGCCCTGAAGGCATCCGCGTGGATAAGTGGACACATTCGGGCGTATGCGATACGCCCCTACATGGGATGTTTGCGGATATTCATTTTGAAAATTATCCTCATGGTTTGATGCTATCTGCAGATTCACAGTTCCTTGCATACCGCCATCTCTGCTCCTCTGAAAACCACCTTCAGCAAGTGCAGCTGCGTGCCTTCACTGATTTGGAGAACCACCCTGTCCCGGCTATACTTCTGTAATTGGGTATCGGCTTCCCGGCTTTTCTCCTCCACTTCGGCATCCGAAGCCGTTGGTTTCACATACTTCAGTTCCATAATGTAGCTGTGCGCTATTTTCGGATAACGCATCCTGTCGGGCAACAACAGGAAGTCGCTGTAACCATAGTTCAACTCGATTTCCGGTTCTACCAAGTAAAGGGAGTTTAGCGCCAGATATGCCTTGAAGAATCCCTGCAGGTTGTGTTCGCCCAAGATGCTGTCACGTATGGAAGAGTTTTCCCGGTAAGCATTGGCAATACGGCGGACAAAAGGTTCCCATTCGCCGTTCAATGCCATGCGTGTCATCTCCATTTCCATCGGGATGCTGTCTATCTTGAAACTGCGGTCATAGTAATCCCGCATGAAGCTCCAGTACTGTTCTTTTACACAATTGTTCGGAATCACCATCTTGACCATGTTCCCATAATTTTCTCCCATGGTCAGCAACCCGTAATAGTAGAGCAGGCTGCGGAAATTGTTGTCATCCGTCACATATTCGGCAGGAAAAGAAGTCTTCAAGGTCATTACTACTGCGCCGGTCGCTGCAATCTCTTCAATCACACTCATGCGGCTCTCCCGTTGGTTGCCCCGGTCGATGTCGGCAAGCATCTTCAGTTTCTTGTAGTCCGTGCGGATGTTCTTGTCCACCATCTCACGTGGAGGACGGGCATGAAGCATCTGATGGCGCAGGTAATAATACACCATGTCGCAATTATACAAACGGTCATCGTTCAGGCATTCTTCGGCAAAGCAATAGTTGTTGTACCACGGTTTCATCTCCGCCATCATCCTGTCGATGTCGGCATCCGCACGGAGCTTGCCGTTGTCTTTATAATATTGAAACATCGCATGGACATCCGTCTCAGAAAAACCAAGCATGTGGTTGAAGTTCGGGTCTTGCGAGATGTTCCAGTCGATGTTATAACCGCTGGAAAGGTCATCGAGCGTTACGGGTGACACGCCAATCAGGAACACCCGGCTGAACATCGCCTTGAAGATTTTGAAATAGTCACGGTAGAAACCGCTGGCATGTGTCAGCTTGCGGAACATTTCCTTGCCTCCGTCCGAAAGTATGACGTTGGTGAAGTTGTCGTATTCGTCTACAATCAGGTAAAGCGGATA
Organism: Phocaeicola salanitronis DSM 18170; assembly: GCF_000190575.1. NCBI lineage: Bacteria > Pseudomonadati > Bacteroidota > Bacteroidia > Bacteroidales > Bacteroidaceae > Phocaeicola > Phocaeicola salanitronis. The sequence goes on along the minus strand of NC_015164.1, from coordinate 2,022,225 downwards.
GCCTCTCCCCTTAGCCTGTATGTGGATGAAGTTCAGTTTGTTTCTTGCTCCTTGCCGTCCCTTGACTTCCTCGGCGAACCCTTCACCATAAAATGCCGCATAAGTCGTGGCAAACATGTCGAGCACCATCCCGCAATACTGGTCAAAATAATATTCCAGTTCCTCCTCATTGCGCCCGCCTATCAGCGAGAAGTCGAAATAAATCACCTGAAAAGTGTTCTTTAGCGGCGTAGGGTGCTGCTGTATCCACAACCCGTCGAACAATTTGTCGAACTTGTCCGCTTTGGCGATGTCATAATAAGCACGCATCATGCTGACGAACACGCTCTTGCCGAAACGGCGTGGACGGATAAGGAAAAGGAAATTATTTGTATCTTCCAGTAAAGGGAGATACATCGTCTTGTCCACATAATAAGAATTCTCGTTCCGAACCTGTTCGAAATCAGCGATACCGTAAGGTATTTTCTTGACCGTTTTTTCCATGATGGCATGTGCTTAATGGGTTGACGAAACAAATGTACGAAAAATAAATGAATAAACCACTCAAAAACAATGATGAGATTATTGCATCCATTCATCAAATACCTCTTTCCATGACCGATAAATGTTTTCCAATGAGTAATCACGCTTGCTGGTCAGCATGGCATTTTGCGCCATTTCATTCCGTTTGGATTCATTCTCTATGACAAAAGTCAATTGCTTAGCCATTTCATTTACCTCAAACTTACCATTCTGTGGCTGTACAATCATGCCGTTTTCCTTGTGTTTGATAATGTCGTACACGGCGGAGTAGCTTCCATAGACTACGGGTACTACACCAAACGACATACCTTCTACAATTACAAGACCAAATCCTTCGTATTCTGAAGTCAAAATAAGTATAGATGCTTTTTTATAATATTCGATTGGTGATTGAAAGCCTTCAAAAGATACTCTTTTAAGTTTCAATGATTTGCACATTTCTTCTAATTGCTTTCTTTCTTGTCCGTCTCCTATTATTTTTACGGACCAATCCGGGTATTTATTTTCAAGCAAGCTCCATGTTTCTATAATTCGTGAAACTCGTTTCTGATTGTAGTCGATTCTTCCGACATAGATTATTTCTTTTTGCTTTCGTGTCAAATCCAACTGGAATCCTGTAGTGTCTATTGTTATAGGATTGGTCTGCACAATCAAATGATTGGGATGCTTGATGCCTGTGAAATCTTTAAATTTATCAATGAAGCTGGGAGACAATACCATGTATAGGTCGCTATGGTTGTAAACGTAGCGCATGCTTTGGCTGGTGATTTGCTTGAATGCAAACTTCTTGCATTGCAGCATCCAGCGTTTCAAGTGATTCGTTGTTTGCGACAAAGCTATCTCCACCTCTTTTATTCTTGCATTGCTGTCCGGCGAATTGTGATAAACGGCAATTGTTTTGATAGCAAGCCCTTTTCTCGCCTTGTCTAAAACCTTTGCCGGGATATACGGCAGTCCCCATTGGTTGATAACAACTTGAATATTTTTTCTTATTAATATGCTTCGCAAAGACTCCACATTTTCCTTACAAAAACTAAAACCTTTGTTATATACAAGTTCAATACGTTTATCTAATCGATTCTCTAATGAGGGATTTTTTTCATAAAATGCCCACAAAATAACCTGATGTCCTTCTGAAACAAATTTATTGGCAAGTATAGAAGTTACGACTTCTACACCGCCAATTTCGAAAGATTTCAATAAGAATAAAATGTTCATTGTTTTGTGAAAAGTTTTTCGGCAATATGTATCTATAAGGGAATGTGTTATTATGCTATGTATCAAATTTGGATGACATAGTATCAATCATCATAAACCTATCCAATTGTCCAAGAATATATCCGGATTCCCGTGTTCACTATTCCACCATTTCTTTGGGTAAAATACGCATTCTTTTTCTTGACCTAATCTGGCTCCCCAATAACTAAAGGTACTATTGGCTATAATGGCATGGCGGCATTGCGACATAAGATACATATCAAGAGGAGAATCTTTCCCTACATTCCAATCTACATAGAACGCATTATCTCCCAGCTCTAAATTCTTTTTCATCCATGGGATATCATCCGAAAAGCAAATAAATCTCACGTCGGGATGCATTTCTTTCATCTGTGCTAATGCTCTTTGATAGTACTCTGATGTACAGCAACCTTCAAACAAGGTCTTATAATTAACTGACAGATAATCTCCCCGGCGGACATGTACAAAGCAGGCATTCGATTGTCGTATTTCAACCAACGCTTTCCGATTATATTCAGACAAAGCAGATTCATCTACTTTCCACTGAATCCAATTTTGTTTATTTGGAATGAAGCGCTTATTAAATTTGAAAGGAAAAAAGACTATTGCTTTAGGATGTTTCCAGTCACGCTGGTTTAAATCCAGCCATCGGGAGTTTGGGAAACATTGTTTGTATAGATAAAAAAGTCCGGTCACAGGCAATACCCACCAAGGTTGTGAAGGAAGATTTACACGGAACCATTTGTCAAGTTCCAGTCCATAGTGTTCTGCTAATTTCTTTCCATACAATCCATAAAACCGTTCATTAGGAAACTTCCTTTTCAAATGGAGGTAAAAAGCGTATTCAAACAGCTGATTCCCTAATCCGCCTGTAAATACTAAGATTTTCAAATTCATTTAATTATCGCTTGTAATCTATATTGATTAAAAATTTCAGGTATCTATATACGTCATAAAGTGAATATCTCTTATCAAAAAGCATTGGAAGTTTTAGTATGATATAAATTGTTTTCAAAAAATAGAAACCACATTGGGATGTCCAATTACGCATATAATTAAACATACCTTTTTCGCTCATTATTTTTTTATCTATGAGTGTAAACGTTGAAGAACTTGCTTGTTCTAAATGAATTATTTGAGGACCTAAAATTAATGCCATTTTATACCCCGATTTGTTAAAACGACGTTGCATGTCATTTTCTTCGTGGTACATAAAAAATGTTTCATCAAACATTCCTAATTTGTCAATCACTTCTTTTCTAATAAATAAATCTGCTCCTATCACCATTTCAACTTCCATCCAATCATAATGTTTCCCCCAATATGTTTGTTTATTTTTCTGATGAAATTTCTTAGAATAAGAATTTAAAGCCATTTTTAAAATACGTCTTACCGTAAGAAACTCTCCGTAAGACTGATTAGGACAAAAATTTTTATCTAATAAATAAGCTCCAATGCAAGCAATATTTTTAGAAGCTTTTTCCATTTTCTCATAAAAAATAGAAATTGCATCATTCAATAAGATTGTGTCAGAATTCAGTAAAAAAATATATTTCCCTTTTGCTCTTTTTAATGCTAAATTGTTAGCTCTGCCAAATCCTATATTTCTATTTGATTTTATAAAACATATTCTTTTATCATTGCTAAAGTAATCTATACTCCCATCTTGAGAGTTATTGTCAACTAAAATAATTTCATAAGAAACGTCTTTAGTTTGAGAAATTACACTCTTTATACATTCGTTTGTAATACTCTTGGTATTATAATTAACTATAATTACAGAAACATCCATCAATATTTTTATTTTCACTGTATTATTTACTTAACAAATCAAATTTGAGCGAGTAATAGGCTTAATTTTATAGATAGTATTTTATTTTACCGATCTCTTCTTATGCAGTAATTTGAAAGAACATTCAATAACGGAATTTATGGTTTTAAACAATTTGGGGAAACGACGATAAAGCTTATATAAAAATGATTGCATGAAATCTACATCGTCACAAACAAAATGATGTCCTATAAAAGCTCCTTTTCCTTTCCTTATAAAGGGAATCAATGTTTGAGGGATATTTCCACTTTCTTTTACTTTTTCAAAAACATTTATATTGCGAAAATAGTAAGCACTTCTATTCCCTATTTCTCCAAAGTAATGGATTATTTTAGCTTTATACAAATAACTAAGACCATCTTGACATATTTGGCAGTCCCATATTCCATCAAGTTCTTTTATTGGATATTTTAACATCTGATTTGTATAAGCTAATGCTAATTGGTCATAAAATAACCCCTTATGTAATTCATATATCCAATTGTTGTGCCATTCATCATAAAATTTGTGAGTAAAATTATTGTCACAAACAAACATTACACCGCTATTGAAATGAATTGTATCTTTTTTGAGTATTGTGTCCCAACCTATTATATGTGCTCTTGAAAGTATTAATTTATAATTTTGCATATCTTTAAAATCACAATGACTATCTTTTACAGCTGCTATATCAATCCCCTTATCTAAAAGATTGTCTATATCAGACAAATTATCTGTTATGATTGTATCAGAATCAATAAAAAGATATGCTCCTTCAATATGTTGTCGTATTGTTGTTTTCAGATATCTGGACCTCTCTTTTTTAGTATACTTAGCAGGAATATTTACTACAACTTTATCTGAAATGTATTCTAATATTTTAGCCCTTTTACCTATCAATGTGTCATTTGTCTTGTCATCAACAATCAACACTACTCTTGTCTCTGGATTATACAAGCGTAATGAATATACAGAAACCAATGTTTGTTCTAAATAAAAGTCTGTCTCGTCACTTGTAACAGCGTATACGATTTTTGTTTTCATAAGGGTTTAACATTTGTATAGTGAGAGGAAAGTGATTTTTGATTAGAAACTATAACTGCAGACATGCCCAATATTAAAAACGAGAATGGGCGTATTCCCGTCATAAGTGTGGATAAGAAAAATGCTATAAATAGTAATTGCAAAATCCACACATTACAATAAGTATTCTTGAATATGCGATACATATAGAATATTAATAAAATGAACATGCAAAGCCCTATCCAACCTTGTTCTACCAACTTCAATAATACAAAACTTTCATATCCTAAGAGCTTTGGATGCAATTGGTTATGATGGTCTTGATAATACTCTCTATATATTCGTCCTTTTCCAAATAAAGGATTATCTTTAATTTCATCATTAGCAGCTTCGAATTGTTCGAAACGCATACTCATGGATGAACCTTCGATTTCACTTTTACTCTGTTTCGTATCATCCCAAAATTGAATGTATGTTGCAAATGAGGTGAAATATTTATCAATATCCCGTTGAAAATTTAAAGGCATAAAGGTGTAGAGAACGATTAAAAAAGGAAGCGTCAGAATCAGTTTATACACAAAACGAATCTTTTCTTTCATTAAGAATAATCCTACAATCAATATTAAGGGGAATAAAGCGCCGCGTGTGCCGGATAGGAAAATGCCAATGCTTAAAAGTATTATCATGAACCACCTGAATCTTTCGTTTAGCATTCGGCTTTTACAAAGGAATATAGGGACAAGCAGAAGAAAATACTGCCCAAGAGAAAGAGGATGGGCAAAAATGGACTGTAAGCGAAAATCCATAATACCTCGTTGCATATTTATCATATCTGTGTAATATGCATTATCTTCTTGCCCCATTAAAAGGTATAAAGGTGTTCCTGCAAAATTTGTCCGAAGAAATATTTCACAAACGAATGAATATACGATATTGCATAAAATTAAGATTGATAAAACGATACATAGTTTCCGTACGAAAAGATTATTTTTCTGAGCGACAATAAGGCTTTCTACAATGATTGATATTTCCAATAGTTCTTGTAACAAGTTACATATTTGGTGGTTTAAGGGGACAGTGGAAGAAAAGATAATTATAGAAATATATGCAATAATCAGAGTCAGTATAGGCTTTTTGTTGTTATAAAAAAATGAAAAAAGAGCTTTCCTATATTCTTTATGAAGGACAAACGAAATGGATATAATTATTATCTGCAAAAGATAGACATTGATAAAAGATATGATATATGTATTTAGCAACAATAATGATGGAACTATAAATAATGATGCCCAAAAGAAAATGATTCCGTTCTTGCATGAATACCTGGTAACTATTAGGAATATGACAAGGTAAACCGCAATAAAGACTTTTAAAATTACAGTCATGTTATGCTCTATTTTTCAAAGAGAAAATCTTGATTAAATTATACTGATGCGTACATTGTACAAATGTACATGCGCAGACAAAGGATAAAGCCGATTTTAATAAGAGGGACAAGAAATGTGATTGAATATTGCAAAAAAACGCCAATGCCCATAATATAATTCCTATGAATATTCCTAAGATGAAGGGATTTACACATACATATAATATAGGACGTAACGAAGAGTTTAACACTACCTTATACAATATCCAATATGAAATCACAGCATTGATAAGCAAAGTGATATCCCAAGCCCAAGCCATACTTTCGATAGTGCGGAAGTATACAGCAGCAAAGATAAAACCTATCACCGTGCAACACGTATTGCTTAATCCACCATAGAACAGCCAATTGGTCTTTCCTGCCGCCTGATAAATGGCACCTGTTGTAGAAAGAATCATTTGTAGAGGTAAGGATAAAGCCAATATCTGGAATACAGGAATGGCTTTTCCCCAACGGTCTCCATAAACGATATAAATAATATCATCTGCCGCAAAATAAAGAAATACCCCCAATGGGAAGCTGATTGTGGCTATCAGCTTGATGATTTTATTGTATTTCTCTGTCAGGCTTTTATAATCATCCTGCAAAGAGGTCAGAATCGGGTGCATGACCGGAGTAATCACATTCGTTACATATTGCAAGGGGAGCATCATCAGGCGGTAGGACTTCTCGTAATATCCCAATTCGTTCATGCTGAAGAAACGTCCGATAATCAGTTTGTCCAAGTTCCGGGAAAAATAATTGATGAAATTGAACAGGAACTGGAAACTGGAATACGAAAATATTTTCTTTAACGCATCCGTACGTATCTGCCAACTGAATTGCAAGGGATATTGCCTGTAATTCAAGATAAAGACTCCGATTGACGTCAGAATAGGAGAGATTAGCAGGGCATACAAACCCAATCCTTGATAAGCCGCAAATACGGAAATGATTCCACAAATGACCTGTAACAATAAAGTTCTTTCGGCTATAAACTTAAACCGCTTGTTTTTGTTGATTAATGCATTGGGGACGATGTTCCATGCCGCAAAAAGCAGGTTGACAGACAATAACTGGCAAATAAGGGCGAGAGAATCCTCTTTGTAAAATGTACCAATGGGATAAGCTGTCCAAAAGAAAAGAACCGCAAGCAATATTCCTCCCCAGATGGTGAAAGAGAAAATCGAGTTTAAGTCATCTTTAGTCAAATCTTGTTTCTGGATAATGGCAGGGCCTATCCCCATATCGGTAAATAAGGTAAAGAATGCTATCAGTACGGTAGCTACAGCCACAACCCCAAAATCTTCCGGAGTCAACAGGCGTGCCAATATTGCCGTGACAATAATCTGTACAATCAAGCCGGAATACTTTTGAACGGCTGTCCAAAAGATACCGCTTATCATTTCCTGTTTGATTGACATTATTTCAGCAGCTGGTATAAATTATACTTTGTGAAGACAGCCTCTATTTGCTTGTCGTTCAATATGGCACCTTGTGTGTTTATTAAGCTTAATCCGATGTCTTGCACTTCTTCGTTTAAAAAATACTCTTCACCTTTCAGGTTGTGTGTATATACTTTTTTCGAAAGTGTACCTTTTTTCATAGCCATTGCCTTAAACCATACATCATCGGCATATTTGCATATATCCAAAAAAGTCTCTTCATTAAACACTTCCTCATCTAAGGAATGTGGAGGATATAAAACGCCTCCAACACCTGTTGGAAAATTCCAAATAGAAGCATCTTGATTTGTATAAGTCCATTTCCACTGCATGTAAGGTAATAATTTCCCTTTGCCATTAGGTAACATAAGATGATAACGATTACAATAAATGTAAGAAGGATCTTCTTGATATGCCATTATCAATTTCTCCAATAAATCAAACTCATAAAGGACATCGTCATCTATTGTAATAATGGCATCATCAGGATATTTTTTCAAAGCTGGAATCAGTTTCTTATACGAACGGATATCCTTACAATATTCAATCTCCAATCCTCGTTTCTGCAATAATTGCAACGCTTTAGGCAAAGGGAGGTTCTCAAAACTATAATCTAACCACAAGATAATCCGATTAGCTTTCATGGTCTGTTCCATGATGGATTCAATGGTCAGATGCACGTCATAAATTCGTTTGCTGTAAGTCGTCAGCGATACAATGATATCATGGGCACAATATTTTTCATCGGTAATACCCGATTCTTGGCTGTGCAGGATATTCTGTTCCAAGATGTATTTCTTTTGATTGAACCGGATTTGATGAATCAGTCTGTTACTATCTGATATCATGCTAATTCGTTGTTTGATTTTACGAAGGAAACTTGGATATCTCATAATTTGCGCATTTGGTGTGTATTAATAAAAATATAATCGCTTACTCCCAATATATTGAGTACTACCCGGCTTGTATAAAGCTCGACTATGATAATCAATATCATCCGGAAGTAAAGCAGCAGCGTATTCTTGGCTATGCGCTTGTTGTTTTCTGCTGTAGTTGCCACGAAAAAATGAATAATGCCAATCAGGAGTTAAAAGGGAGTCAGATGGAGTTATCGCCCACTTGACGGGCTGTGAGTTGGATGCCAATACCTTTTGCACTGTTTTCAGAGGCAGGACTATTGGCCTTTAACTCCTGAACGAAGTTATAACTCCTGTGAAACATAACTACGTTTAACTCCTGATTCGCAGAGTAATTGATAGTGAGAAACATTTGTGTACAGGCGACACAAGATCTGAAAACTCTGTATAATCGGTTGTTCCTTTTTTATAAACTAAGAAACTGTTTTGAATTTCTCCAAAATGTTTTTCTTGTCTTGATGTTTCCGTTTTCGTGTGTGCTTTGGGCGATTTTTTGGTCCTTTCCGCTTCTGTTCTTTGTCAGATAGCCCGCTATCTTCCTCATCACACAAGCGGAAATGCCTCAAAAACTCATCCCAAATCATCGCACGATAAATTCAAAACAGTTTCTAATTCGGCAGGCGCTTCCTTTGTTTGCGTATTTTGTGGATGTCATCATAGCGGAGACGATGTGCACATCGTCTTTACAGAAACGGTGTGGAATGTGTGCAAATTCGTACACATACGATATATCAATCAAGTTCTAAGCAGAACTGTTTTATATTAATCACATTCACGTTCGGGAAATTTATCGATTTCAACACATCATAGTGATGGTCATTCGTAACAATATAGCGGGCGTTTGCGGATATGGCACAATCGACAAACTTATTATCATCAGGGTCGGCTGTGATAAGGTTAAAATGAAAATAAGGTGTAATCAGTTCTACAAACGGGCTGTTCAGTATTGTTTTCACAACATAGTCTGCCGTTTCATAATCAGTCAAACGATGTAAGACTTCCGCATATTCCTCAATAATCTCATTGGATACACAAAACGTATTTTCCCCTTTTACAAAAGACATCCACACTTTATGGTAACGGCTTTTATAAGGGATGCTTTGTATGAGGCAATTCGTATCAAGAACTATACGGCTCATAACCTATTTCAGCTTATGCAAATCCATTTCGTTGATTTCGTCCAGCCGCTTTTGGTCGAGTATGCCTTTATCCCAAAGGTCATTCAACTTGGCATTCATGCGTTCGGAATAATAATGATATAATACCTCCTTCAATTCTTCCAAACTTTGAGGGGAATTGTCATACTCGAACATCCGGAGTAAATGAATCTGTATAGGATTGAAAGCTGTCGTTTCCATATTATCACGCTTTTATTGTTACTTCCACAAAGATAGCAAATCTTTTCAAAGGGGAGAAAATTTCTTGAGAATTTATCTCGTGTGTAAATATTCTCGTGTCTTCTGTAATTCTCAATAGAGTTCACTTCACTAAAAATCAGCAAAATGAACTATTTAGGATTCTAAAAAATAACGGTTTATAATCATTATTCAGCCAATGGCATGGGGAATAAGTTATCATAATTCCTGTTCCCGCCAATTACCAGTTTCATTGTGGTTGCGATATAGTCACGGGTATCAAGACCTACATTCTTGCAGGTTTCAATCAGGGTGAGAAATGTCAGTGCTGTCTCAACACCTTCTCCACTACTAAAAAACAATGAGTTTTTCAGATGCATTATAAAAGACTGGATGACTCTTTTCACAAGCATATTGTCTATAGCGAACTGGCCGTCTTTCCTGTAATTCTGAAGTTTTCCCAACCATCCGCCATTTGACTGAGCGACTTCCTCATCATCTTGCCGTAATGTTTGTAAGCGTCCAATTCTGACGTACCCCTTGGCATTACAGGCGATACGCCTAAAATAGAAAGTGTAAAATTATGAGTTTGCTCTTCTTTTATAGAGATAAAGCGTGTGGAACATATATACTACTTAGATGTATGATATAGGAGTAAAAGTGTTACCTAAGCAAGAACTCTTCCGGCGTATATACCGGAATATCCGAAAAATGAAAGTCTTTCTTATTGCGTGTGATGATGCAGTCCACACACGCCTGTTTGGCTGAGAAATACTGCAAGGCATCTTCAAAATCCTTTTCCTTCAAACGGATTGCTTCGTGCACAGCTTGTTCTCCAATACCTGTTACATGTAAGAACGCGACAAAGTTTCAAAAATTTCATAAAGCTGGTTGAGGCTCATTCTTTTCCGGGCGATATAAGCAATATTGGCAAACGTCAAGTCGGAAACATACAGATGGTGGATTCCGTCATAACTCATTTGGAATAAGCCAATGCATCAGCGACAAATGGTTTGCGGTTTTCCACATAGTCCACGACAATATTCGTGTCAAGAAACAGTTTCATCGTATTCCGTATTTTTCCAGCAAATAGTCTTCTTTTGCCTTTTCTCTCTCTGCATCGGTAAGTGGAGGGATGCAGCCAATCAGACTTATCAAGCTCTCCGGCAGATTATATTTCTGCCGATAATAGTCTCGCGCGGCTTCAGCCTTCTTTTGCCATTCCGCGGCATCGGCATGAGATTCACTTTCATCTGCAGAAGATTGCTTTTCAACCGCTTTAATTCCTTTCTTATGCTTCATGCTTCCTATAAGCCGGTTGATGATATACCATTTCGCTTCATCGGGTTGCCCCATAAGTTCATCTATCAAAGCAGGCGAAACAAGCTGACCATTAGTTGAAGCCTTTGCATAAGCGGCCAATGGCTCATTAGCCACCATGGGTTTGTCTTCATGTTTCTTGTATTTTTTCATAAGATGTTCCTCCCTGTTTTGTAGATTCTGGTAGGACAAAAATAAGCAATTCGGCACGAATCTCCAAGTTTTTAAAAGAAATCATTATTTCCAGCCAAGGTCTTTTTTATCAGGTTGATGGCAAATGTCAACCCCAATTCATGAGACAAAACAGCTTCTTACTGTTTTTTAATACAACATGAACATTCTTCAACCACCCACTTCTCTACCGTCCGTGTTTCCGATGAGAAGTTCACGCCTATCAAGTAAAGCTTGCGCTTGTCCGCCTGGAACGGACGGGCGTATTGGTTGTCCTTGATTTGCCGGAGGGCTTCTTCGGCTGTTTTATCAAGCTTCAGCTCGATGATATAAATGTAGCCATCGGTCTGGATCGTCACGTCCATGCGTCCTTGGCTGGTGGCTTGTTCTACCACGACATTGAATCCTAAAAGCTGGAATATCAGGTAAAACGTGTTTTGGAAATATTTCTCTGCGTCACCTGCTATACGGTAGTCTTGCCCAGCCAGCATGGTCTGTATCAGCAACAAAAAATCTTCCGGCCTGCCCTCGTCTACTGCCACGACAAAGTCGCTGAGGAAACTTGCCTTGTCGTCGTTGCTTATGGGCGTGTAGTAGGGCAGCAGGAAGTTGAAGAAGCCGCGTTCCACTTCCTCATTGGGAAAACCGAGCGTATAGATGCGCATCTTGCGGTCGTATCCCTTGATGGTGAGGTATCCGCTTTGGTAAAGCACGGGGATAGGGTTTGACGTTGCCGTATCGGTGGTAGAGAGTACGTCAGACATCACCTTTTTGCCCTCCAAGTCTTTCAAGCGGTAGTTTTTGGACTGTAGCAGCTTCACCAAGAACGTAGGTGTGCCGGTTTCGAACCAATAATCGTTGAAAACCTGACTGTCGAACGTGTTGAGCAGGCTGAATGGATTGTAAACCCCGATGCTGTCCTCACGGAAATGGTAGCCGTCGTACTGCTTGCGCAACTGTCCGCAAGCTTCCTCGAAAGTTATGCCGTTGGCATCGGCGAGCTCGCGGATAGAGTCATCGAAATAACCGTGTAGTTCCTGTTCGGATATGCCGCAAATGTCAACGTACCGGGGATCCATGGATATGTCTTTCAGATTGTTCAGGTCGCTGAAGATGCTGACGTGGCTGAACTTGCTCACGCCCGTAATAAAGCCGAAACGGATGCAGGCATCCAATGACTTGAGCACGGAGAAGAAGGCTTTCAGCATATTCCGATAAACACTGTGCAACGTCTCATTATCGATAGTGTTAAGCAGAGGTTTGTCGTATTCGTCAATCAGTACCACTACTTGCTTGCCGGTCTGCTTGTAGACATTGTGTATCACGTTATAGAAACGGGTTTCAGGGGAAAGCGATTTGTCGGTAGTCAGACCGTATGCTTGTTCCCATATCATAAGGTGTTTGTCCAATTCCTCTTGCAATGCATTCTCGTTGGTGTAATTCTGGGCGTTCAAGTCGAGATGAAGTATGGGATATTGCACCCAGTCCGTTTCCAGCTTCTCGATGGCCAATCCTTTGAAAAGTTCCTTCTTGCCCAAGAAGTAAGCTTCCATGGTAGAGACCAGCAGGGACTTTCCGAACCGGCGTGGACGGCTGAGGAAATAGAATTTCCCTCTCAACGCCATTTGGTAAACCATTGCCGTCTTGTCGACGTAAACGAATCCGCGTTCACGGATGTCGGCGAAACTTTGTATTCCTATAGGGTATAGCATGTGGGTTTTTAAGTTCTTTGATTCTTTGAAGCAAAGATAGCAAATCTTTTCAAGGGGGGAGAAAATTTCTTGAAAATTTATCGCATGTGTAAGAGCCTGTTTAAATTTTCCAATAAAGGTAAGAAACAGTTTTGAATTTCTCCAAAAAGTTTTTCTTGGCTTGATGTATCCGTTTTCGTGTGTGCTTTGGGCGATTTATGAAGATACCTTCATTGGAAGCTTGTTTTTATTACTCATGCAGCCATACCGTCCGCAAATACCTGCGCCAGACCGCTAAGTGTGTGGTGTTGTTTATTTCTTTGCAGATATCGGTACATGTCTTAATCAGTTCATCTTTTCCTTTTTCCTGGTCGGTTGTGGTTATAGCCATTACATTCAGGGTGGTTTTGCCGATTGTAAAATCCGGGATAGGCTTTACGGGCGAACTGCTATCCGTTAATACCCTGTATAGGGTAGGGGCGTAATTGCGGAACGATTCGATGAGTTTTGCTTTTTTTCCGTCTTCTTTTTCGTCTTGTACCGTTCCGCCGACCAGCTTCTCATGGGCTTTTCCTGCCGTCAGGAAATATTCATGGAGAAATGTGTCCCAGTTGGCAAAGAAAATGAAGTTCAGCCCCTCTCCGGCTTTCTCCATAAGGTGAGAGGGGTGCGAATGCCCATTCTCGTTTACAGCTCTTTCCCCACAGGTGAGAGGGGCTTTTCCTATATGTGCATAATAGGTCGTTGTAACCGTTTCTTCTTGCTCCTTGCTGGGATAGTAGACCTCTTCCGTGATGCCAACCTTGCGGATAATTTCGGTAAAGCCTGTGTGCGGAAGCTCTGCTTCGTCTTTGCCTTCTTCCATTTCTATGCCCGATGTAGGGGTGAGGAAGGGGCGGAGGCTGGCTTTATTCCAGTTGGCTTTCACGTAACCGGGATTGTCGCGCTCGTAACGTATGAGGTTAAGGATAAGTTCCGCCTCCTTGCCGCTCATTTGTGTCAGGCGCTGGCTTAAGGCTGTATCTCCTTTCTTGTAAAGGTCTTGGCAGAGGGCAACCAATGAAGGCTTGGCTCTCAGCCGGTCTGTTATCTCGTAAAGCATCGGAAGTGTTTGTCCGCTGTATCCGCAGGCTTGCAGGATGCCGGTGAGCAGGTCGACGGCACGTCCTTTTTCGGTGCCGGCGGACAAGCGGTCTCCTTCGGCGTTGTGCAGGCGCACCACGTGTAAGTCCCATGCATTGGGATAGGAAACGGTAAGGTAACTGCCCGGCTCCATGCCGCATACCCGGAACACTAACCTTTTATCGCGGCGGAAGCGGCAAATGTAGCCTTTTCGCCCTGCCAATGGTCCGTCGATGACACGCACAATTTCGTTAGGCTCATCGGATTTGGCATTGAAGGCATAGTCTGTGTAAGGACGTTCGAGTACGATTACCCGGTCGGCATAGTTTTCGTTATAGTCGCGGAAAGCACGCATCTGTTCTTCGGGGATGACCCGCAGGCGTGTCTTTTCTCCTTTCCCGTTCTTACGCTCATATTGCAAGATACCGTTCAGGGAGTGTTCTTCCATGAAATCCGTCAAGGCTTTTTGGGTGGCAAGCACGAATATAGTCCCCACAAACAGAGGTGCCTGCCTCTCGCTTCCTTCGTGGCGGATGTTGACGGTGGTATGGGTAGGTGCATAGACTTCGAGGATGTTCACGGACTTTGCCTTGTACTGTTCCAGAAGTTCCGCCAGCTTCCTTTCCTGCCGGGGACGTGTACGCACGATATACCAGCGGTAATCCACGTGGTTGAGTTTGTCGGGCATATATATAATAAAGGAGTTAGAACTCTATTTTATAGTAGAACAAAATTGGTTTGCGAAAATACGGAATGCAGTAGAGACGTCACATTGTGGCGTCTCCCCAACCGAAGGGATGCTATATGTTTTTGTATGTGAATGTCTTGCGGATGCATTCAGAGACGCCACAATGTGACGTCTCTACTAAAAAACAGGCTATAGTTTTTCGCAATTCATTTCTGATTGACTATAGTTGACGAGGTGACAAGTTGACGAGGCGGTGACAACGTACTGAGTAGTTATGGGCTCTAAAGGCATTGTTAACTTGTCAACTGATACCTTGCCAACGGAAAAGCATTCCTTATGTTCCCTTCATGACAACCGCATGAAGGTTCTGAAACGCCTTCTTTCAGGCATAACGGCAGCATTCCGGACGTAACTCAGCAGCAATGGTCTACCGTTGTTATGTGACGAGAAGTATGAAACAGGGTGTGTTCTATGTTGAATGCTTCCATGTCACAAATGTCTAGTATCCAATATGTTGTATTTTAGAACTGCCGTTTTGTAATCATTTTGTAATATGAAGCGGCAATTGCGTTGCAAAATTAATAAAAAGATTTAATACAGAGGGACTTACATAAGATATTTTTTTCTATAATAACATTATTAGTCAAGCGAAGGCGGCTTTTGTTTGGCTAATTTTAGAAACAGTTTCTTGTCACAGATTCATTTTCAATATGTTAGTATACAATCGTCGTTTCATATTACAAACGGGGATAGTCGGTAAACATTTTGTTTTTTCTCCTTGCGGTCATTATCCCTTATTTTCAAGACATTCCTTTTTCGATAGCCACATTCTGTTTTGATACGTTTTCGGCAACGGGAATGCTGGGTTAACGTCCCTGTACTTGTCCGGAAAGTCGACCGCCCGCGTAAGCAAACACGTCTGCTTGTGTTTGCTTGCGCGGGCGGTTATGTTTTAATGGGCTATTCTTTCGTATCGTTTATCTGGCTACTTCTCCGCTTTCCTGCTTGGCGAGTAATCCTTCTACTTCCGCTACTTTTACCATATTATAGTCTCCGGCAATGGTGTTCTTCAATACCGATGCGGCGGTAGAAAAGTCTACGCGTTTCTGTTCGTCTTCGAAGGCATGTTGGGCATACAGCATGGCGCCGCAGAAGGCATCTCCTACGCCAACGCAATCGATTACTTCATCAATGTCAAATACGCGGGTATGTTTCATCGTTCCGTGTGAGTAAAGTACTCCGGCGAAGGTGTGGTGTGCCGAACTGATGACGTTTCTTAACGCGATGTAAATGTATTTGCAATCGGGTACTTGCCGGCTGATTTCTTTACAGAACGCCTCGTAGGCTGCGGTATCGTAAGCTTCTCCGTTGCGGGTAGCTTTAAATCCGGGTGCTTTCAGTCCCATCAGCAGGGCGTATTCTCCTTCGCTTCCGAACATGATGTCGCTTGAAGTCATAAGGGGGCGCAATACTTCCTGTGCGCTCTTGCCATAGTTCCAAAGGTTCTTGCGGTAATTGATGTCGTAAGAAACGGTCAGTCCCATTTCCTTGGCGATATCGATGGCTTCTTTACAAACATCGGCAAGTCCGGGAGTCAATGCGGCATCGATGCCCGACCAATGGAAAATGCCGGCATCTTTGAAAGCGTCACGCCAATCTATCATTCCGGGTTTTAGTTCGGAAAAAGCTGAATTCTCGCGGTCGTAAATTACTTTAGAGTTACGCATGGCAGCGGCTTTTTCCATGTAATAGGTTCCTAACCTTTTTCCTCCGGTCAATACATGTTTTGTCCCGATATTGTGCGAACGCAATTCTACCAGACAGGTGTCGCCTAATGCATTGTCGGGAAGGCGGGTAATGAATTCCACTTCTCCGCCAAAGTTAGCAATCGAAATCGCTACATTGGCTTCACTTCCTCCATAGTTTACCAAAAAGTCCCGGCTTTGTTGTATGCGGAGATTGTCGGGAGTGGTGAGTCTCAGCATAATCTCACCGAATGTTACAATTTTTTTTTTCATATTTCAGTTTTTAAGTTCTTAGGCTTCGGGGATAAGCAACGGGTTAGCAAGGTCCTGAATAGCAGGAGTATCTAACGATTGGCTGGCTGATACCCTGCAACTGAAAAGGACATCCTTGCAAGCCTTTTTTATTGCCGTAACAAAGATAATAAAAAAAGGCTTACGAGGATGTCCCTTTATCTGTCTGTTTAATGATTCTTTACTTATTGCGTTCGTTCAGGATGTTCATGGTGTCTGTAGCAATCATCATTTCTTCATCGGTTGGGATGACTACCACTTTCACTTTCGAGTCGGGGGTAGAGATAACGGCTTCTTCTCCATGAATCTTGTTATTCATTTCTTCGTCGAGCTTTACGCCTAAGTATTCCAGATTCTTGCAAACAGCGGCACGTGCGCTCGACTGGTTTTCGCCTACGCCGCCTGTGAACAGGATGATGTCTACGCCATTCATGGCAGCGGCGTATGCGCCGATGTATTTGGTAATGCGGTAGAAGTACATCTTTTCGGTCAGGATGGCGCGTTCTTCTCCGTTCTTTACGGCTGCTTCCAGTTCACGCATGTCGCTTGACTTTTCGAACATGCCCAATACGCCGCTCTTCTTGTTCAGCAAGTTCGACATCTCATCGGGTGTCAGTCCTTCTTTCTTCATGATGTACGTAATGGCTCCTCCGTCGATGTCACCGCTGCGGGTACCCATCATCAAACCTTCCAGCGGAGTCAGTCCCATGCTTGTATCTACGCATTTGCCGTCTTTTACAGCTGCAATGGAGCCGCCGTTTCCTACGTGGCAGGTGATGACACGTGTGCCTTCTTGCGGAATGCCTAAGAAATCGCATACACGTTTTGAAACATAGCGGTGAGAGGTTCCGTGGAATCCATACCGGCGTATGCCGTATTTCTCAAAGTAGCGGTAAGGGATTGCATACAGATAAGCATAATCGGGCATGGTCTGATGGAATGCAGTATCGAATACGGCTACCTGAGGCACTTCGGGCAACAGTTTCTGTACGGCATAGATACCTTTCAGGTTTGCCGGATTGTGAAGCGGGCCTAAGTCGCAGCATTCTTCTACGGCTGCAATCACAGCATCGTCAATCAGTACAGAACCGCTGAATTTTGTTCCTCCATGCAGCACGCGATGACCTACGGCTTTGATTTCGTGCAAGTCTTTCACAGCTCCGTATTCGGGGTTGGTCAATGTGTCGAAGATGAATTGTACGCCCGTAGTATGTTCCGGTACGTCTTTTTCGATGATTTTCTTTTCTCCGCCTGGCAATGTCATTTTCAGGAATGAGCCGGGCAAGCCGATTTTCTCGATGCCTCCTTGTGCGAGGATTTGTTTGGTGGTCATCTCAAACAATTTATATTTGATGGATGAACTTCCGCAATTGAGTACTAATACTTTCATATATAGGTTTTGTTTTTATTGATTTTAAAAGCGTAATGTTTTTCCACCACAGAGGACACAGAGTACCGCGGAGGAAAATAAAATTAAAAACGCTGTGTACCTCTGTATCCTCTGTGGTGAATGGAATATGATTTGGCTTATTCCGCTTTAGCTGCAATAGCCTGGTTAGCGGTAATGGCAATCATCTTGTATACATCATCGATGCAACATCCGCGCGACAAGTCGTTGACCGGACGGGCGATGCCTTGGAGGATAGGGCCTACGGCGGTAGCATGTCCCAGACGTTCTACCAATTTATAAGAGATGTTGCCTACTTCCAGGCATGGAACAACCAATACGTTGGCGTGGCCTGCGATTTCCGAACCCGGTGCTTTGCTTTGTCCGATTCTCGGAACCAAGGCGGCATCGGCTTGCATTTCTCCGTCAATCTTCAATGTCGGATCCATAGCTTTGGCTTTACCTAATGCTTCTACTACCTTGTCTACCACTTCATGTTTTGCAGAGCCTTTGGTAGAGAAACTCAACATGGCTACACGCGGTTCGATTCCTGCAACGGCTTTCGCTGTACGGGCAGTGCAGACAGCAATCTGAGCCAATTGGTCGGCATCCGGAACCGGAGTAACAGCTACGTCGCCCATTACGATGACACCGTTTTCTCCACATTCGGGAGCGTGTGTCAAAAGCAGCATGGCACCTGATACGCAAGTGATGCCCGGAGCAGTCTTGATAATCTGCAAAGCCGGACGCAATACGTTGCCTGTCGTGTTGCGTGCGCCTGCCAGTTGGCCGTCGGCATCACCCGACTTAATCATCAGGCATCCGTAGTACAAGGGGTCAACGACCAGTTTGCGGGCTTCTTCGATAGTCATGCCTTTTTTCTTGCGAAGTTCGCACAATAGTTGAGCGTATTCTTCTTTTTTCGGACTGGTTTCCGGGTTGATGATGGTTGCTTTGTGGATGTTTCCCAATCCCCATTCTTTGGCAAGTCCCATAATTTCGTCAGGGTTGCCCAACAGAATCAGGTCGGCTACACCATCTGTCAATATTTGATTGGCAGCTTTCAAAGTACGTTCTTCTGTTCCTTCCGGAAGCACGATGCGCTGTTTGTTTGCTTTAGCGCGTTCAACGATTTGACTAATTAAATCCATGGCTTTATTTTATTAAAATTGTGATTGTTCTTCATTGTGTGCGATAACAATTTGTATACCGCACTGCAAAAATACGTTTTTTTGCAATATCAAGTTTGCAAAGAGACGTTTTTTTTCGGATAAAGTAAGGATTTTTTATATGTTTGACAGCAGGAATAAGAAAAAAGTCTGTTTTGCGGCAAGATTACGTCAAAATGTGTACCTTTGCACCCGTTTTCAATACGTAAAAGTTTTTAGGATATGGTTCGTCAGTGTTCAATTTTGTTTGGATGCCTTGCGTTGGGTGAACTGGTGGTTTACCTGACAGGGATTCACCTTCCTTCAAGCATCATCGGAATGCTTTTGCTTACTTTGTTTTTGCAATTGGGGTGGATTAAGTTAGAATGGGTACAAGGGTTAACCAATTTTCTGGTTGCTAACTTAGGATTCTTTTTTGTGCCTTCGGGGGTTGCGTTAATGCTTTACTTCGATGTTATCAAGGCTCAGTTCTGGCCGATAGTCGTAGCTACGCTGGTCAGTACGGTTTTAGTGTTAGTGGTTACAGGTTGGGTTCATCAAATTGTCAGGAAACATGGATTTTTTCACAAATAAATTCTTTTTGCTTGCCATAACTTTCGGTTTTTATTTCTTGTCGAAAGTGATTCAGAAGAAAACGGGATGGCTTGTCCTGAATCCCATTTTGCTTGCCATTGCCTTGTTGATTTGTTTTTTGCGGTGTACGGACATTTCGTATGAAACGTACTCCGAGGCAGGCTCTTTGGTCGAGTTTTGGTTGAAGCCTGCCGTGGTGGCATTGGGAGTCCCTCTTTATCTGCAATTGAAAATGATACGGAAGCAGCTGTTGCCGATTCTTATTTCCCAGTTGGCAGGATGTATAGTAGGGCTGGTTGCGGTAACCATTATCGCGAAACTGATGGGTGCAACTCCCGAAGTGATAATGTCGCTTGCCCCGAAATCGGTTACGACTCCGATTGCGATGGAGGTCTCGGATTCTGTAGGAGGCATTCCTTCGTTGACGGCAGCTGTGGTGATTGTGGTTGGACTATTTGGCGCCATTTGCGGATTCAAGGTGTTGCAGGTGGGGCATGTAGGAAGCCCCATCGCACAAGGCTTGTCGATGGGGACGGCTTCGCATGCTGTCGGTACGTCGCGTGCGATGGAAGTAAGCGGGAAATACGGCGCATACGCCAGTTTGGGACTGACTTTGAATGGAATCCTGACTGCTTTGCTTGCTCCTACGATTTTGCATCTGTTGGGGCTTTACTAAGAGTCTGTTTAAATTTTCCAATAAAGTAATACTCTATCAGGTCCTTTTGCGTTTGTTTTCCGGTCTGTTTTCCTGATTTTATTCGTCAGATAGCCCGCTGTCCTTCTCCTAAAATCAGAAAAATATCTTCGAAAACAATTCGCAAAATTATAATCAATCAGAAAAGGATTGCGAAAAATCCGTTAATCCTTTCTATTGAACACAGAGGCACGGAGAAATAAATATATAGAGAAGGTAAAGACCATAGAGCCAGGTTTTTACTCTGTGAACTCTGTTCTCTCAAAGAATAAAGCTCTGTGTCTTTGTGTCTCTGTGTTCCATTCCATTTTTCGCAAACCAATTTTGTTTTACTATAAACTCTAATCTTTCAGCCGGAAATAAAACGCGTGTCCGGTGAACACCTGCTCTACCAGTCCGAAGCGGATAAAGTCGGCAAGGAGGTTGGTGATTAGCTTGCGGTTCATCCGGGTGAGGCGTTGGCATTGGTTGAGGGTGAGGCAAGGATGTTGTGCCAGCAGGTTCAGTACTTGTTGTTCGCGTTGGGTGTAGGCGATGATGACCTTTTCCTCGTGCCGGTTGTGCTGCCAGATGTTCAGGTGGATAGGGCTTGCCAGAATGTTTTCGTCCTTGATGCGGACGTATGCCCACCGCCGTTCTTCGGCATCGAGGGCGTAGACGGGTTTTCGCGGGCTTTCATCGATTACCACTTCCAGCACATCTTTTCCTTCTACCTTATATATATAGGTATGCAGGTCGACGGGCGGCTGGCAATAACGTTGGGCTGCAGCTTCTATCATGTAGATTTCTTCTTCGGAGCGAACGCCGGCTATCTTTCCGTTGTCTTTTACTCCTACCAGCAGGCGTCCTCCTTCGGTATTGGCAAAGGCGGAGATGCTTTTGGCTATCTTGCGTGCGTCGGAGATTTCGAACTTGAAGTCTTGATGCACGTGTTCGCCTTCGCTGATAAGCCGCTGTATGTAGTCTGCCGGATGTGTCATTTTTTAGTTGACTAGTTGACTAGTTGACCAGGTACTAGTTGACTAGGTTTTAAATACCTTTGAGCATGTTTGGTATCTGAAAACCTAGTACCTGGTCAACTAGTTCCTAGTACCTGATTAATCACAATGTTTGTGGGTCATGATGTCGAGCACCATCTTGTCGGTCTCGTTCATGCCTTTCGAGCCGATGAGGGTCAGGTTGCGGATGCTCCGGTTCACGTTCTCTTCGATGATGCCCTCTACGGCAGTGACGCACTTCTGGTCCATAGCCATAATGGCAGACATCACGGCAGTAGATACGCCGCTGGTTACTTTCAGGGCACAGCTGGGCTTTGCCCCGTCGCATATCATTCCGGTGAGGGTGGCAATCATATTCTGCACGGCGTACATCACCTGTGCGTAGCTGCCTCCCATCAGGTAGGTGATGCCGCAGCTGCTTCCGGTAGCTGCCACTACACATCCGCAGAGCGCCGAAAGCTTGCCCAGGCTCTGTTTGATGTAAATAGCGGTGAGGTGGCTTAGCGTCAGCGCACGAATGAGCTGTTCTTCGGTGGCGTGGGTGTCTTCGGCAAAGATGACTACGGGAAGGGTGGCAGATATGCCTTGGTTTCCGCTTCCTGAATTACTCATTACGGGTATCATTGCACCTGCCATACGGGCGTCGCATGCGGCGGAGGTGTACGAGAGGATGTGAGTGAAGGTATTGTTCCCCATAATCTTTTCTTCATTCTTGTTGTCGCGCAGCATACGGCCTAATCCGTGACCGTAACAGCCCTTGAAGGCTTGTTCGGCAGCAGCCTTGTTCAGCCGTTTTGCTTCGAGGATGAAGCGTATTTCATCGATGGGGGCAGTGGTGGCGAAATCAAACACCTTGCGTAAAGTGAGGTCGACCGTTTCTTCGTCTTCGGCCGAGGTGGTGCCGGTACGTTTGTCCAGCTGCACTTCTCCATTACGGCATAAGTAGACAAAGTTGGTATGTCCGCCGCTGATGATGGCGGTCGCTACATTGTTCCCGTTTGTACAGGTCACTTCAATGTATAGTTTTTCCTCGATGTCGTCTTTTAAGGCGATGTTGATGCACTGGGGACGTGCTATCATTTCCTTTCCTTTTTCTACAGCTTCGGGTGTGCAGTCTTTTAAGACTTCCAGTCCGTATTCCGACTTGCCGATGAGTGCGCCCAATGCAATGGCGATGGGCAGACCTATCATTCCCGTACCCGGTATGCCTACGCCCATCGCGTTTTTTAGGATGTTTGCACTCAGATAGACGTTGATATGTTCGGGTGTACAGCCCAAAGCCTCAGTAGCTTTTGCTGTGCAGAGTGCTACTGCAATAGGCTCGGTACAGCCGATGGCAGGAACCACTTCTCTTTTCATCAGAGCGATGATTTGCTCTCTTTCGGGTTTGCTGATGATGCTCTCCATTTGTTTGTCTGTTTGTCTTGTTTTTGATTCGTGTTGCAAAAGTACATTTTTTTGCAGAGAATGTGCAGGCCGGAGAGGAAAATCTTTTCGCGTGAAAAACAACGCATGCCATGCGGATTTGCAATCCGGCGTGACAAAAGGACGGTAAATTTATACAATTCATTGCATTTTCCCCGAATTTTGCTATCTTCGCACAAAAACCATTTCTGATTGACAAAGATATGAAAACAAGATGCTTATTGGGAGCGTTGCTCTTGTCCGTATGCAGCCTGGCGGGATGCAGCGATGAAGACAACAACGGAAGCGGATCCGTTACCCCGTTCGACTTGGGAAAGACCTATTATGAAACAAGACTGGCACGGGGCGAAACCCAAATCTACATCACGAACGGCAGCGGCGATGTCAGCCTGACAATAGCAGATGAAAACGTACTGCAAGCCACCTATGAGGAAATTCTTGGTGCCGATGAAGTGAAAGGAGCCGTACATCTCGTGGGGAAGCGGAAAGGAACCACCGCACTTACCCTGACCGACAACGTGACGGGCGACAAAGAGACGGTGGAAGTGAAGGTGACGGATTGCTATATCGCATACGAAATCATCGCGAGCAACCACCCAGCACTGCATCAAGACATGACGCTCTATCTGGTAAACAATGAAGCCCGCGACTGCTATTTCTACTCGGAGGACCATCCGGATAACATGCCTACGGCAACGGGCACGTATGAATTTCTTGTGAAGCAGACAGAAGAAGGAACAGCCCCTTACCTGCGTTTGTCTTATCCTTCCAGTGCCGATGGGAGTTTTGCGGAAAGCGTTTCGGGGCACGACTTCCGAATCGAAATGCAAGGGGCGGACGCCACCTCCTCTGCCAGCCTGACAATCATTGAAACATATTTAGACGTGGATTGGGAAGCGCTCATCGCCGATGCCCAGGCCAAAAGCCTTCCTCCGGCGCGCTACACGTTGCTGCTGACCGTGCCGGATACGGACTACGTGATAACGGGCATATTGAGCACAATGGCAATGCCGGAGAACGTATTAGACTGAATACGTTCTCCGGCATTGCAAATCATATAAGTTCATCCTCTGTAAGATTAATAATCTTACACTAAACGAAGCTATCTGCGTTGAGAGAAGAAGATAATAACAACAGGCTTTTATTCAATGCATGGTTATGGATTTGCGCATAGTATAATTAAGGGTTATCTGCCCGACCGGCGAGTTTCCAGCCCGATATATTTTCCTGAATGTTCCATAAGTGTGCATACATCCCTTTCTTTCGGATAAGTTCATTGTGCGTACCTTCTTCCTGTATCTGCCCGTTGTCCAGAACAATGATCCGGTCGGCGTTCTGAATGGTTTTAAGTCGGTGGGCAATGGCTATCACGGTACGTCCTTTGATGAGCGTGTCGATGGCTTTCTGCACTTCCACTTCGTTTTCGGGATCGAGGGAGGCGGTCGCTTCATCCAGCAGAATGATTGGCGCGTCTTTCAGAATGGCACGGGCTATGGATATGCGCTGCTTCTCACCGCCCGACAGGGTGCAGCCTCCTTCGCCTACCATCGTGTCATAGCCTTGAGGCAAGCGCATAATGAAGTCGTGGCAACAGGCTTTCTTGGCTGCGGCGATGATTTCCTCCTCCGTCGCGTCGGTTTTGCCGAAACGGATGTTGTTGCGCAGGGTGTCCTGGAACAGATAAACATCCTGAAATACCATGGATATGTGGCTCATCAGGCTTTCGGGATCTGTTTCATCCATCGGAACATCGTTGAAGAAGATACGCCCTTTCTGTGGGTCGTAGAAACGGGCACAAAGTTTCATTACTGTACTTTTCCCGCTTCCCGAAGGACCGACAAGAGCCGTCAATGAATTTTTAGGAAGGGTAACGGTTATATCATGCAACACTTCCTTGTCCTGATAAGCGAACGATACATGTTCAAAGCGGATGTCGCCAGCCACCGGAGATTGCCGTTCCCCTTTCATTTCCGGTTCGTTCATCAGTGAAAGGATGCGTCCTCCGGCAATGGAGAAATAACGGAACTCGGTGAAATTGGTCAGGGCGGAAGTCAGCGGGTCGAACACACGGGAACCGACCACGAGGAACAGTACGAATACGAGTATGGAAAGCTTGCCCCCTAACAGGAGATAAGTTCCGCACAGAACCATCATCGTCAGTCCGGCACGAACCACTGTGATACTTAGCAAAACGAACGGACCCAACAAGGCTTCCTGCCGGATGCAGGCACGGCGAAGCTGGGCAAAGGCATCACGTAACCGGACGAAACGGTCGCCCAGCAGGTTGTAGGCTTTCATCACCCGGATGCCTTGCAGGTATTCTTCCAACCGGTTTCCGGCATCTATTTTGGCTTGAATCTGCTTGCCGCTCAGTTTCTTTTGTACGCCTGTGCTGGTCCACAATACAAGCATAGCAAGCGGAAGCGCGGCAAACATGCTGACTGCCATCCTCCAGTCTATCCAGACCAGCGAAGCAAAAGCCAATATAGGCATGACCACGGCACCCATCAGCTGGGGCAAGTGGTGCGAGATGCCGGTTTCCGCCATCATGAAGTCCGTAATAAGCATGGAAGACAAATCGCCGGGGTCACGTCTGGACAGGAAGCCCAGCGAAAGTTTCCGCAGATGTTCCGCCAGCGACAAGCGTCCCGAGGCGCTCATTTCGTAGGCTCCCCGGAAATTGGCACGATAGGATGCCCGTTCCGCCAAAGCCATGACCAGCATATAAACAACCATAATGGCGAATATATACCACAGGCGGGTGGTGTCAAGCGGCAGTCCGCTTCCGTCAAAAGCACTGAAGATGATGCGTACCGCTTCAATAGAGAGGCAGAACGGTACGATATTGACCAAGTTGGCAAGCATGGTGTATCCGACCGGCTTGTAAAGCCGTTCGGTATGTCCGATTGTTATGTTTTTGATTGCGTTCATATCTTGTTCTCCTTTTCAATTTTTGTTCAACGTCCAGTGGTAAGCACTCGTATAGGCATCCCACATCTTTTTATATATACCTTCTGTGACGGACAAGACTTCATGTTTTCCGCACTGTGCGATCCGTCCCTCTTTCATGACGACAATCTGATGTGCCGAGATGATGGAAGAGAGGCGGTGCGCTATTACGATGACTGTCTTGTCTTTTATCAAAGATTGCAAAGCCATCTGCATCTTATACTCGTTTTCCGGGTCGGCAAATGCCGTGGCTTCGTCCAGCACCAGTATCGGGGCATTCTTTAGGATAGCACGTGCCACACATATCCGTTGCGCTTCGCCTCCGGAGAGATACACACCTTTGTCGCCTATCCGCGTGTCGTATCCCTGCGGCAACCGTTCGATGAAGTCATGGCATTGGGCAGCCTTGGCTGCGGCTATCACTTTTTCCTGCGTGGCTGTGGGAGAGCCGACGGCAATGTTCTCATAGAGCGTGTCATAAAACAGGAACGTGTCCTGGAATACGAAAGACACCATGTCCATCAGCTTCTCCGTGGCTATCTGGCGGATGTCCACGCCGCCTATGCGTATTTCTCCCTGTTCCACATCCCAAAAGCGGGGAATCAGATTGGCTATCGTAGACTTGCCGCTCCCCGACGGGCCCACAAGCGCCGTTATCTCTCCTTGCGGTGCCGTGAAGCTGACATCGCGCAAGGCTTCCGTCCGCGTTCCCTGTTCCGTGTTTTCGTAGGAGAATGATACATGGCGGAACTCCACATCGTAGGATGTAGGCACCTGCGGGTGTTCCGCTTCCGGTACAGGCTTTTTTCCCAAGATGCGGTCGATGCGTTTTACACCCTCATCGATGTCGCGCGTGTTGCCTCCCAGGAATGTCAGTTTATAGACGGGAGAAGCCATACCCGGACCCATGATGATGAAAAACAGCCATACCACCGCCAGCGACATGGATTGCGGACTGGCCTGCATCAGCAGGATGCCCATAGGGAGAATGAACGTCACCATCGAATTGAGCAGAACCGTAAAGGCAATCATTCCGTTCTGATAAGTATCGCAGCACTTCAAGGCAAAGGTCTTATATGCTTGGATTTCGGCATTGAACTGACGGAACGAACGGACACTCTGCCCGAATATCTTGACCACGGGCATCCCCCGCACATACTGCACGGCAGACGCGCTCATCTTTTCCTGCGCATCGTAGTAGATGCCCATAAACTCCCTTGCCCTTTTGCCCATGAAATTGGAGAATTGAAGAAACAGACTGACCACTACGACCGCCAGGCATACGGCCGTCAGCCACGCATCCAGCGAAAAGAAGATGGCAAGCATCACCGCCACCGTGGCTACCACGTTCACCAAGTCCGGGATGGTATGGGCGATGAACCCCTCTATCTTTTCGATGTTCTGGTCCATCGTTTTCTTGATGGCTCCGGTGGACGTGTTGTTCAGATACCCTAACGGAAGCCTGCCGATGTGTTCGGACAGGCGGACACGCAATCCATAGAGTATGCGGAACGCCGCAATGTGGGAAGACATCAAGGCGGCATACAGCAATACCAGTCCGCCGACAAGTCCCCCAAACGCTATCCATCCCCAACGTATCATGACGGCCCCGTCCGAAGCGGCGGGATTTCCTCCATGCGTCAGCAATTCTTTCAAAACTTCATAAACCGCCCAATAGGGCACGAGCATACACATTGCGCTGCCGGCAGACAACACGCCTGCCATGACGAGCAGTCCTTTCTTCTGTCCCGCTATCTCGAACAGCCGGGACAGACCTTCTTTCTTTTTTGTTTGATTCATTGTATATTATTTTGATAGGATTTTATATCCGAGTAATGAACTGAATTTATAACATAGCCAAGGAATGCGCCCTAATACTTGTCCGAAGAAGAATCCCCAGCGTGAGCGGAAAAACTTCATGTAGTTAGCTTGTTCGATGAGTTGCAAAGCCGGTTCCCATTGTTCCACCAGATGTCCGTCGCTCAATCCCGAACGGATTTGCGCTTCATGATGGCGGAGTGAATCGGGCTTTACACCATGCCGGCTCATCATGGTGCCACATACGTCAAACCACAACTCTCCACCTCCGAAACGGCTTGCCACGTGATGCAGGAAACTTTTTACCTGCTTCTCGTAAAAATACATCAGCACACCTTCCACAATGAAAATAAATTCCGCATCGGGATGTTTCCGACGTAGCTCGTCCATCCAGTCGGTTTCCAGTAAGGAAGCTGCGATATAAACATTACCTGTCTGTTCGGGTATCAATTCCCGACGTAGTGCCATGACTTCCGGCAAGTCCAAGTCATAAAAAACAGCTTTGGGGTTGCCGATACGCTGGAAACGGGTATCCAATCCGCACCCTACATTTACGACTACCGGACGGGGATACGTATCGATAAACCGTTTTACGGCACGGTCGAAATACCAGCCGCGCACCACGCAGCCCACTTCGCTCAGCTTTGCCCCATCGAATTGGGAATAATCGTATTCCAAGCTGTCTGCCAACCGTTCCGCTGCCTTGTCATCCAGAATGGGATTGACACGGCGGCTTTCTTTCGCTCTCATGTATAGCGGAATGAGCAACGTCTCCGCCACAATGCTCTTAAATTCGTGTTTCTGTTTCATTATATTGCAATTTAATAGTGAACGTTTCGATTGAGTGAGAGCAAAGCGAGTTTACTTGCTTTGCCGAATGTGAGAAAAGTGCGCAAAAGCGAACGATATTCAGAAATGTTCATAAAAAAAGGAGGAAACCTCCGTGAAGATTTCCTCCTTGCCAACCGTTCCAATACGGTTGAATGTTCGTATGTACGTTGTCTGTATCTCATATTTGGATGATTGCCCTCCAGCCTTGAATTTCAAAAAGAATATAGTCGTGCAAGATGGTTTCCATTTCCTGTTGGGGAACCGAATGCATCAGCAGTTCTTCGAACAGGGTGAACATCCATACCGTATGCAGGTGGATGATAAAATCGGACACTGCCGTATTGATTTCGGGATGCTTCTGCTGCATGGACGTGAACCATGCCTTGACCAGTTCCGTAGAACGGTCGGTGTAGTTCTCGCGGAAATGTTCCAATGAAGAGCCTTGTGCGCGGAACAACAGAATTTCCATCAGCCCGCGGTGCGTGTTAATAAGCGAAACATATTCATCGATGCAGGACTTCAGATACTTTTCCGACCGCATCATCATAATATCCTCGCCCCGTATGCCGTGATGCTCCTGCAACATGGCTTCCAAGGCATACAAGACCGGATGGACCACTTCACGGAACAGCTCGTCTTTGTTCGCAAAATAGTTGTAGATGTTTCCGACCCCAACTCCTGCCAGTCCGGCTATTTCACGCATGGAAGTTTTGGAATATCCATTCTGCGCGAATTGCTGCCTGGCAATAGCCAATATACGGTCGCGTATGTCTTCTTTCAGCACTTGCATGATGTTTCCTGTTTTTTTCTTTCTGCAAAAATACAAGGCTTGAAATAATCCGGCAATACCTATTTATAGGGATTTGTGGTAGGGGTATTCTTGGTCAGTTGTTATTCACCGGTTGCCCTAAAATTTTCCGGATGTGTTGCTCTAAGATGTGGTAAGCCGGTTCTGCCATAGAGCCGTGCCCGTGTCCGTCTATCTCGTAGAG
Source organism: Phocaeicola salanitronis DSM 18170 (assembly GCF_000190575.1). Taxonomy (NCBI): domain Bacteria; kingdom Pseudomonadati; phylum Bacteroidota; class Bacteroidia; order Bacteroidales; family Bacteroidaceae; genus Phocaeicola; species Phocaeicola salanitronis. The sequence continues at coordinate 1,992,645 of NC_015164.1, read as the reverse complement.
GTAGGTTTCGGCATGTCCGGTCAGTTTCATCATCCGCCACATGTAGGCGTTCTCTTCGTATCGTCCGAAAAGCTCGATGTTGCGGTCTCCTGTAATCAATACCAAGGGAGGAGCGTCTTTCCGGACATGAAAGAGTGGGGCATACTCATCAATGGTCGGTTGCAGGTTTCCGATGCCTTTCATGTCCCGATAGGCGAAATGGCAGATCATCTGTCCGCTGAACGGGATGAGTCCTGCTATCTCATTGGCATCGGTCTGATAATTGGCGAGCCATTTCTTATCCAAGCCTATCATGGCGGTCAGATAGCCTCCTGCCGAGTGTCCCGATACGAAAATCTTCCGTTTGTCTCCTCCGTATTTCCCGATTTCGCGGAATACCCATGCCACGGCTGCCGCTGCATCATCAAGGCATTCGTTGATTTCCACTTTGGGAAGCAAACGGTAGTTGACGGCGACAAGCACCATGCCCTTTTCTTTCAGTTTCCAAGGGAAAGACTTGTTGCCTTGAGTCAGTCCGCCTCCGTGAAACCATACGACAACAGGGCATCCCGTCGTGTCTTCGGGATAATAGATGTCTAACTTGCAGCGTTCTTTCACGTAGGCTTCTTCCGATTTCTTGTAGGGAATGTCATGCACTTCGGTATATTTCAGGGGCGTTCCCCAAGCAATGCTGCCTAACAGCATCGCCAAAAGGATTAAGCTCAGTTGTTTCATGGTTTTTGCTGAATTATTAGAAACGCAGATTTTCACGGATTAACGCAGATTATTTTATTTACAATTTTTCGATTGACAAAGTACGATTTAGGGCAAAATAGTAAATCGTAAATAGTCCAATAGTCAATGAAAATAATCTGCGAAAATTTGTGTTAATCTGCGTTTCTGAACTGACAGTTTGTATAGACTTTAAAATCTAAATTGAAAATCTGTGTAATCTGTGGTGAAAAAGTCAGAAGCGTTCGATGACCTCCATGCACATGCGGCCGTTGTGGTAAGGACATTTCCAGAAACCAGCCTTGTCATCGCGACGGTTTACGGTGCCGTCGGGCAGGAGGCTCCAGTGCCATTCGCCTTGTTCGCGGTCTATCAGTTTCGTCTTGATGAACTCCCAGCAACGGGCGGCGGTGTCGAGAGCTTCCGTGTCGCCGAAGTGCTGGTAGAGATTGATGTGTCCTACTACGTTTTCCGCCTGTACCCACCAGTGCAGTTCACGGTCTATCTTTTGTTTGTCGAGGAAGTTTTCGTATATCATGCTTCCATCGGGGTTCAGCCCTTCATCGGCGGCTTGAGCTATCCGGATGATGATGGGCTCTATCCGTTTCAGCACTTCCGGGTCGCCCAGTACCAATGCCGCTTCGTGGATAAGCCATGAGGCTTCGATGTCGTGACCGTACGAATAGATGCGGTATTTGTTGGTCCAGTCTTCTTCGAAGAACAGGTTGAGGTGTCCGGTCTGTGGGTCGAGGATGCGGGTGATGAATACTTCAATCAGGTTCCGTAGTTGTCGTTCCAGCTGTTCGTCCTTCCATACGCGGTAGAGGTTGGTGTAAGGTTCCAGGATGTGCAGGTGCGTGTTCATCGTTTTCTTTTCGTTTTCGTCCTTGTCGCTCAGGCGCATGTCTTCGATGGGTTGCCAGTCGCGGGTCAATGCTTCCACATATCCGTTTTGTTCGGAATCGAAGCTGTGTTGTTCGATGACATCAAATAATTGTTGGGCATACGCCAAGGCTTCTTCATCACCTGTAGCACGGGCGTATTCACTCAGTCCGTAAATAGCGAAGCCGATGGCATAGATTTGTTTTTTCGTATCGAGCGGATTGCCTTTATAGTCCAGTTCCCAGTAAATGCCGCCGTACTGCGGGTCGTAGAACCGGTCTATCAGATAGCGTTTGGCACGGGTAGCTGTTTCTAAGTATTCGGGTTTCTTCAGCAGGCGGTAGGCAGACGAGAACGTCCACAGGATGCGTGCGTTCAGAATGGCGCCTTTCGATGCTTCAGGTTTCAATTCGTCTTCGCCGGTGATTTGTCCGTAGAAGCCGCCTTCTTCGTTATCTTCCATTTTGTTCATCCAAAACGGAAGGATGTTGTTTTCAAGCTCGGAGCGCATTTCGTTCCGAAGCTGGTTGATAAGTTGATTCATAGCGCATTGTTTTTTTCACCACAGATTACACAGATTTTCAATTTAGATTTTATCAGCTTCCTGTCTGATTAAAAAATCTGTGTAATCTGTGGTGAGAATGAAAGTTAGGATTTCCGTTTCTCGTTCAGCTTGCCGATGATTTCTTTCATCTTCTGTTCGCCCAAGGGATAGCCGATGACGAAGAGCATCGAGACGAATGCTGCAGCCCCGGGCAACCAGCTGAGGAATAGTTTGATGCCGTGGATGGTCTCGGCACTCTGTTCGGCATTGGCTTGGAATCCGAAGTAGGAGAGCAGCCAGCCCGTTACTGCCGTGCCGATTGCCCAGCCGAACTTCTGGCTCATCGACGAGGCACTGAAGATAAGTCCTGTAGCGCGGTTTCCGCTGCGCAGTTCCGAATAGTCGGCACAGTCGGCATACATCGACCACAGGAGCGGAAAGATGCTTCCGGCACAGATGCTGATGAGGCATTGGAAGACGAATATCCATACGAGGTCGCTTTTGTCGAACCAATAGAAGATGATGCTGAGCACAGTGGCAAGGAGCATGGCGATGGCAAAGGTGTTTTTCTTGCCTATCTTGTTGCTGACCGGAGCCGCCAAGACTACGCCGATGATATTGGCAGCCTGGCCTACAGAGAGGAACAGCCCGCTTAATACGAACGACATCCCGAAAAGCGTGATGACGTGGAAGTCTGATTCCACGATGTAATATTTGAAGTAGTACACCGCCGCTCCGTCGCGGATGGAATTAAACACCAGCGAGGCGATTCCGGCTCCGAACAGAATCCACCACGGGCGGTTATGGAAGAGGTCGTGTATGTCATCCTTCAATGAGCTTTTCGCTTCCTTGATAGGTTTTACCCGTTCTTTGGTCCACGAGAAGCAGCCGAAGAAAAGTAACACGCACATTACCGCAATGACCATTACAGCCATCAGCCAGCCATGTTGTTGGGCGGCAATGTCCGAACTGTGTCCGCTGAAAGCATTCGCCATGGGCATGAACAGCAGCAGGGCGATGAAACTTCCGATGTAGGCGAACATCATGCGGAAAGTAGAAAGCGTGCCGCGCTCTTTCGGGTTGGGGCTCATGACGCCTAAGAGCGAAGCGTAGGGCACGTTGATGCCCGAATAGACCATCATCATCAGCGAATAGGTGATGTAGGCGTAGACTAATTTTCCCGCCTCGCCGAAAGGAGGCGTATAGAACGTCAGTATGCCGATAAGTCCGAACGGGACGGCAAGAAAGAGCAGGTAGGGGCGGAACTTTCCCCAGCGGCTTGACGTGCGGTCGGCGATGATGCCGATGACGGGGTCGAACACCGAGTCCCACACGCGGGTGACGAGGAACATCGTCCCCACCATTGCCGCCGGAAGCCCGAACACGTCGGTATAGAAAATCATCAGGTAGGCGCCGAACAGCTTCCAGAACATTGAGGAAGCCATGTCGCCCAGCCCGTAGCCGATTTTTTCTTTGAGTTTTATCATGGTTATTATTTATGTTTTAATTATCGGGTTCACCACAGAGGGAATTTATGATTGGTTTGTGAATAATGAAATGGAACACAGAGACACGAAGACACAGCGTTTTTTTAGAAGCTGTTTTGAATTTATCGTGCGATGATTTGGGATGAGTTTTTGAGGCATTTTCGCTTCTGTGATGAGGAAGATAGCGGGCTATCTGACGAAGAACAGGAGCGAAAAGGACTAAAAAATCGCCCAAAGCACACACGAAAACGGATACATCAAGCCAAGAAAAACTTTTTGGAGAAATTCAAAACAGCTTCTTAATTGAGAATTGACAATTCCTCCGTGTCTCTGTGCCTCTGTGTTCAATGTCTTATTCATTTCCCAAGGTTCTTGTCAATGAGCTTTTTCAATGTTTCTACCGAAGCGGTAGTAGTCAGCCCGTCTTGAGGCGTGTTCATGCAGTAGTCTACCAACTTGTCGATAGTAGATACCGCAACATGCATCCGCGTGTCAGAAGAAGCATAATAGATGTGCACTGTGCCATCTTCGTCGGCAATCCAGCCGTTGGTGAACAATACATTTGATACATCGCCGATGCGTTCTTCACCTTCGGGAGCCATGAAGTAGCCGCCCGGTGAAGCAATAAGCTTGGTTGGATCTTCCAGTGAAGTCATATACATATATAATACGTAACGCAGCCCGGCAGCACATCCGCGTACGCCGTGAGCCAAATGCAGCCAGCCTTTCGGAGTCTTGATAGGGTGTGGTCCCTCGCCGTTCTTCACTTCCTTGATGGTGTGGTAGTAGCGGAGGTCGATGATTTTCTCTTCCTTCACTTCGGCATGCGTGATGTCGTCAATCAGTGCCCAGCCGATTCCTCCGCCGCTTCCGGCATCGATGAATCCGTCTTGCGGACGGGTGTAAAGGGCGTATTTGCCGTTTACAAATTCGGGATGAAGCACCACGTTACGCTGCTGGCTCTTCGATTTCAGGTCGGGCAGGCGTTCCCATGTCTTCAAGTCTTTGGTGCGGGCGATGCCTGCAGTGGCTGTAGCAGAAGAGAGGTCGCCTGCCGGAGCATTGTTGTCATGGCGTTCGGCACAGAAGATACCATATATCCAGCCGTCTTCGTGAGCCGTGAGTCGCATGTCGTAGATGTTGGTGGCGGGGATAACGTCATCGGGCATGGTTACAGGGTAATCCCAGAAGCGGAAGTTGTCTACCCCGTTGGGGCTTTCCGCTACGGCGAAGAACGATTTGCGGTCAGCACCTTCCACGCGGGCTACGAGCAGGTATTTCCCGTTCCATTTAATCGCTCCCGAGTTAAGCACGGCGTTCATGCCGATGCGTTCCATCAGGTAAGGATTGGTTTTCTCGTCAAGGTCGTAACGCCAGAAGATAGGGGTATGCGCTGCGGTCAAGACGGGGTATTTATAGCGTGTGTACACGCCATTGCTTTCAGCTACAGGTTCGTTCTTACGTGTGATAAGTGCCTCGTGACGGGCAATGAGGTCTTTTACTTTTTCTTCAAATGAGGTCATATACGTGGTTGTTTATGGTTATTATGGAAATGAACACCGAGGCACGAAGGCACAGCGTTTTATTTTGAGCATACAAAGTTCACAAAGTTTGCTTTAATTCTCTGTGTCTTTGTGTCTCTGTGTTCAATTTAAATTAGTTACTTTTCATATCTCCGGCAAAAAGAGTTTTCGGGTCGTTGTAGAACTTCACGAAGTCCTGTTCCGATACTTGTCCCGGATAAGGTGCATAAAAGTGGTTTTCCTTTTCGCGGGCATTGCGCCATACCAGTACGTAACTGATGGGATATTTCTGGATAATAGGCATCAGTGTTCCGGTCCACCATGTAGAATCGGGAATGGTCTCGTATCCGGTCTCGGTAACGGCAATGGCTTTATTGTGCGACTTGCCTATCTGGGTCATTATCCGCAGTGATTTGTCGAGTGCCTGTTCGTAGGCGGCTCTTTCGAACTGGTAGGCATCTACGCCGATGAGGTCGACGATGCTGTCTCCCGGATAGCGTTCCAGGTATTCGGTCGTGTCGTTCGGCTCGATGCCGGGCGAGTATGCCCACAGCAATTGGTCGGCACCTTTTTCTTTCATGCGGTTGTAAGTCATGCTCCACAATGCTTTATATTCTTCGGTAGAGCAGAGCTTCTGTCCCCACCAGAACCAGCTTCCGGTGTGTTCGTGCCACGGACGGAAGAGGACAGGAACTTTGGTTCCGTCCGCTGTTTGGATAGAGTTCATGTAATCGGCGGCACGGTCCAGCCACGTGATGAATTTCTCGTGGTTGGCTCCTCCGGGCAGAACGGAACGCACGACGGTAGAATCGGATACATCCCATGTGTCTTTTCCGGTCTGCGGATTATCGAGGTGCCAGCTGAAGGAGGACATACCGCCCCGTTCGTATTGTGCTACCACTTCACGTCGGATGCGGTCGAACGATACTTTGTCGAGGTTGACACTATCGCCCAGTTCGATATGTCCCAAGTCGAACGACATCATGGCGGGATAGTCGCCACACACGCTTTTCACGTCGCTGCGGTTTTCATCTCCGTCCCAGCGGATGCCATACACGGGATCATCGTGATGTCCGAACATAAACACGCCTTGCTGCGGGAGCGTTTTCAGTGTCTGGAGCATCGCGAGCGCTTCGGGAGTGCGTTCGGGCTTAGGTGTTTCTTTTTGTTGCGGGGCGCAAGCGGTCATCGAAGCGATGAGGCAGGTGCCCGCAAGGATTGTATGGATTGGTTTCATAAGTCTTCCGGTATTTCATCGAACACAGAGGCACAGAGACACAGAGTTTTTTTAGTTTGAGAATACGAAGTTCGCAAAGTTAGTTTATCTCTCTGTGTCTTCGTGTCTCTGTGTTCGATATATTACATTTATTTGAATTCTCCGCGTTTGATGACATAGTCTTGGCTCATAGCGTCTTCCCACCAAGTTTGGTCGGCATGTGGGGTGGTGCTGTTGTCGGAGTCATACCATGGCATGAACCATAACCAGCGTGCGCCTGCGTTCCATTGTTCGGAAAGCAGTCCGACCGTAGAGTCGGTATATTCCGAATAACCGCATTCGCTCAGCGTAATCATCTTGTTGCCGAAGTCGTTGATGAGGGTTTGGTATTGCGAAGCGCAGTCGGCAGCATCGTTGCCGTACAGGTCGCGCCCGATAATATCTACATACGCATCACCCGGATACCAGTCGGCATCGCCTGTTTCGCTGGTCCATACCCAAATCAGGTTATTCAAGCCTTGCGCTTTGAAGTAATCAAACATCTGAATCCAGAGCTTCTTGAAACTGTCGGCGTTCTTACCCCACCAGAACCATCCTCCTGCAGCTTCGTGCAGCGGACGCCAGATGACCGGAATGTTTGCGTCGTGTAACAGTTTGAGGTAACCTGCCATCTTTTCAAGGTCAGCTTGTACGGTACGGTATTCCCACGTTCCTTCGGTAAAGGCATTGTCAATGTTGAATGCCGTTTCGCTTAGGGTTGAGGTGTAGTTGTTTGTATCAGTATCACCTTCTGTCTTTGGAACGTTCCAGTGCCACATGGCGAGTACGATGCCTCCGTTGTCCCACCATTCTTTCACCGGTGTGATGTCCGAGTAATCAATCCAGCTGGAAGGTGAAGAAGCCAAGTGCAGGTAGTCGAAGCAGTTCATAGCCGGATATTGTCCGGTCCATTGGTATACTTGTTCGGCATCGGCGGTGTTCCAACTTCCGGTCTGTCCCGATACACCGTCTACAGCCATTGTGGCAGAAAGGGTACGTGTCTCAAAGTTTTCTACCAAGAAGTCGTACACCTGTTGTGCTTCGGCAGTCAGCGAATTTACCGGTGTGGTATTGAGTCCGGTTGTACTGAACGTCAAGCTTACTTCGGGTGCTGGCATTTGGTTGGGACCTGTTACCAGTCCTGCAGGAATGGTAAGCGTGTAAGTAGCTCCACGGTTGGGGCAGTTTGCCACGATGGTCAGTGTATTGCTTACTCCGATGACATCGGCACTTACTACCGTTCCATTATCAGATATGCTGATTTGGCTGGCATCTTCAGAAGCGAAATAGATGTTCTTGTCGTATTGCAGGGTGACGGTGACATTGCCTGTTTTTACGGTGCTTCCTGTTTCGGGGGTTGCCGAAACGAATATAGGAGCATCTACTTGGGCGATGTCGTGTTCTACGTCGGTGTCGCAAGCGGCTAATAAAAAGACAGCCGCAGCGAAAGTATATAATATATGTAGTTTTTTCATAATCGTCATTAGTTAAGTATGGTAACTGATTCGATGGTATAGTTCTTTCCTTTTACAATCAGTCCGCCCGACTGGATCTGGCTTAGGATGTTTTCGTTGACAACCATTGTAAACGAATCGCCCGAGAGTGCGAATCCATCGTATGCGGGGTCAATGGAACTCCAACTGCTGTTCTGGAAAGCTCCTTGTGCGTCTGCTCCGATGTTGGAAATGTAGACGGTGATGATAGAGCCGACATGTGCGTCAGCGAAGAGTTCACTGCCTAATTGTACATAACCTTCCCAATTGCCTGCATTCACGGCAGGTCCGGCATAGATGACTACGGCTGCTCCGTCGGCGATGCTGATGGTGTAAGGCATTTCTCCATTCGAAGATACGAGGGTCAGTGTGGCCTCGCCAGATACGTCGGCAGGCAGTGAAATCAGAAGGCTTCCGTCTCGTACAATGTACTGTACGGTGTTTCCGTTCAGTTGTACAGAGGTTAGCTTGTCACTGTTTTCGATGCTTACTTCAAGCAGTGCGCCCGACTTGATGTCTTCTTCAGGCCATGAAGTGATGTAGCAGCATTGCGGTTTGGTTACGTTCAATGCAGGGCAAGTGACGGTTTCGCCGTTTGCCATGGTGACGGTAACGGTTACTTCGCCTTCCGCAGTGGTGATAGGCACTTCTATATCCGGTGCCGCGCTGGGTGTAACCGCAACTGCTTCTCCGTCGCCAAATGTAATAGAGGCGATTAGGTCAAGGTTGTTCCCGCTCAGCGTTACGCTTTCACCTGCCGAAACGGTTGTTGGAGTATATCCGTTGACTGTAGGTTTCAATGTTTCGATGGCTACGGCTACTTGTTTCCCGCTTCCGGTGTTCAGCATCAAGTTGCCGCTTTGTGCCATTTCGGGCATAACGACGGTTGCTTGTTCTTCGGTTTGCGAAGCCAAAGCTACGGGTTCGGATACATTGGGGAAAGTAACATGGGTAATCAGTCCCATGTCTTTTCCGGTCAATGTAATTGTGTTTCCTGCGCGAAGTCCGGTAGCAGGAGTAGCCTGTACTTCGGTTGGTACAGCCATAGCTAAATGAGCGATTGTTACTTCCACGCCCGATGCCGGAATCATGACAACATCGCCATCGGCTGCATCGGCAGGGATGTCGAAGCGGAGTATTTCATCGTTTGTTACTACAAATTCTGCTTCACTTCCATTGCTGGTCCGTACTTGTTTTACCAGATTCAAGTGTTGTCCTTGTATCTCTACCGTATTTCCCGGTTTGGCATTGTTCAGTTGGCTGACATTGTTAACCGAAGGCAGCACCACGGTCAGTTCTTCTTCCGAATAAATTTGGTTCGGAATCTCTGCCGTGTCCGAAAGGATGATGAGTCCGCTTTGGGCTTCTTCGGGTACGGTCAGTGTGATGCGTTGGCGGGTATGTTCGATGAAGTCGGCACAGTTTACTTCCACTTCCTCGGCGAAAATCACTTTCTGCATCAGGTTCAGGTAGTCGCCTGTAAGGGTGATGGTCTCTCCCGGAAGTACAGCGGTAGGGCTGAAGTTCTCTAACGAAATAGGTTCTGTATAAGTTATTTTTGTTTGGGTCTGTATGTCTGCACTCGGTGTTCTAAGAATGACGTATCCTTCTTCGGCTTCTTGAGGTACGGTGACACGGATTTCACGGTCACTGATGACCTGTATGTCAGTGATGTCTGCGCATCCGGGTATGAATACGGCGGTCACTTGATCCATGCCGCTACCGATGAAGCGTAGTTCTCCTCCACGTGCTACCGGGCACGGACCGAATACATTCAGGCTGATACCTCCTGTGAATTGGTTGGTATCCACATCGTCACCTTGGCAGGATGTGAAGGATATACCGCTTCCCGTAAGAAGCAACCCTGCCAGGCAAAGGGTTAATATTCTATTTGTTTTCATTGATAATTGCATTTAAAAGGTTAATAAATGGGCACAACGCGGATGTTGTCAATGCAAATAGTCGGTGTACATGCCGTACCGGTTGCTCCTCCGCCATATACAAAGATAGTCAATCCGGTGATATCTGTAGCGGAAAGTGCGTTAATAGCTGTTCCCGATGAACCAAAACGGAATTCAGACAACGGAATGGTGACTGTGGTCCAGCCATCGGTGGTGTAGCTTCCGGATGATTGCCACGGAATCCAAAGGGCGCGTGGGAAAGTTTCGTTCTGGAAGAAGCTGTTGTTTTGGTTCGAACCGCTTACTTCGTTGTTGGTAGTCAGCATGATTTGCATCGCGCAGGCACTCCACGCATCGGGTACATTAACTTCAAATTTGAACTGCAGGTTGCTTAAATCTTCAAAGTCGGTCAATGTGTTCAGATAAGGAGTGGCATCGTCTCCGTTCGGCCAGTATTCGAAAGCGAAATGGCTGTCGTCCCAAGTGCCATTGTCCAGGTTGCCTTGGAATATCAGGTAGTTGTTGTCTATCGGGGCAATTTCTGTCAGTGTGCCGATGGTGGGTGCATGCCATCCATTGTAATTGTATAAGGCATCGTCTCCGTCGTTGTCGAAGTCGAATAATACATTGCTTTCCATATAGCGGAAGGTAGATTTTCCGGTTCCGTAGATGGAGGTAGCGTTGATGTAGCTGGTTGAAACGCCTTGCGGAATTACGAAGCTTACAGCGTTTTGGCTGATGCTGGTGATTTCGGTTACAGGTACATTGCCCATCGTGATGCTGAGCGGCACATTCGGGTCGTCAATAAAATAGTTTCCGTTGATAGTCACTTCGGTACCCGGTGTGGCATATTCGTTTGTCATCGAAGTGATTTCCGGTTCGGGCACTTGGATGTTGAAGTCGTATGCTACCGTATCCTTATTGATGTTGACCAAATACATTTTATTGGTCACTACGGAAGGGATGGCTGACGGTACGTCTACAATGATCGTGTGGTCGGTCATCAGACTGGTGTTCAGGATGGCCTTTTGGTCATTGAAATATAATTCATACACGCTGCGCAGGTTATCTCCAACAATGCAGATCGTATTCGACAAATAAGATCCGGTAATCAGAGAGTCAGCTACAGCAGGGTCGGGCAGACGTACGTAATGTACCGTAGGCAACCCTTCGGCTATTTCGTATTTGTCCGGCTCGTCTTCACAGGAAGTGATAGCTATTCCTGTGAAGAAAATTGCCAATAGAGCCAGACCTTTGATATATTTCGTTGTTTTCATTGTTCAATTGTTTTAGAGGATTAATAACTGAATTCGCTACGAACGTCTATATGAATAGGATCTTCCATCAAATGAGGGTTGAATACCACGTCTTCGGTCGGGAACGGCAGTGTGAAGGTCGATGCGGTAACATTCGGTTTTACTGCGTCCGGATTATAGCGGTGTTCATCCGGATTGACGGTGAACGAGCCTGTATTGTAATACTCTTCGTACAAATCATCCAATCCGTAATACACGTCACGGCGTTGGTTAGTCAGTTCGTTGATGGCACGTTGTGTGTCGTAATACGAGAGACGTACAAAGTCATACCAACGGTCTCCTTCGCAAGCCAGTTCCAAGCGGCGTTCTTTCCATACATCTTCCCATGTGATGGATGACGGACGTTCATACGTGTTTACCGAGCGGTGGCGTACTTGATAGAAAGCATCAATGGCAGAAGCATCAGTTGTAGAACCTGCATTGCCTATCATGGCTTCGGCATAAATCAGGTAAATGTCAGCCAAGCGGAGCAGGTGAGTGCTCAATCCGCTGTGTTGTGAAGATGCCGATACGCCAAGGGCTGATAGATGGTCGTTAGCGTTTCCATACAGATGTTTCACTTCGTTGGCTCCTGTTGCGCTTTGGTATTGTTTCGGACCTCCGTCATAACCGAAGCAGAAGTCGATGTAGTTGAATCCGCCTTTGTCTTGCCAAAAGTATTCATATACGTCCCCACACATCATCATGGTAGCTTTACGGCGTGCGTCTCCGTTGTACCGGGTTGGGCTGAGGGCATTTTCTCCGAAAGCGTCTTGCAGGTCTACCGACGGTCCATTATAACCTCCCCAGCAGTCACCGAATTCATCGAATCCAACGATGGCAAGGTCGGACTGCATTTGGTTTTGGCAGGTCCAGACTTCTGTAGAAGGAGACCAGTGCCAAGATAACAGACATTCTTCGTTGGTGTTGTTTGCCAAACGGAAGATGTCAGAGTAATTACTTAGCAAATGTCTTCCTGAGTTGTCGATGACGTCTTTAGCGTAAGCTGCTGCTTGGCGCAAGTCGTCTTCGTTGCGTGAACCGCTCATACCGTACCCTGATTTTGTAAGGTATACTTTTGCCAATAATCCTTTTGCGGTGTATTGGTCAATACGTCCTTCTGAATTGGTAGCCGGAAGCAATTCGATGGCTTTTTCCAATGTCATAATGATGTATTCGTACACATCCGGAATCTGGACTTTGTATTTCTCGTTGTAATTTCCGGCGGCAATGTCGGCAGAGTTGCTGTGTACGATAGGCACGGCACCGAAGATGCGTACCAGATAGAAGTATGCCATTGCTTTCCATGTTAAGCATTCGCCGATACAAGTGTTAATAGTTTCGGGCGAAGCGTTGGCTGTAGCGAGCCGTTCGCGGATGGTGTTGGCATACGCATTAACCGACCACAACGAGTATGACATATTGATTAGGTCTTCATCCGTACCGTTTACTGTAAAAGTAAGGTAGGGTGATGAACCCCAGTAGTAGTTGCCCGAAAGCACTTCGGCTACTTTGAAGAAACCGCGGGAGAAATCGAACCACGGTGAATTGTAGAGCGGATTTACGCCCTGAATGCACTGGTCGTCGTTGGCGTAGAAGTTGTCTACGTTATAGGTATCTTCAGCCGGGCGATCCAGAAAATCTTCGCAGGAAGACAATCCCAGTCCGAAAAGAGTTGCCAATGCTATATGTTTGAAAGTATTCAGTTTCATAATTCTTGTTATATTAATTAAGGTTAGAAAGAAATGTTCAATCCAAATGAGTAAACCGTTGGTGATGGGTAACGTCCGTTATCCAGACCATATACATTCGGACTGGCTGTGCTGGCACCGATTTCAGGGTCGTAACCATCGTAGCCGGTAATGGTCAGCAAGTTTTGGATGTTGGCGTAGATACGCAAGTTATCCAATCCCCATTTGTTAATGAGTTTGCTGGGGAAAGTATATCCCAATGTGATGTTCTTCAGACGGATGTATGAGCCGTCTTCAATGTAACGGTCGCTGATACGGTCGTTGTCGTTCGGGTCTTGGATAGAGGCACGCGGCGTTTTTGTGCCTGTGTTTGCCACTTTCACGTTTGTTACATCATCGTACCAGTTCCATACGGTTACACCGTTTACGTTCACTCCTTGCGAATAGTCTTTGTTCGGGTCAATCGGAACAATTTGGGCACGATCGTTTACGGCGTTCAACTGATTTTGCCACGGTGAGTTCATGTGGGTCAGTTTCATGGCCATGTAATTATATACTTTGTTGCCATACGAACCATTCAAGAAGATAGTCAGGTCGAAGTTCTTGTAACGGAACGTGTTGTTCCAACCAAATGTAAACTTGGGCAGTGGAGAACCGATGTTGGTGCGGTCGTTTTCGTCAATGATTCCATCGCCGTTCAAATCCTTATACTTAATATCGCCTACCCATACGGTATTGGTGCGGTTGAACACGCCATTGGCAGGATAGTGTGCAGGCTTTGGCGAGGTCTGCAGGTCGCGCAAGTCTTCGTACACGCCGTCGCATACATAGCCGTAGAAGTTATAGAGTGATTCGCCTACTTCGGATACACTTACTACGTCACTCCATTGTCCGTAACCTACGATTTGAGCGTTGGCGGTGCCGTCCAAGGCGCGGAGTTTGTTCTTGTTGAACGAAATCTGGAAATCGGAATCCCATTGGAATTCGCCGATGAGCGGGTGTGTGTTCAGGGTGATTTCCCAACCGCTATTCTCAATATCGCCGTAATTACCCATAGGAGCTGCAAGCACAGATGAAGCGTTCCCCGATGTTCCCATGTAGGAGGGCAATTGAAGTGACATCAACATATCTTTTGATACTTTCTTATACCAGTCTACGGTCAGTCCGATACGGTCGTTGAAGAACCCTAAGTCAAGTCCCACGTTCACTTGTTCCTGTGTTTCCCATTTCACGCCTGGATTGGCGATGTTCGACTGACGGTATCCCAATCCCAGTCCGGTCGGCATACGCGAGATGGATGCTCCCCAACGGTATCCGCCGATATTTGAATTACCGGTTTGTCCCCAGCCGAGGCGCAGCTTACCGTTGTTGATGACGTTGCGGATAGGTTCGAAGAAATTTTCGTTAGAGAAACGCCAAGAAGCAGCTACAGCATGGAATCCTGCCCAACGGTTTTCCGGTCCGAAGTTAGATGAACCATCGTAACGGTAAGTATAAGTTCCCAAGTAGCGGTCATCGTAATTATAGGTCAGACGGGTAAAGAATGAAGCCATCGAAGAGCTTCCAAATCCGGAGTTGATAGAGGGAGTACCTGCACCTAAAGCCGGATTATGTACAGCGTCCGACGCCAAGTTGGTATTCTGTATCGATGTGTTGTCGTAGTTCGAAGCCCACATTTCTTGTCCCACCATTGCCGTAAATCCGTGCTTGTCTATCTGTCCTGTGTAAGTCACGTAGTTTTTCAGTTGCCAGAAGGTACTGTTATTCTTTTGAATGGAACTCATGTTACTATCTCGTTTCCAGTTGCCTAAGTCTACTCGCGGTTCGTAGCGTTCACCTTTACTGTAACTGATATCATAACCGAATTCGGCATGCCAAGTCAGGTTTTTCATCAGCGTCACATCTGCGAAGATACTTCCTGTCAGTTTCTGACGGTAGAGTAAGATTTGATCCATTAATGCCAAGGCGATAGGGTTAGGACTTGTATAACCTTCCCGGATGACCGATGAGTAATTGCCGTCGATATCATAAATAGGGATATCGGGCGGGGTGGTCAGTGAGTAGTTGATGATACCTTGCTCGCTGTCTGCCAACTTCAAGTCGTCTTTGGTCGATGAATACGTGGCGTTCAAGCCGATTTTCAACCACGGTTTCAGTTCGGCATCCAAGTTGGTACGGAACGAATAACGGTTGAAGCTGGAGCCTATCAACGTACCGTCTTGATCCATATACGACCCTGAAACGTAGTATTTCACTTTTTCACTACCTCCTTGTGCTGATACTTGGTGTTGGTGTTGCAAAGCTGTGCGGAAGATGGCGTCTTGCCAGTTTGTTCCTACGCCTAAGAGTGACGGGTCACCATAAATGTTGCTGAAGTCCAGTTCGCCTACGTCTACGAAATCGTTGTAGAAGTCGGCAAATTCACGTAGGTTCATGATATCAAGACGTTTGGTCTGGCGTTGTACGGCTACCATGCCGTCATACGTAAATTTCGCCTCGCCTGTTTTACCACGTTTGGTGGTAATCAAGATAACGCCGTTCGCGCCTTGCGCACCATAGATGGCGGTAGCGGAAGCGTCTTTCAAGATTTCCATCGATACGATATCTTGCGGGTTGATGGTAGAAAGTGGGGAGATGGTTGATACGGAACCGTTGCCCAGTGCGTCTCCCAGTCCGAAGTCGGAACCGCTTTGTCCGCCACCTTGTACAATGACACCATCGATTACATACAATGGTTCAGCGTTTGAGTTGATGGTAGCTTGACCACGCACACGGATAGAAGAAGCCGATCCCGGCGCACCAGAAGTGCTGACCGCAGCCACACCTGCCGCACGTCCTTGGAGCGACTGGTCGAGGTTGGTGATGACAGAGCCTTTGATGGCGTCTTCATCCATCGATACGGAAGCTCCCGAAAGGTCGCTCTTCTTCATCGTACCGTAACCTACGACTACTACTTCATCCAACATCTCGGAATCTTCTTTCAAGGTTATCTTAAAGGTTGTCTGGTTTCCTATTTCGATTTCTTGGGATACATATCCGATATAGGTAATAACCAGTGTAGCTCCCGGCTTCACGTTGAGGGTGAAGTTGCCGTCCAAGTCAGTGATGACACCATTTGTGGTGCCTTTTTCAAGTACGTTCGCGCCAATGACGGGAATCCCGCTTGCATCAATGATGACACCCGACACTTTCTTAACCTGTTGCGAGGCGTAGAATTCTGCCGGAGCTGCCAATGCTTGCGAAGTGCTTATGCCTATCAAGGATAAGCACATCCCTGCCGCGAGTGCGGCTTTTCTTGCATGCTTGTTCATGATAAATAGAATGATTTTGTTAATAATTTAAGGTTCGTATAATAGCCGTTTTATTCGGTAACTACATCGCACCATTTCTTTCTCACATTGCAAAATTACGGCATGTTAGTAGGATAAGCTAATACTTTTTTATCAAACCTGATACACCTTTGTAATAGTTGTTGCGTTGCTGTGATCAAGTTTAATGAGGCAATTTGCCATTAGCCATACGGATAAGGCTTATCGTGCTGGAGTCGGATGCGAATACCGAGTTCAACCCTTGTTCTTCTTGGGCGGGATCACCTGTATAATCGTCTCCTGGCTGCCAGAAAACATGTTCCGAGGAGGGAACGGCTAAGCCGCCCCAGCCCCAGAAGTTGCAACCAGCCAACAGGCTTTGATGGGTTGCGTGTTTAACTATTAAATCAAAGATACACTTGTAATACCCGTCACGGGCATGAGTTGATATGTTTTTACCAAATTGAAAACTGTCACGCGGATAGCCGAACTCTTCCAGTACAAGCGGCTTCTGATACTTTTTTGCTATATTCAGATGTTCGTCAATATAGGCTTGCGTGTTCGTGCAGGCTTTTTCTAGATTCTCTTGAAGGCTGTCCTTCGGTGCCCAGCCCCAATTGTAGGGCCAGATGTGGATGTTCATGTAGTCGATGTTTGTATCGGCATGGACTTTTTCGAAGAGGGCAATGTCTTCTTCACATCCGTGTTTGCCTTCGCTTCCTGTAGAAATAAGATGGTTCGGGTCAAGCGAGCGGATAAGGGAAGAAGTCTTGCTCATCCACTCGGCGAAGGCTGCTTTATGGATAGAGTCGGAAGCGAAAGCACGGGGTTCGTTCCCGATTTGCCACGACATGATGGTCGGGTCGTCTGTATATTTCCGGTGGGTGTACCGGTTGGTGCGGGTGAGGATGTATTTCACGTGATTGGCAAACAGTGCTTGTGCGCTGTCTGATACCACGAACTCTTTTACATAGTTCATGAAGGCGGGCCATCCGTCTACGGCAGGCACGGGAGCCTTGTCTCCTCTTGCCCAAGCGAGGTACTGGCTGTATCCTCCGCTCCATTCCCACGAATTGTTCAGATAGAGCACCGCCAGCATGTCACGCTTTTCCATTTCTGCCAATAAGTAGTCTAATCCTGCCAAAATAGTATCATTATAGATGCCCGGAGCTTCTTGCAGGGTCGGTTCCACTTTGGTGGGGACGCCTCGCTTTCCGTCCGAGCCGACTAAGATGCGCAGGTTGTCCACGCCGATGGCTTTCAGGGAGTCGAGTTCCCGGTGCAGGCGTTCGCGGTTGCCTCCCGTTCCTTCCGAGGCGAGGATGGCACCGTACCAGAAGTTGGCTCCTATATAATAATAAGGTTGTCCGTTACGGATGAACTGTCCGTTCTTCACTTGGATGAATGGAGAGGGGCTTTCCTTAGGGGTTGATGTGCAGCCGGTAAGAATTGCTGGCAAAAGCAGAAGAGATAGAATCATTTGTTTCCACATAAGCAATTAGATTTATTTTTTGCAAATGTAGTCTAAATGAAAATACGAAATTGATACTATTTTATCTGATTTTATTTTCTATTGATTTTCTATTGATGTTTTGTGTTATTATAGTCAATCAGAAATGGATTGCGAAAAATCCGTTAATCCTTTATATTGAACACAGAGGCACAGAGGCACGGAGAAATAAATATATAGAGAAGGTAAAGACCATAGAGCCAGACTTTTACTCTGTGAACTCTGTTCTCTCAAAAATAAAGCTCTGTGTCTTTGTGTCTCTGTGTTCCATTCCATTTTTTCGCAAACCAATTTTGTTTTACTATAATATGCGCAAATATAAGGACTAAATTAAGATGCGTTTTTTCTTGTAGTTGGAGCGGAAGTCTTTCGGCGATACCATTTTCTTCTTTTTGAAGATGCGGTTGAAGTTCGAAAGGTTATTGAAGCCGGATTCGTAACAGATTTCGGCGATGCTCATGGTGGTGTCTACCAACATGCGCAGGGCATATCCCAACCGGATGTCGGTGATGTAGTCTTGGAGGGTTTTGCCTGTGCGGAGCTTGAAGAAACGGCTGAATGATACTTCGGTCATGCCCACCATATCCGCCAGTTGCCCCAATCGGATTTCTTCTTTGTAATGCTGGTTGATGTAATCTTGTACCTTTTGTACCCGTCGGCTATCTGAGTGTTGCTTGATTTTGGCAAAAGATGAACTGGACAGTACGCGGGCTTCATCGGTGAACATGGACAGTTCATACAATAAGGTAAGAAAGCTGGTTACGGCGTAGAATCCCTTTGTATCAGGCAATTTGTCGAGTATGGAATAGACTTTCATGATGGCGGTAGTTGGGAAACAGATGCCGTTTTGTGCTTTGTCAAACATCTTGGAAATGCGGTCGAACTGATTTGTGGCAAGCAAGGTCTTCATGAATTGGGGCGAGAACTGGATGGTGATTTCGCGTACATCCGTGCTCTTGCACTCATGTTGTTCCCATACATGCTCCAAGTCGGGGCTGGTGATTAACACCAGGTCGTAATCGCCGATAACTTCTGCCGAGTCTCCCACGATACGCAATACGCCGGATGCATTGATTACGAAGTTCAATTCGAACTCCTTGTGACAATGCATCGGATAAGTGAACTCGCTTTTCCTTCGGTCTGCAATGTAGAAGCAGTCTTTTTCCGAAAGAGGGGTAATTTCGCGGATGACGTTTTTGTCTTGTACTATCATGGTCTTAAATTTATTAATTTGTTAATGTGTTAATTCGTTAATGTGACAATGTGTTAATTTGCTAATGAGCTAATGCATTCTCACATTAGCACATTCTCACATTGGCACATTCTCACATTGGCACATTTTCACATTGGCACATTCGAACTATAGTCCGATTGATTCTTTACTCCTTGTATATCTCGTTGGATGATGTCCTCGGTGAAAAGCCGGGTCAGTTCTTCCCATGTCAATACGGTGTCGGGCTGGAATTGTGCCGACTTTGCATAGCGGAGCAGGGCGGTGCGGAACTGGTTTCCTTCGGGTGTGCCTTTAATGGCATTGAGGTCGGTGGTGCAGACCAGAAGCTTTCCTTTTCCGATGCGGAACTCGAAGACGATACCCAGTTTGTGGTTCCGTTCGATATTATCAATGACTTGCACTACGGGACGGTATGCCTTGTTTGTGTGGTTCAGTATCATTGGACGCGAATTCCGGGTGATGCTCCACCATTGCCAGTCACTATGCTCTTCGGTAGGGAAGTGGCGGAATAAGGGGTGTGCGGGATCTGCCAATATCGACATCGTACCCGGAGAAACCTCTTTGCCTGCATTTTCCGATATGGTCTTGAACATGGCATAGTTCCAATAATCGGGTGTGAACATGCCTCCTACGCTTTGTTTCCCGATGTCCTTGTGGCGGGGAAGCAAGAGTACGGTTTCTCCCTTTGCCAGCTTGGCTTTCACCTGCTTGTTAAGTAGGGAGTCGACGTAAACTCCCTCCGTGTTTTCCTGCTCTTCGGGGTACACCCACAGGTGGTAATAATTGTGGTATGTTCCTGTCTGTAAGTTCAGGGTCAGGCGTTGCGCGGTCTTCAGTTCGTTGAGGGGAAGCTCGATGTTTCCTATGGGAGTGACATTTCCTTGCGGTGCGGAGCAGGAGAGTGTGCCTTTCTTTTCCCACGTCCCGTCATCCGATATCAATTGCCAGCGGATAGGGGTGTTCCAGTCGTTTTCTTCGTAATTCGAAAGGGCTACACGTACCTGAAGGGTTTGGGTGTTCTGCCAGCAGAAGTCTTTCATCTCTGCCAGAGGGACTACCGGGGCACAGAAGCCGTAGAAGGTTTCGGGGTCTGTGATGCCTTTGGTTTCCATGAAAGCGTCTAATATGCCTACCAGTGCCGAGCCTTGGCCGGGATAGTCCTGCAGGTCGAGCATTTGGAAACCTCCGAAGCCGGGTGTGCGCAGGGCATATTCGATATCGGCTTTGTAACATGCCACAGAGAAATGTCCCGTAGCACGATGGAAAGCTTCGGCTTGGTCGTATAGGTGATTTTCTTTTAGCCGGTTACGGAATATTTCCAGATTATATGGATACAGCACGCCTCTGTATTTCGCAATTTGCTGGTAGTCCGGGTATATCTGGAACTGGCAGGTCTCGTGTCCCACTACGGGACGGGGACACCGGGCGATGGCTTGTGCATAATTGGCGGTTGTATTGGGACGGGTGTTGTTCAGGATGCCTCCCTTTTCTGCATCCACGTATGCGAAGGAAGAACGTACATGAGTCGAATATCCTTCGCCTCCGCCTACCCGGCACGTTACGAAAAAATCTTCTCCCTCTTGTGGTCCCATCCAGCCTAAGTAGTTGTTTGAGCCAAAGCAATACAGATGCCGAGGGTCTTTCCGGCGGAAATCGGAAAGCCATTCGCGCATGACTTCCACTTCGCCGTTCAGTTCATTCCCCAAGCCTAACATCATGAACGAAGGATGATTGCCCAACCAGTCGAGCAGCATGTCGCCTTCCCGCTTCAAGAAAGAGTTGAGGCTTGTGTTCTTCCGTTCGATTTTTCCCCATAGGGGTAATTCAATCTGGAAATAGATGCCTTCGATGTCGGCGGCTTTCAAGGCTGCTTCGGGAGGTGTGTACGAGTGGCACCGGTAATGGTTGATGCCGTACCGCTTGGCGGTTTGGAACACCTTGCGCCATGCGTCCACGTCCATCGGGGCATAACCGGTAAGGGGGAATACGCATCCGTCATGCTTGCCCCGGAGGAATATTTTCTTGTCATTTAATACGAATTGGGTGCCCTCGGTGCGGAAATTGCGCATGCCGAAATCCACGCTCTGTTCATCGTGCGTATGGTCTGTATCGAGGCTGACGCGAAGCCGGTAAAGGGCAGGATGGAATTCGCTCCAAAGCAGGGGTGAGTCTCCCATGTCGAGGGTAAGGGTAAACGAGGTAGGTCCGGGCTGGAGCGGAATCTTCTGTTCCAAAGTGGGGAGGACATGGTTTTCGGGGGTATTCCATGCGTTGCCTTCAATGCGTATGGTAGCGTCTTCATACCGTTCGGTATTGACGGTCAGTTTCACGAGGGCACGTTTCCGGATGAACGAGGGATACACTTCCACCTTATTTATATAGGCTTCATCACGGGCTTCGATGCCGAACCGTCCCAAGATGCCGTTCCAATTGGTTTGGGTGGCATCGCTCCAGGCGTGCGAGCCTTGTATTTCTTTGGGCACAGAGGTCTCGGAATTATCTATCCGGATGGCGATGTGGTGATTTCCCGATGCGAGGGGAGGAAGCTCATACTCGTGCGGAGCATACAGATGGGTCAGGCTCCCGATGCTGTCTCCGTCTATCCAAAGCGTGCTGGGCTTGGTGCGTTCCATAATCAGGCGGAGCTTCTTTCCGGCAAAGCTTTCGGGCAAGGTGAAGTCGCGTTCGTAGGTGACTTGTCCGCTATACGAATAGAGCCTTGTCAACTGAGCCGTAGCATAGGGAGCCTGTGCCGGCTTGCCCAATTTGTTTTCATCGGTACTGCCCGGAAGCCGGCAAGTGCCTAACGAGCTTTCCCAGGTGCCCGACAGGGGAAGGAAGGGACGTTCTTGCGCATGTATGCTCACGGCACATAATAGGGTTGCGAGTGCAAGAAAGAGTTGTTTCATTGGATTCTTTTTTATTAATAGAACACAGAGACACAAAGGCGCAGAGTTTTTATTGGGAATGAAAGATAAAAATTTTTTCTCTGTGTCTTTGTGTCTCTGTGTTCTTATCAAATTAATCAGTTATGTTTATTCATTCATTTGCGGTACTTCGCCTTGATGCCCGGCAATTCCTTCCGGATATCGGCGATACGCGTGGCGTCGCTGGGGTGTGTGCTCATAAACTCGGGTACAGACCCTCCGCTTCCTGCCGACATCTTTTGCCAGAATCCGACGGCTACATCGGGATTGTACCCAGCCATGGTCATGAATACCAGCCCCATATAGTCTGCTTCCGATTCGTGTTTGCGCGAGAAGGGAAGCATCATGCCGTATTGTGCGCCGATGCCGTAAACCGTGCCTGCAACCTTTTGCACCGCAGAACTCTTGTCGCTTACCAGCGAATTGAGGATATTCGCGCCATATTGCGCCATTACTTGTTGGCTCAGGCGTTCATTGCTATGCTTTGCTACGGCATGAGCCACTTCGTGCCCCACCACTACCGCCAGTTCGTCATCGGACGAGACCAGCTTCATCAGTCCTTCATAAACTACAATCTTTCCGCCCGGCATGCAGAAGGCGTTCACTTGCGGGTCTTGTATGAGATTGAATTCCCAGGCGAAGTTCTGGATTTCCGATGCCATGCCGTTCGCGCGCAGGTAGGATTCGGTGGCGGAGGCTATCTTTTTCCCTACCCGTACCACCATGGCGGTTTGTGCGGCATTGGCCGATTTCTTAGCCGACTTGATATAGTCGTTGTATTGGGTAAGACTGGAGGACAGCACTTCGCTATCCGATACCAAAAGCATTTGCTTCCGTCCGGTCAGGGGGACGGTAGAGCAGCCTGCCAGCAGGAGGGCGGCAAGCAAGAGCAGGGTGAAATGCAGGTGTTTCATTATTTGTATAAGATTTTTAGAGAAGAGATGCTATTTTACGTAATTCCGTTAGCCTTTCCATGAAGGAGCTGTCTTTGCGCATTTTCCGCAAATTATAGTCGGTCTGCAAAGCAAGCAATGGTTCCGCATCAATACCTAAGATTGCTTCGAATAATAAAGCCATTTTTTCGGTCAAAGGCCGTTTGCCGTTCAGTATCTCGTTTAAAGCCGAATAAGGCACTCCCATTTGTTGTGCCAGCTTATGCTGGGTGATACCCCGGTATTCGATTTCATCTTTCAGAATCGAACCTGGATGTGTCGGATATGCCGATTCGATGTTATTGGCAATCATATTAGGGTCAATTCCTTCTATTGTTATCATAATGCGTTTATTTATAGTGGTTTGATAGATAAGCAAACTAATAAGAGCAAAGGTAATTAATTATTTTGACTCTTCACAAAATAGGAGAAGATATTTCTATATTTAATGGAGCAACCCACGCTATCTGTAATGAAAAAGATAATACAGTATCATTCGCATTGGTGGAATATGCCTATTTTTGCATCGATATCATTTAAAACAACTCATCATGAAAAACATGAAAGCTAAAGTCTTATTAGTTGCCGGAGCTTCGCTTTTCGCTTCCGGTGTATGGGCGCAAGAGCAACTTGTGCGCCTCTCTACTCCCGAAACCTCGCTGGTGATTGACGCACCGCAAGGGGGAGAATTGAAATATGTATATTATGGTACGAAGCTGGGCGATGCGGATCTGAAACAGATTGATGCGGTGCGTACGTGCAATCATGCCGCTTATCCGGTGTATGGAATGAATACTCCGGCAGAAACGGCGCTCTCGGTATGCCATGCCGACGGGAACATGTCAACCCAGCTGGTGGTGGAAAGCGTGGCTACGACCGATGGGGATAAGACAACGGAAGTTTCTGTCCGCTTGAAAGATAAGGTGTATCCATTTTATGTCAACGTATGTTACCGGGCTTATCAGGATGTGGACATCATTGAGACCTGGACCGAAATAACGAACGAAGAAAAGAAACCTGTAGTGCTCAACCAGTTCGCTTCGGCTTACCTGCCCATCCGCAGGGGAAATGTATGGCTCTCCAGCCTGTATGGTTCGTGGGCGAACGAAGGGCGTTTGGCTCAGGAACCGTTGGAGCCGGGCATGAAAGTGATAAAGAACAAGGACGGGGTGCGCAATTCGCATACGGCACATGCCGAAGTGATGTTTTCGCTCGACGGCCGTCCACAGGAAAACGTAGGGCGGACCATTGGTGCGGCACTTTGCTATACAGGAAATTATAAGCTCCGTATTGACACCGATGATAGCGAATACCACCAGTTCTTTGCCGGTATCAATGAAGATAATTCCATGTATCATTTGCAGAAAGGCGAAACGTTCAAGACTCCGGTGCTTGCCCTTACTTATTCGGACGAAGGGTTGAGCGGAGCCAGCCGGAACTTTCACCGCTGGGGACGCACTTATAAGCTGGCGCATGGAGACAAGCCTCGCAAAATCCTGCTCAATAGCTGGGAAGGCGTTTACTTCGACATCAACCAGCAAGGCATGGAACAGATGATGGCGGACATCGAATCAATGGGCGGAGAATTGTTTGTGATGGATGACGGATGGTTCGGAGGCAAGTACCAGCGCAATACCGATAATTCTTCGTTGGGCGACTGGGTGGTAGATACCCGTAAGCTTCCCGAAGGCATTGAGGGATTGCTCCGTGACGCGAAGAAACATCATGTGGGATTCGGTATCTGGATAGAGCCGGAAATGTCGAATACTACGAGCGAACTCTACGAGAAGCATCCCGAATGGATTGTGAAAGCTCCCCAGCGCGACCCAGTATTGGGACGTGGCGGAACGCAGGTTGTACTTGACCTCGGCAATCCCGAAGTGCAGGACTTCGTGTTCGGCGTGGTGGATGACCTGATGAGCAAGTATCCCGAAATCGAGTATATCAAGTGGGACGCCAATATGGCGATTATGAACCACGGTTCGAATTACCTGACCGCTGACAACCAAAGCCACATGTACATCGAGTATCATCGTGGCTTCGAGAGTGTATGCAACCGTATCCGTGCCAAATACCCTGACCTTACTATCCAGGCTTGTGCCAGCGGCGGAGGACGTGCCAACTGGGGTTACCTGCCTTGGTTCGACGAGTTCTGGGTGAGCGACAATACTGATGCCCTCCAGCGCATTTACATGCAATGGGGCACCTCGTATTTCTTCCCGGCGATAGCCATGGCGTCCCACATCAGTTCGGCTCCCAATCATCAGGTCTTCCGTACCGTTCCTATCAAATACCGTATCGATGTGGCGATGAGCGGGCGTCTGGGCATGGAAATCCAGCCAAAGAACATGACCGAGGAGGAGAAGGAGATTTGCCGGAAGGCAATAGCCGATTACAAGATGATTCGTCCCGTAGTGCAGTTCGGGGACATCTACCGTCTGGTTTCTCCCTACGACCGCTTGGGGGTGGCGTCTCTGATGTATACTTCGCCCGAGAAAGACAAGGCGGTATTCTATTGGTGGAAAATGGAAACGTTTTATAACCAGCATTTGCCACGTGTGCGCATGGCAGGGCTCGACCCGGCGAAGATGTATCGGGTCAAAGAGTTGAACCGCATCGATAACGAGCCTCTCCCGTTCGAGGGGAAAGCGTATTCGGGCAAGTTCTTGATGGAAAACGGCTTGGAAATCCCTTACACGCATAAGGTGGACTATCACAAGCTGAATGATTATGCCAGCCGGGTGCTGTATCTCGAAGCGGAATAAACGGGCGCATAATCCGTTGAGAATGGATGCTTTAACCTGCTTAAGGTAGTTTCATGCCAGTTTAGATATGCTGAAACTTTAGTTTTATCCTGCTGAAACTTTTGTTTAAATGCACTGAAACTAAAGTTTCAGTATATCTAAACCGGGTATGAAACTTGTCGCGCTTTCCTGCCCTCCTGCCTGTTTACGGATGAAAGTGTGCAAGGCATCCATCACCTATTTAAACACGTGACTACTTTTAGAAGCTGTTTTGAGAAACTGTTTTGAATTTCTCCAAAAAGTTTTTCTCGTCTTGATGTATCCGTTTTCGTGTGTGCTTTGGGCGATTTTTTGGTCCTTTCCGCTTCTGTTCTTCGTCAGATAGCCCGCTATCTTCCTCATCACACAAGCGGAAATGCCTCAAAAACTCATCCCAAATCATCGCACGATAAATTCAAAACAGCTTCTAAATAGATTATTGTTTTCCCATAAATCGTATGTTTATGATATGATTCTGAAGAAAAAGATTTTGTGTATCAGAAAGAAAAGATTATTTTTTGCCTTATGAAAAGGAGGAAAAATAATGGGAGCCGTTATTGTGTCTGTGATGGTGATAGCTATTGCCAGTTTGGTATATTTTCATTACCAAGATAAAAAGGAAGCGCAAAAAGCGAAATAGATTCTGATTGCAGGTGGAAGAACAAGGAAGAGGCATACACGAAGTTTTTTTATGGCTTTGTATATGCCTCTTTCTTGGTTCGATAGAATTTTCAAATAAAAAGGCAATATCGTTTGATTTATTCGTAACTATTGTTTACATTTGTAGCAATCCCATGCCGATAATTCCTTATGTGGAAGGGTCGGGTGGGATACATATACATAAAAAGGCGTTACTGGACGCTTTGGTTTTGACGCTATAAGAACTTCGCAACTTCTACGGATTGTCAAAAACAAAGCAACGGGAACGCCCCAAGGGTGTTTTATATGTACAGCCCGTAGTGTACCTTATTATATCGTAAGGGAAAGGGTGGACTATATACAGACATCGGCGTGGGGCTTTCGGCGTTGCTCGTTTCGACAATCCGGGCAATGCGAAGGCCTTTATAGCGTGGAACGAGTGACAGACTGGCTCCACGTTTTTTGTGTGTAGTTAAGTATTAATATTTTAGGGAGTTAGTAAGGAGTCGGCTAACTGGTTTATTAAGTTGGCATGAACATTATTATAAATAATCCATATAGGCAATTAGGTGTTTATTCTAATTCGCCCATAAAAGAACGTGTAGCCAATCATAATCGACTCAAAGCTTTTCTGAAAGTAGGAAAACACGTGGATTTTCCTTTGGATTTGTCGCAATATTTGACTCCTATTGACAGGACATCGGAATCGGTAGCACAAGCGGAAGCGAGTCTTGCTTTGTCTAATGAGCAAATTAAATATGCTCAATTCTGGTTTATGAAAGCTACTCCTTTGGATGATATTGCTTTCAATCATCTATTTGCAGGGAATATGGGTGAAGCGATTAATATTTGGATGAAAAAAGATAGTGCTTCTTCTTTGCAGAACAGAATTGTTTGTGCATTGATTCAAGAAGACTATTCAAATGCTATTGCTTGTGCTGAACTACTTTATACCCAATATGCAGTTCAATTTGTATTGGCTATTGTTGGGAAGGAAGATAACACTTTGTCTGAATCCATAGCTTTAAGTTTTATAGATGTACTTTGTGAAGAGATAGCTTCTGATGTAATCTTGCCTTTGATTACGAATGATACTTGGAAAAGTCATGTTGTAGAAAAATCTGTTAAACCGCTTATAGAGCAAATTCAGTCGGTTATAGAAATAGCCAAGTCGTCGCGTGGCAAAGGTGCTACAGCACGATATAATGCTGGTGTGAAATTGATGAAAGATACAGCAGGGCTTTTACAACAGCTTAAGGTTTTCTCATCTGAAACGGATTTGCAGTATCAAATGATTGCAGATAAGTTAGGTCTTGAGATTTTACAATGTGGCATAGACTATTTTAATGAAGCTGACGAACCGGATGCGGCTTATAAAGCGATGCAACTTCAATCTTACGCAATGACGGTAGTTGTAAGTAAGACGGTTAAGGATCGTTGTAAAGAAAATGTGGATATACTGAAACAAGTTATTAAAAATCTGCCTCCATTGGAAATTTTTGCTGAGGATAAAGCTATTAAAGAAGAATTGCGAAAGTTTCATGATGAATTTTATTCTTTTAAAGGATGTAAAGACGCTTTGTTTAATTGCGTTCCATTTATAGTTTCTATTAAGAGTAAATTAGGTATACAAAATAAATATTACATTGAGATTTCAACATTAATAGCAAATATATTGCTCGGATTTGTTATAGAAACTTTTAACAGCCATGTAAATGATGAATTAAAAAATATGTTACAAAAAAACGAAAAAGAAACATTAGTTAGTTTGATGTGGATGTTACGTTTTTGTTGGAATATTATAGTAAATATAGAGCGTTTAGATACTTCAAAAGAATTTCAAACAAATAGATTGAGTCCTAATGAAAATGCAATTAGGAAGTTTATTGCACAATTAGATCCTCAATTTGATATAAAAGATATAAGAAATATAGCCATTAGAAGTATTAAAGGATATTTAGTAGAACCTTTTTTACAACAATACGTAAATACATGGTATTCTCAACAAAGAGCAATTCTAATGACAGTGATTTCAGGATTCTCTGTCAATCCATTTCAGAATTATTCAACATCAAGAGATATTTATGCTGAAATGGGGGTTCGTATTCCTCCAACTCAAGGCTTTATGTCAGAATGGGAGCATGAAGATTTTATAGATTTACGTACAGAGGAAGATTATTATAATGAGTGCAAAGAAATTTATGCTAAAAAAGAACTTTCAAATCATGCATATAATAATTATATAGAAAAATATCCTGAAGGGAAATATTTGAAAGAGGTTCAGTCCTTTAAAGATACTTTAAAGTATGAATCTTATTTATATGAGAAATACAAAGAAACTATTTCTAGTTGTAAAGACTATATAAAACGATATCCTAATGGTTGGTATTTATCTTCTATTAAAAATCGACTTGATGACCTTATTTTTAAACAATATAAATCTGCTCATAATTTAGAAGAATATATTGTACAATATCCAAATGGAAGAAATGTATCAAAAGCGGATGATTTGTTGTTTGAACAATATAAATTGACAAATAGACTAAAAGATTATTTAGCACACTTTCCTAAAGGAAGAAATGCGCATGAAGCTGAAAACCTTCTTAAAAAGAAAAATGATAGTGTAATGTGGATTGTATTAATATTTATTGCTATTTTGTTTTTCTTGGTATTATACTCTCTTTATAAAACAGTGTTGTTGATGTAGTACATATTACATGGCTTTAATGGTCGTAGGAATAATTCTTAACATAGAGGTATGCAAACAGAATATTATAGATTGTATGTGGAAGAATTGCATAATAAGTTGCTGCAAATCAAACAATTTGTTCGTGCGCATAATTTAACGATTGGTCAATTTGCAGAAGATTTATTACGCGATTCATTAGAAAAACTGTTACCCAAAAAAGTTAGTATTTCTCAGGGCTTTATTGTGGATAGGCAATTATGTTCTCATCAATGTGATGTGTTGATATATGATAGTTATAATTTCGCTCCATTATTTAAAACTAATTCTTTAGTCGTTTTACCGGCAAAATCTGTACTTGCTGTTATAGAAGTAAAAACAAGTATAGGTAAACGTCAGTTTCTTAAAACGTTAGAAGATTTTTCTTTACTTCATAAGCTTGGTATCTCGAATAAATATTTATTTATATATAATGCCTGTTCTGTTAGAACTTTAAAAACATACTTTTTTTTGAATGAGAATAGTAATAAAAGTAATGAAGTGGAGCAGAATGGAGTATGTTTTGGAGTTGGGTTTGATCAAGATGATTTTGAAGAATTACCTGATGTAATTATAGGTTTGAAACCCCAAAAGGAATTTATACTAAGAAAGAATTATATAATAACTGGTAGTCGAGATATGATGGGATATGAATCTTTAATTTTTAATGATAAAAAGAATAGACCTATTTCCTGCTTGCAGGAATTTGTGGAAATAATTTTGTCTAAATTAGGCGATGCTAGTATGAATGTAGATGAAATAGGAGAATCTTTTAATCGTTATGACGCGATTCCTTTGTTTGACATGTAGCAACAATAATATGAAAAAGTTAATTATAGTAATAATAGCAATGTTAAATATTCAAATTTCTATTTCTCAAGAAGCATCAAAAAGAATAGAAAAGGAAAAACGATATGAAGTCTTGGAAGAAGAGTGCTCTGCAATAGGTAGAGATGTAAGTCGTTTGAGTAAAGATATGAAAAGAATATCTTTTCAACTAAACTCTTTGTCTTTGGAAAATGATGAATTATATTTTTTGCTTGATAGTTTATGCTCAGATTATTTAAAAATGAATGAGAGACATGAAGTAGACAAAGCAATAATGAATCAAAGGGTTGATGAGACTAATAATTCAGTGATAGCAAATCAAGTGCTTCTAAAAAGTTATACACTATATGGTATTTTAATTGTATCTTTTCTTGTTGCAATTTTAATTACTGTAATTTATTGGTTATTCAATAGAATAAAGAATGGGGATGCATCTATTGATGAACTTCAAAAAATGCAAGAAACTTTGCAAATTACTCAAACAAAAATGCAGGAAGAATCTATTAAATTAGATAATAAATTGCTTGAAATGGCTGAGCAACAGATAAAAATACCTACGGCAATAAATAACCAAGGAACTACGGCTGTTGATCATTCGCTTGCATTGAAAGTGGCAGACGAAATAGTACGTATTGAATTGAATCTTTCCCGGATGGATTCTTCTATCAAAGGTTATAAACAGTTGGCAAAAGCTGTTCAACGTATCAAAGATAATTTTCAAGCCAATGGCTATGAAATTATTGATATGCTTGGTAAACCATACAATGAAGGTATGAAAGTGATTGCAAACTTTGTTTCTGATGAAACTTTGGAACGAGGTAAGCAAATAATTACAGGAATCGTCAAACCACAAATCAATTATAATGGCAAAATGATTCAATCTGCGCAAATTACAGTTAGTCAAAACATTTAAGATTAAGAAATATGGCAAGAGTAAAAATTGATTATGGAATAGACCTTGGTACAACCAATTCTGCGATTTGTAGAATGGAAAAAGGTGAACCGGTTATTATAAAGACTGATGTATTAAAAGACACTATGCCTTCATGTATCTCTATTAATAAAAAAGGTTCTATCAAGGCTGGCGATAGTGCTTACAATACGATGAAGCTGGACAAACGTCGTGCCACAAAAACTTGGCATACGGAAACTTCTAATACTTATATTGAATTTAAAAGAACAATGGGAACAAATACAAGATATCATTGTTCTAATCTTAATAAAGATTTTACCTCAGAAGAATTATCATCAGAAGTCTTGAAATCTTTAAAATCATTTGTTACTGATGAAACTATAACTTCTGTTGTTATCACCGTTCCTGCAAAATTCACGGTAAACCAAAAGACTGCAACTATGGAGGCGGCGAAAATGGCAGGTTTCAAGCGATGTGAATTACTGCAAGAGCCGATAGCCGCATCTATGGCTTATGGCTTGAATGCTGACGAGAAAGACGGACTATGGATGGTATTCGATTTCGGTGGAGGTACATTTGATGCAGCCTTACTCAAAGTGGAAGACGGTATTATGCAGGTGTTTGATACGGAAGGTGATAATTATTTAGGCGGAAAGAATCTTGATTACGCAATTGTGGATAGCATCATTATTCCTTACCTTATGGAAAACTATAATATAAGTTCTACTATTACAGATGCTGACAAGAAAGAGGTTTTACGTGATGCCATGAAAACCTATGCAGAGGAAGCAAAAAATCAATTATCATTCAAAGA